>NZ_JBYIRL010000022.1:0-148009 GCF_057708125.1 Actinacidiphila sp. bgisy145
GCTCCCCGCGGAAAGCGGCCACCCCGGGGGCCTTGGGTGCCTCGGGGCGCCCCCGGGCCGGGTCAGACCATCCGCAGCGGCCTGTGCAGCCCGGACAGCGCCAGCAGGTCGACCGGTACGACCTCCTGGGTGCGGTCGTCGACCACCGAGACCCGCACCGCCGGGCTCGGGTTGGCGTCCGTGGTCGCCCGGTCGTCCAGCGCGAACAGCACGTTGACCGGGCGGGCGCCCCCGGCGGCGGCGTGCACCCCGGCGTACCGCAGCACCCGCCAGCCGCCCTCGTCCCAGGAGTCCAGCAGCCCGGACCGTACGATCGGCGAGGACGCCTGCCAGGCGAGCGAGCGCTCCAGCAACTCCACCGACGCCTCGACGGGCACCCGCCCGCCCGGGCCGGACGGCAGCGGGGTGCCGAACACCCGAACCCGCAGCCGCCGCAGCGGCATCCACACCCGGTCCAGGTCCCGGGACAGCGCCAGCAGCGCCGCCGCGGCCGCCGCGAGCACCAGCACCGACCAGCCCGGGTCCCGGGCCAGCCGCGACCACCAGGCGGTGCCCGCGAAGGCCGCGGCCACCCCGGCGGCCAGCACCGCGCCCGCCCGCAGGAACGCGCGCGCCCCGATCGGGCCCTCGTCGCGGGCGCTGCACCCGCATGAGGACTGCGGCGCGGTCGCCTTCGCGTAGCCGAGATAGCCGGTGAAGCCCGCCCCGAGCAGCGCGGTCGCCGCGCCGGGCAGCACCGTGCCCGGGACGGCCAGCAGGCCCGCGGCGGCGGCGAGTTCGGCGGCGCCGACCGCGCGCAGCGCGAACGCCGCCCGGTGGCCGTTGCCGAGCACCCGCACCAGCACGGTGTTCGCCGCGACCTGCGCGGTGCGCCGGCCGAACAGCTTGGCCGCCCCGGTCGCCGCGAGCAGTACACCGCACACCAGGGGAGCGAGGTCGAGGATCATCGCGCCGCCCCTCAATGCCCGACCGTGACGCGGGCGATGTCCACCGAGTCGTCCGCGGGCCGCCACGCGCCGAGCACCTGCGCGGTCTGCCCGATCCGCACCCGGGTCAGGTCCGGCGTGAGCGACCCGCCGAGGTAGGACGCGGTGGTCGTCTCGGGCACGATCCGGCCCACCACGGCGTGGTTGCCGTCGCCGTGGGTGAGGTGCAGGCGGTCCTTGGCGATGCCGCGCACCGTGCAGAACAGGTTGACGATGTTCACCCACACCGCGTCAGCGGCGATGGTGCCGTCGGGCATGTCCACACCCCGCGCGTACAGCCCGTCGCCGACCTCGATCGCCTCGGCGGTGGTGGTGCGCAGCTTCCAGACGCTGGTGGCGTTGGTGAGCTGGATCAGGTGCCGCTCGCCGGTCGAGCCGGCCACTTCCAGCACGGAGCCGTTGATGGCGGTGATCCGGCCCTCGGCGAAGGTCGATCTGGTGATCGCCGGGTCGAGCGACGGGCCGGGTGCGGCGAACGCGGCGTCGGCATCGAGCCCGCCGAGCGCCGAGGCGCCCACGATGGTGGCCCCGCCGAGCGCGGCGGTGGTCAGGAAGCGCCTGCGGTCGAAGCCGGAACGGCCCCTGGGGTCCTGGTGGTTGCTCATGTCGGTGCTCCTCCTTCCGGGCCGGGTCACTCGTAGATGTAGACCGGCAGCATGCCGGAGCTGAGGCTGCCGATCGCGGAGAAGGCCGCGGGGGTCAGGTCGATCACGCGGTTGGTGCGGCAGCTGCCGTTGCAGCAGGTGGCCTCGCCGCAGAAGCTCTGGGTGCGCGGGCCGCAGTCGGCGACGGTGACGCACACCTGCGCGCCGGAGCACTGGTGCTTGACGTTCATCACCGAGCCGCAGCCGCGCCGCGGGATGCCCTCGCCGCACACGTCGGGCCGGGTGATCGCGTAGCAGGCGGCGGTGGTGTTGGGCCAGGCGGCCATGTGGGAGCTGGACTGGCAGGTGCCGCAGGCGCCGGTGCCGGCGCTGCCGCAGGGGCCCCAGGAGCTGCCGCAGCAGAACCAGGTGCTCTCGCCTGCCCAGAGGCTGGTCGATCCGCAAGCCATGTCGGGTTCCTTTCGACTTCGGGTGGGGTGGGGGGGAAGAAATGTCGCGTGCATGACAACTACCTGTACGGCGGTGTCCCGGCGTACGGCCGGAACCGGGTGCGGCGTGCTGGGTGCGGTGTGCCCTGTGCGACGTGCGGTCTGCGACGTGCCCGTGGTGCCTCGTGGAGCCGCGCGCGGCGCCGCGAACGGGCGGCGGCCCGGGAACGGGCGGGCGCCTGCGGCCGTGCCGGGTGGGGACGGTGGGGCGGCAGTGCGGTGGGGCACGGCCATGATGCGCGTTTCTACGCGCGTCCGCCAGAGGGCGGACGCGCGTAGATGACTCCACCGCCCGGCGCGGTGGCCGGAATCGTCATAGCCGTGTCCTTGCCGCCATTCCCCGCTCGCGCCCACGATGGCCGGGTGACCAGCAGCCGGACCGTCTTCGCCGTCTACCCGAACTTCCAGATCCTCGACCTGACCGGGCCGCACGAGGTGTTCACGAACGCCGGCCGGCTGGCGGCCGCCCGCGCCGACGGGCCGCGGGGCCGCGCGCCCGGGCGGAGCGTGATCGAGGTGGTCGCGCCCGGGCCCGATCCGGTCACGTCCAGCAGCGGGCTCGTGGTGACGCCGACCCGGGCCGCCGCCCAGGACGACCGCCCGGTGGACACGCTGGTCGCCGTCGGCGGCCCGGGCGTCCACCGGGTCTGCGGGGACCGGGAGTTCGTCGGATGGTTCGCGGCGACCGCGCGCCGCGCCCGCCGGGTCGCGTCGGTGTGCACCGGCGCGTTCCTGCTCGCCGAGACCGGGCTGCTCGACGGGCGGCGCGCCGTCACGCACTGGACGAAGTGCGCCGCCCTCGCCGAGCGCTACCCGGCCGTCACCGTGGACCCCGACCCGATCTTCGTCCGCGACGGCGAGGTGTGGACCTCCGCCGGGGTCACCGCGGGCATCGACCTCGCGCTGGCCATGGTCGAGGCGGACCACGGGCCCGAGACGGCCCGCACCATCGCGCGCCACCTGGTGATGTTCGTGCAGCGCCCCGGCGGCCAGGCCCAGTTCAGCACCCAGCTCGCCGCGCAGCGCCCGGAGCGCTCCACGCTGCGGGAGGTCCTCGACTGGATCGCCGACCACCTCGGCGAGGACCTCGCGGTGCCGGTGCTCGCCGCCCGCGCCGGGATGAGCGAGCGCCACTTCACCCGCGTCTTCCGCGCCGAGACCGGCCGTACCCCGGCGGCGTACGTCGAGCAGGCCCGGATCGAGGCCGCGCGGCGGCTGCTGGAGTCGACCGGCACCACGATCGACGCGGTCGCCCGCAGCTGCGGGTTCGGCACGGTCGAGACGCTGCACCGCAGCTTCAAGCGCCGGGTCCAGGTCACCCCGGGCGAGTACCGGCGGCACTTCGCGGCATCCGCGCCCGTATCCGCGGACCGGCCGGCCGACGGGCCCGCGCCCGTATCCCGGGCCCTGCCGGCGGACGCAGTCGTACCGCCGTTCTGACAGCGGGCGGCCCGGGCGGAGGACCGCACCGGACGCGCCCGAAAATGATCATTACCGAAAGGTATCGCCCGTGCGTATCGTCGTCCCCGTCTTCGACGGCTTCACCTCGCTCGACGCCGTCGGCCCCTACGAGGTGCTGCGGCTGCTGTCCGGCGCCGAGCTGGTCTTCGCCGCGCGGTCCGCCGCGCCGGTCACCGACGACGCCGGCTGGCTGACCGTCGTCCCCACCGCGACCTTCGACGACATCGTGTCCGCCGATGTGCTGCTGGTGCCGGGAGGGCCCGGCGCGCGGCGGAACCTGGACAACGCGGCGCTGCTGGACTGGATGCGCCGCGTGCACGCCACCACCACCTGGACCACGTCCGTGTGCACCGGCTCGCTGCTGCTGGGCGCCGCCGGGCTGCTGGACGGACTCGCCGCCACCACCCACTGGAGCGAGGTCGCGCGGCTGGAGTCCTTCGGCGCCGCCTACACCGAGCAGCGCGTGGTGGAGCAGCCCGGCGGCATCATCACCGCCGCGGGCGTCTCCGCCGGCATCGACATGGCGCTGCGGCTGGCCGAGCTCATCGAGGGCCCGGTGGCCGCCCAGGCGTTCCAACTCGCCATCGAGTACGACCCGCAGCCGCCGTTCGACGCCGGGTCCCCGGCCAAGGCGCCCCAGGAGGCGAAGGACTACCTGGCGGCGCGCTGAGCCGACGGCCCGTGGGAGGGCGCCTGGTGCCGCTGCGCCTGGGACGGCACCGCGGGGATGTCCGGGGCGGGTGAGGGCACCGGTGCGGCGGTGTCCTCACCCGCCCCGCCATTCCCTCCGCCGCTCTCCCCTCCGCCGCCCTCGGCGGCGGTGTCCGGCTCCCCGGTGCGCGGCGGCTGCTCCGCCGCCTGCTTCACCGACTCCACCAGCGGCAGCACCCGTTCGGCGACGCGCTCCCGCAGCGCGATCTCGGTGCGCGTCCTGACCACGCCCGGCAGCCGTATGAGCTGCTGGATGACGTCCTCCAGGTGCGCGTTGTCGCGGGCCACGACCCGGGCGAGCAGGTCGCCGCCGCCGGTGATCGAGAACGCCTCGATGACCTCGGGCACCGCCGCCAACTCCGCGCCGGCCCCGTCGAGCTGGCCCTGCGTCACCTCGATCCGCACGAACGCCAGCACCGGGTGGCCGAGCGCGGCGGGGGAGACGCGCGGGCCCGCGGTGGTGATCACACCGTCGCGCTCCATGCGGTCCAGCCGCGCCTGGAGGGTGCCGCGGGCGACGCCGAGGATGCGGGCGTACTCGCGGACGCTGGTGCGCGGCTGCTTCAGGAGCAGCCGCAGGATACGGGCGTCCAGGGCGTCGACGGGCATGGGCCGGTGGTCCCCTCACGGCTGTGTTCTTGGCATATTCACCGTACCGACGGGCGTGCGGCCGACGATCATTTCGAGCCACCGCCTGGCCGGACGGAAAAGTCCGTCCCGGCGGGAACCGGCGGTCTGTTGACGGAATCTTTATATTTACGGGCAGGAAGCGGCCGGTACGCATAGGCTCCGCCCACGTGCGGGCGTGATCACGCGTGCCCGCGGACGGCGACGACGGTGACCGAGGGTGGGGGGAGTTCGCGGTGTCTTGGGACGGGCAGAACGAGGCCGGGGGCGGCGGGACGCAGGACGCGCGGCCGCCCGGTGACGCGGGCGGTTCGAGGGGCGCGGCGACCCCGGGCGCCCCGCGGACAGGCGGCTACGGCGCCCCGGGCGGGGCCGGCTACGGCGCCCCGGGCGGCTACGGCACACCGCCGCCGGTCCCGCCCGTGCCGCCGGCGCCCCCCGCGGCGCCCCCGGGACCGCCCACCGCGGGCGGCTACGGCGGCTACGGCGCGTACGGCGCCCCCGCCGGCGGCTTCGGCCCGCCCGGCAGCGGCGCCGGGTTCCCCCTGCCGCCACCCGCCCCGCCCGCCGCGCCCCGCCCGCCCGCCGACACGCTGCGGGCCGTCGCGGTCGGCCTGCTCAACCTCAGCGGCCTCGGCCTCGGTTACGCCGCCATGCGCCGCTGGCTGGGCCTCGCGGTCTGCCTGATCGCCACCGCCGTCCTGCTGGTGGTCGCGCTCCCCGCCAAGCCGGACGGCGTCGCCGGCGGCGTCCGCTACGGATACCTGGCCTTCCTCCTGCTGGCCGCCGCGCACGGCGCGTGGCGCGGCCTGCGCACCCGCCTGTCCTGGCCGCCGCTGGCCCCGGTCGCCGTCGTCATCGGCCTGGTGCTGCTGGCCGTACCGGCCGGCGGCGTCGTCCTCTACGACCACGCGCGCGACGACGCCACGCAGAAGATGCTGCTGGACCGCCTCGCCGCCGCCGACGGCAAGGTGACCGCCGCCAAGGGCAAGGACTTCGCCACCGCCCAGCCCAACTACACCTCGGCCCTGGACTCCTACCGCGACCTGAAGAAGCACCACTCCGGCTCCAAGGCCGCGAAGCTCGTGCCGGACCGGATGCGGACCTTCTACCGGACCGTCGCCGCCCCCTACGACCAGCAGCAGTACTGCGACGCCATACCGCCGCTGAAGTACCTGCGCAGCGTGCCCGGCACGTTCGGCAAGGACGGCCTCGGCTCGCTCGCCACCTGGCCCGACGACCGCCTGGCGACGTCGCTGTACGAATGCGGCGTGCTCGACCTGGAGAACACCTCGAAGACCACCGCGTCCGGCGGCGACGAGGACGACCTCGCCGACCTGCTCACCACCTTCCCGCAGTCGGCGCAGGCCGCGAAGGTCGAGCCGGCCGTCAGCGGCACGATCGACAAGGCCGTCAAGGCGATCGGCGGCAGCGACCCCTGCGGCGCGACCAGCCGCGTCACCGGCCTCGGCTCCTTCGCCACCACCCTCGCCGACAAGGCGCAGGGCAGCTCCAAGGACGCCCTGACCAAGGACTCCTCGCGCGCCGACAGCCATGTGGAGTCCGGCACCTACGCCTGCGGCGTGCACCAGTACAAGTCCGGCGACTTCGACTCCGCGCTCACCACGATGAACGACTTCACCGACAAGTACCCGCACGACACGCACCACGCGCTGGCCAAGAAGTTCGCCATCGCCGCCGAGATCGCCAAGGAGGAGTCCGCCGCGGGCAAGCACGTGCCCACGATGGCCTCCGGCGGCAGCATCAAACTGATCGTCAGCAACGACAGCCCCGACCCGGTCGAGATCCTCTACACCGGCAAGGTCACCGGCAGCTTCACCCTGCCGGCGTGCAGCAGCTGCTCGGACTACTCCAGCGAGATCAGCGCGCAGGGCAGCGCCTGCCAGGCCAGCGGCAAGCACTACCCGCAGAAGACCATCTACCTGCCGACCGGCACCATCTACTTCCTGCACAAACCGTCGGGTGACTCCTCCGCGACCTCCCACGCGGATTCCGAGACGCTGCGTTCGGGCAGTTACTACACCGACTGCGCCTACACCGTGTCGTCCTACGGCGGTTTCTGACCGTCCGGCCGCGCAAACCGGACCCCCGGCCGCGACCGCGCGCGTCGCGCCGGGGGTCCGCCATGCCCCCACCGGGTGACCCGGGGGCGACGTGGACCGCCACAGGTACTACTCTCAGCCGCCGTAAAGACGTCAGTCGGAAGAGGTACGGCAAGTGGCCGGACATGCGTACATCGGGTCGTTCACGTCGGCGGGCGGGCGCGGGCTCACCGCCGCCGAGGTCGACCCGGGCACGGGCGCGCTGACCGCGCTCGGCCACACCGCGGAAGTGGCGAACCCGTCCTTCCTGGCCCTGTCCGCCGACGGCGGCACCCTCTACACGGTCGGCGAGAGCGAACCGGAGGGCACCGCGGCCGCCTTCTCGCTCGCCGACCCGGCCGCCCCCAAGCTGCTCGGCGCGCCCGTCCCGGTGCGCGGCGGCTCCCCGACGCACCTGGCGCTGCACCGCGGCCACCTGGCCACCGCCAACTACGCGGCGCCCGGCAGCGTCAGCGTGCTCGCCGTCGAGGAGGGCGGCGCGCTCGGCGCGGTGCGCTGCGTCCTGAAGCACGAGGGCGACGGCCCGAACCGGCAGCGCCAGGAGGCCCCGCACGCCCACGCGGTGGTGCCCGACCCCAGCGGCCGCTGGCTGCTCACCGTCGACCTGGGCACCGACTCGGTCCGGGTGTGCGAACTGGAGCCGTCCGCCGGCGAGCTGGAGGTGGAACGCGAACTCGGCCTGCGCTCCGGCATCGGCCCGCGCCACCTGACCTTCCACCCCCGCGGCGGCCACGCCTACGTGCTGAACGAACTGGACTCCGTCGTCACCGTCTGCCGTTTCGACGCGGACAAGGGCAGCCTGCGGCCGCTCGCCGAGACGCGGGTGCTGCCCGAGGGCGCCACGGGCGACAACTACCCCTCGGAGCTGGTGGTCTCGCCCGACGGCCGCTTCGCCTGGGCCGCCAACCGCGGCCACGACAGCATCGCGGTGCTCCGCCTGGACGACAGCGGCGAGCAGCTCGAACTCCTCGACACCGTGGACTGCGGCGGCTCCTGGCCGCGCCACCTCACCCTCGACCCGTCCGGCACCCGCCTGTACGCCGCCAACGAGCGCTCCGGCGACGTGACCTGGTTCGACGTCGACGAGGCCACCGGGATGCCCGCGCGGTCCGGTGCGCTCCAGCTGCCCGCGGTGTCCTGCGTGCTGTTCGCCTGAGTCGCGCGCCCGTCCGCCCGTCGGCCGCCCGTCAGGCCGCCGGCTCGCCCCTCGGGCCGCGGCACCGTACGTCCCGCGCACGGCGCGGGCGCCCCCTCGGCAACCCGGGGAGGCGCCCGCGCCGTTCGCGTCCTGGCGGCCCTGTGACGGGCCGCTACTGCTGCTGCGCGCCGCCCGGCTGGGCGGGCTGGAGCGCGATGCCCAGCGCCGTGGCGTACTGCGTCACCACGAGCTTGCCGACGGCCGGGTACGGCCCCAGCGCGTCGGCGCCCGAGCAGCCCGCCTCCTCCGCCGCGGTGTGCAGCAGCTGCGGGGCGATCTCCGGGCCGATCAGGCACGGCGCCAGCGCCAGCGTGGAGGAGCCCGACGCCCGCAGCTGCTCGGCGGTGGTCGCGATCGCGCCGTCCACGTCCAGCGCCGCGGCCAGCACCGGCACCGCGAGCCGCGCGGCCAGCAGCAGCCCGGTCACGCCGGCCGCCTGCGCGGCCTCCTCGCCGCCCACCGTGGCCAGGATGATGCCGTCGGCCGCCGTGGCGACCGTGAACAGCCGGGCGCGGTCGGCGCGCGCGAGCCCCGCCTCCGACAGCCGCACGTGCAGCGCCTCGGCGAGCAGCGGGTGCGGGCCGAGCACGTCGGTCAGCTCCACCTGGGCCTTGCTGTCGACCACGGCCTGCCTGATCCGGCGCAGCGCCGCCGCCTCGGGGCCGGCCAGCAGGGGCACCACGACCGCCGAGGTGTCCTCTCCGGGCCGTTCGACCGCCAGCTGGTCGAGAACGCCGCGCAGCGACGGGAAGTCGCCCAGTTCGCCGTCCTCGCCGTCCACGAAGGCGATCCGGGGGTCGAGCCCGGACAGCTCCGAGCGGGCGATGCTCACGACCTCCTCGGCCAGGCTGAGCGCCGCTGCGGTCGGGGTGCCCGGCACGGCGAGGACCAGCGCCGGGGAACCCTCGGGCGCGCTGAGCGCCTCCGGGCGGCGGTGTCGTCCCGGCTGGCGCGGACGCGGCATTCGAACGGGGAGGCCGGAGGCGGGCCCTGTGGCATTGCTCATGGCGACGCATGCTAACGCGTTGCGCCGCCTCCTTGTTCGCCCGGGTGCGAAGGAGGTCGGACCTGCCCGGAAGTGTCCGTTTCGACGGCGGGGTGTGACGGGCGGTACGCCTGGGGTGTCCCGAACGGCGGCTGCCCCGCGATCGGGGGTCCTACGGTTCCGGTCGTGCCCGCGGCGGCGTCCGCGGGCGGTCCGCCACCGTGACCGAGAGCAGGCCCGGGTCGGCGGGCAGTGGCAGCGGGCCGTGCCGCAGGGCGTCCGCGATCAGCAGGGCGCCGTCCAGCGGGTCGCCCGCGGCCGGCACCAGGGCGGCCCCGGGCAGCAGTCCGGCCGCCTGCTGCCGCAGCGGGCCGAGCAGCGGCTCGCCCATCCGGAACAGCCCGCCGGCCAGCGCCACGTCGACCGGGCCGGGGCCGGGCCGTACGGCGGCGGCCGCCTCGAGGATGTGCGCCGCGGCCTGCCGCAGGATGCCCTCGGCCACCGGGTCGCTGCCGCTGTGCCGGGCCACGTCGGGCGCGAAGGAGGCGAGCACGGCGGCGCGGTCGGGCCGCGGGTAGAGCTGCCCCGGCAGCGTGTCCAGCGGCCCGAAGCGCTCCCGGGCCGCGGCCAGCAGCGCCGCGGAGCCGCCGGCGCGCCCGTCGTGGGCGCGCATGGCCGCGTCCAGGCCCGCGCGGCCGATCCAGGCGCCGCCGCCGGCGTCGCCCAGCAGATGGCCCCAGCCGTCCGCGCGCCGCCAGCCGCCGCCGTCCGCGCCGGTGCCCAGCGCGATCATCCCGGTGCCCGCGGCCACCACCACTCCGGGGCGCAGCCCGAGCGCGCCCGCGTACGCCGTCACCGCGTCGCCGGCCAGCGCGAGGTGCCGTACCCCGAAGGCGTCGGCGAGCGCGGCCGGCAGGTGGGCGCGCAGGTCGTCGCCGAGCGTGGCCATCCCGGCCGCGCCGACACAGGCCGCCGCGATCCGCTCGGCCCCTGCGGACGCCATCAGCTCCGCGGCCAGCGGCCGTACCCGCGTCAGCAGGCTCGCCGCGTCGATGCCGTGCGGGCCGGTGACCGCGGGGCGGTCGGCCGCGGCCACGGCTGCGGCCGCCGGCGCACCGGCGGGCGCGAGCCCGACGCGTACGCCCGAGCCGCCGGAGTCGATCCCCAGCACCCACGGGCCGGCGCCGTCCGCGCCCGGCTGCCCGAAGGACTCCCGCACGTGTCAGCCGAGCCCGCGCGAGTCCTGCTTGAGCGCGGTGTCCACGGTGAGCGCGGACGCCACGACCATGCTCAGCAGCGGGTCGGCCAGCTGCCGGTGGATCTGGAGGACGTAGTTGTCGGCGGTGGTGAACATCGTCTTCGCCAGGCCCTCCCACGTCTTGGTGATCCGGCCGATCTCGGTGTCGGTGTGGTCCACGATGGCGAAGTTCCAGGCCCGCCAGTTCTCGGCCTTGATCGCGCCTATCTGCTGGCCGTTGTACATGAAGCCGAACTTGATCTTGCCGAAGGCGTTCTGCTGGACGATCTCGCCCAGCGGCTCGCCGTTCGCCCGGTGCACCTGCACCTTGGACTTGATCAGCTTCGCCGGGCGGGTGAGCACCAGCTGCGGCACGCCCTGCGCGTCGCGCACCTCCAGCTTGTGGGTGAGGAACTGGTCCACGCTGGAGACGAAGCGCAGCACCTTCTTCGCGGTGCTCTGGCCGACCTCCACCACCGAGCCGAGGGTCCGGCCGTTCTGGTCGAAGACGGTGTACTCGTTGACCAGCTCGATCAGCTTCGCCTTCTGGTTCACCACCAGGACCGGCTCGGTGAACAGGGTGCCACCGCCGTAGCCGGGCGAGGCGACGCCCGCCTGGCCCTGTACCTGGTGCTGGATGCGCGCGGGGTCGGGCGAGCGGCTGACGTCCAGCTCCCAGGCGCTGCCGCCCTCCTGTGAGGGCTTCTGCTGGCCCGGGACCTGGCCGGGGTTGGTGTGCTCGGTCCACTGGGCGCCGTCCCAGTACCGCAGCAGATTCGGAGTGCCCTGCGGGTCGGCGTACCAGCCGGCCGGGGTGTTGGAATGCGTCGTCACCCGGGCAGACTACCCCGCGGCCCGGCTCAGGGCAGTTGCCAGTCCACAGGCTGACTGCCCTGCTGCACGAGCAGGTCGTTGGCCCGGCTGAAGGGGCGCGAACCGAAGAAGCCGCGGTCCGCCGACATCGGCGAGGGGTGCGCGGACTCGATCGCGGGCAGCGGGCCGAGCAGGGGGCGCGCGTTGCGGGCGTCGCGGCCCCACAGGATCGACACCAGCGGGCGGCCGCGGGCGGCCAGTGCCCGGATCGCCTGCTCGGTCACCTGCTCCCAGCCCTTGTCGCGGTGGGCGGCCGGGCGGCGCGGGGCCGTGGTCAGCGCCCTGTTGAGCAGCAGTACGCCCTGCCGCGTCCAGGGGGTCAGGTCGCCGTTGGAGGGCCGGGGCGCGCCGAGGTCGCTGTGCAGCTCGCGGAAGATGTTCTCCAGACTGCCCGGCAGCGGCCGCACCTCCGGCGCGACGGAGAAGCTCAGCCCGACCGCGTGCCCCGGCGTCGGGTACGGGTCCTGGCCGACGATGAGCACCTTCACCTCGTCGAAGGGCTGCTGGAAGGCGCGCAGCACGTTGGCCCCCGAGGGCAGGTACGTACGGCCCGCGGCGATCTCGGCGCGGAGGAAGTCCCCCATCGCCGCGATCCGGTCCGCCACGGGCTCGAGCGCCTTCGCCCAGCCCGCCTCGACAATCTCGTCCAACGGTCGCGCAGTCACAGTCCGTCACTCTACTGGCTCAACCCCCCTGCCCCGCACCCGAGTCCACGATCCACGCCCCGGGCGGCAGCGCGCGCGGGGCCCGAACTCCGTGGTCCGGGCGGCGCCGATCGGCAGCCGCGACCGCGGCCGGGTCAGGCGGGTTTGAGGGGGGTGGCGGCGTCGGGGAGGCCGGCCGGCTCGCGCGGGTCCTGCGCGCAGGGCGGCACCCCCAACTGCCAGTCCAGGCGGTAGCGCTGGAACAGCTCCGACCGCAGCCGCGCCACCGGCATCGGCGCGCCCGGCAGCAGCAGCGCCACGGTCGCGCCCATCAGCAGCGCGCGCAGCAGCCGGTACTCCTCCCGCGCGGTCTCCGAACCCCACCGCACCACGGCCTCCTCCAGCAGTGCCGCCAGCCGCTGCTGCTCCGGGCACTGGATGAAGCCCTCGTCGGCCAGGATCTGGGACATGTGGATGCGCATCAGCTTGGTGTGCGTGACGGTCAGCCCGAGGATCGCGTCGATCGCGCGGGCCAGCACCTCGTCGCCGTCGGCCGGCTCGGGTTCGGCCGCCAGCGCCGCGGCCAGCTCCCGGTTCATCAGCCGGTGCACCGCGGACTGCACCAGCGCCCGTTTCCCCGAGTAGTAGTACGACACCAGGCCGCGGGCGGAACCGGCGCGTTTGGTGATGTCGGCCAGTGTCGTGGCCTCGTAGCCGCGTTCCTCGACCAGCTCGACGGTCGCCTGCAACAGGCGTTCGCGCGAACGCTGTCGCATCGCTTCATTGACCGATGCGCTGCGAGGGGACATGATGAACTCCTGCGTTGACTGGCTCTGAGCCAATATACTCAACGCGGCTCGCCGGGCCAGATAGTGGCGGGTGTACGGGGATCGGGCGTCCGCTCCGACGACACGGGGGATCGTCGGAGCGGACGCCCGGTTGTGCCGTTCTACGGTCCGTTGCCGCCCGCTTCCTGGCGCCCGGCCCCGGCGTCCTGACGCGCGCCGGACGAGGCCGGCGGGTCCAGCAGGGCCAGCAGCGCGTCGGGCCGGTCCGCGACCGGCAGCGGGTCCACCAGCAGGAACCGGCACCCCAGCGCCGTCGCGCCGCCGTCGGCCTGCGCGCTGTCGCCGACCATCACCGTCTCGCGGGCCGCCTCGCCGCCGGCGCCGAGCGCGTCGAGCGCCACCTGGAACAGCCGCGGGTCGGGCTTCTGCACCTCGTGCTCATAGCTGAGCACGAAGGCGTCGACGAGGTCCGCCACGCCGTGCACCCGGAAGACCGGCCGCAGGTCCCACCCGATGTTGCTCACCACCGCCACCGGCACCCCGCGCTCACGCAGTGCGGCCAGTACCCGCGCGGTGTCCGGGTACGGCTGCCACGCCGCCGGACTGCGGTGCCGCTCGTACAGCGTGTCGTGGATGTCCCAGGGCAGGCCCGCCGACCGGGACAGGGCCGTGTACGCCGCCTGGTGCCGCTCCGCGGTGAGGTCCCGGGTCTGCCACAGCTCGGTCAGCTCCGCCGGCAGCGCCTCCGGTGGCGCCCCGCCGGGCTGCGCCCCCGCCCGCTCCAACTCCCGTGCGTACGTGGTGACTTCGTTGTCCGTCGCCTCGACGCCCTCGGCCGCGAGCGCGCCCCGGAGCCAGCGCTCGCAGGGCTCGATCCGGAACAGGGTGCCCGAGAAATCGAACATGACCGCCTTGATGGTGCCTCCCCGGTAGTGGTCGCTGGGTCCAGCATTCCAGACGCGTTCCGCGGCGGTTCGGATGCTCGGCGGGTGGGGCGGCGCGGGCCGACCCGGGATAGCCGCGGACGGTCCCGGCCGGTCCCGGCCGGTTCAGGTCAGGGCATGCAGGCCCGGGCCGAAGGTGATGATCAGCGGCACCGCGGGTACCAGCAGGGCCAGGACCGTCAGGCGCAGCCGCTGCGCGACCGGCAGCCGCGGGGCCGGCGCCAGCAGGCGGTTGACCCGGCCCGGCAGCTCGGCCAGCGGCTGCGGGGAGGGGCCGAAGACACCGCGGGGTTCGTTGAGTTCTACCAGTGCCAGGGCCGTGGTGAGCCGGCCGAAACGGCGCGAGGCGGTGTCGTCGGCGGCCAGTTCGACCAGGTGGTGCACCTGGTCGCGGAAGGCGGCGAAGACCGGGACCTGGGGGAAGCCGCCCGCGAGCGCGCCCGCGCAGTGCAGCAGCAGGTCGTGGCGGGCGCGGGCGTGGCCCTGCTCGTGGGCGAGGACGGCGTCGAGCTGGCGGCCCTTGAGCCGGCCCAGCGCGGCGGTGGTGATCACCAGTTGCGGCCGCGCGCCCGACAGCCACCACGCGTCGCAGCGGTGGTCCTCCAGTACGACCAGCCGCTCGCCGGGCGGCACCGTCTCCCCGGGCAGCCGCGGCGAGCGCACCTGGAGTTCGGCCCGGCGGGAGCGGCGCCGGCCGCGTGCGGCACGCACCTCGCGGGTGAGCATCGCGGCGGTCCACACGCCGCCGAGGGCGAGCGCGACCGCGAGGGTGCCCGCCCAACGTCCGTACCCGGCCAGCCCGTAGGCGTCCTCGACGCCGTGCGGCGCGAACGCGAAGACATGGCCGCGCACCGCCGCCCAGGCGGCGGACGCGGTCAGCGCCATCGCGGACACGCAGCACAGCAGCACCGCGGCGACGACGCACTGCCACACCCACAGGGCGAGTACCGGCTCGCGCTCGGGCCATTCGGCACGGGCGAGCAGACGCGGCGCCATCGCCGCCGCAAGTGCGCCGAGAACCAGCAGCACACACGGGACCGTCATGCCGATCACCCTAGGAGCCGCCCCGCGCACTGTGACGCGGCAAGGACGCCGATGTGACGTACAACTCATTGCGCCCTGCCGCCTTTGGCCACGGCACCACGCCGGCGCCCCACAGCGGGACTGCCGCACTACAGCAGGAGCAGCATCACGAGCATGCCGAGGGCCATGGACACCCGGCAGGCGGCCGCGACTTCGGCGGAGTGCCGCAGCGGGACGGGTCCGCTCGCGCCGCCGCCTGGGCCTGGTGCGCCTGGTGTGCCGGGTACGCCGGGTATGAGGGCGCCGGTGGCCGGCAGGGGTGGGAAGGCGAGGCGGACGCCGGCGCGCAGGACGTAGACCGCGAAGTAGGCGAGGAGCAGGCCGGTCGCCGCCGGGGTGCCCGCGCCGCCCATCGCCATGGCGTGGCCGTCGCCCGGGGGTGCCTGGGCCATGGCCACGGCCATGTAGACCATCGCGGCCGAGCAGACCACGTGGTGCACCCGGTGGCCGGCGGCATGGGTGCCCGGGAGCAGGGCGCGCAGCGCGGCGGCCGCGTAGACGACCGCGAAGACCGGGGCGACCCAGCGGTGCGGGTCGAGGACGGAGGCGGGCACCGCCATCACCGCCATGCCGGCGCCCATCACGGCCTCGCCCCGGTCCTTCGCCCGCGCGAGGCAGGACGCGGCCGACGCGGCGCTCAGCGCGACGAGGAGCCATGCGACCAGCAGCGGTTCGCCCATCGGTGCTCGGCCCCCCGTTCTTCTCTTCGCCCTGCCGCCCCGTTCGTCCGTCCGTTCGGGTCCTACCCGGCCCCGCGGGCGCGCAGACGAGCGCGCGGGAGTGCCCGGGGGAGTGCGCGCCGCCCCACGCGCGCCCCCAGCCCCCGGCCCCCAGACCCCAGACCCCGGCCCCCCGCGCGGCCGGTGTGATGTCGTTCCGATGCCTGCGCGGGCCTCGGCCGCGGCGCCCGCCTTCGATAATCTGACCGGCATGGACACCGCATCCCTCAGCTTCCGTCCCGCGACCGCGGCCGACGTGCCCGCCCTTGTGGACCTGGTCGAGTCCGCCTACCGGGGCGACGCGAGCCGCGCCGGGTGGACTACCGAGGCGGACCTCCTCGAGGGGCAGCGCACCGACCCGCAGGGCGTGCTGGACGTGGTGGAGAAGCCCGACAGCATGATGCTGGCGGTGGAGCGCGACGGCGGGCTCGTGGCCTGCTGCCAGCTCGAACACCGCGGGTTGCACGCCTACTTCGGGATGTTCGCGGTCCGCCCGAAGCTCCAGGGCGCGGGCCTGGGCAAGCTGATCATCGCCGAGGCCGAACGGGTGGCCGCCCAGGAGTGGGGCGTGTCCGAGATGCACATGACCGTGATCAGCGCCCGCGAGGAGCTGATCGCCTGGTATGTGCGCCGCGGCTACGCCCGCACCGGCGAGATGTCGCCCTTCCCCTACGGCCAGGAGCGGTTCGGCCTGCCGACCCGCGACGACCTGGAGTTCGAGCTGCTGACCAAGCGGCTCGGCTGACGGGCGCGGGCGCGATCTCGGCCGTACCGGCCGCCGCGGCCGGTACGACCGGCACGGCCCCCGCGCCCGCCGCTTCGACCTGCACCGCGCCCGCGGCTCACAGCCGGCCGGACTCCGTGACGCGCCGCAGGAACTCCCGGGTGCGCTGCTCGCGCGGGGCACCGAACACCTCGGCCGCGGTGCCGCGCTCCAGGACCACCCCGCCGTCCAGGAAGCACACCTGGTCGGCGACCTCGCGGGCGAACGCCATCTCGTGGGTGGCGATCACCATCGTCATGCCCTGCTCCTTGAGGTCGCGGACAACCGACAGGACCTCGCCGACCAGTTCCGGGTCGAGCGCGGCGGTGATCTCGTCCAGGAGCAGCAGCCGCGGCCGGGTGGCGACCGCGCGCAGCAGCGCGACCCGCTGCTGCTGGCCGCCGCTGAGCCGGTCGGGGTACTCCCGGGCGCGGTCGGCCAGGCCCAGCCGCTCCAGCAGTTCCTTGGCGTGGGCCTCGGCCTGCGCCCGGGGCTCCTTGTGCACACGGCGCGGCGCGAGCGTGATGTTGTCCAGCACCGTCATGTGCGGGAAGAGGTTGTACGCCTGGAAGACGACGCCGATCCGGCGCCGTACGTCGTCCACGTCGGCGCGCGGGTCGGTGATCTCCTCGCCGTCGAGGAAGATCGCCCCGTCGTCCACCTCCTCCAGCAGGTTCGCGCACCGCAGCAGCGTGGACTTGCCCGAGCCGGAGGCGCCGATGAGCGCGGTGACGGTGTGCGCGGGCACCTCCAGGGCGATGTCGCGCAGCACCACGCTGCCGCCGTAGGTCTTGCGTACGGCCTCCAGCCGCAGCACCGGCGCGGCGTCCTCGGGGGCAGCGGACGGCTTCGCCGCCGCGGCGCCCTCCGCCGCCTCCAGCGGGTCCGTCGCGCTCATACCGCGCCTCCCTGCGACTGCCGCCGGTTCATCCGCGCGGCCACCCAGTCGGTGAAGCGCGTCATGGGGATGGTGATCACCACGAAGATCAGGCCCGCGATGACGTAGGGCGTGTAGTTGAAGTCGCGGCTGGCGATGATCTGCGCCGCGTAGACCGCGTCCACCGCGCCGCCGATCGAGACCAGGCCGGTGTCCTTCTGGAGGGAGACCAGGTCGTTGAGGAGCGGCGGCACCACCCGGCGCACCGCCTGCGGCAGCACGACGTGCCGCATCGCCTGCGCGTTGCTCAGGCCCAGCGAGCGGGCGGCGGCGCGCTGGCTGGGGTGCACGCTCTCGATGCCGGCGCGGAACACCTCGGCCACGTAGGCGGTGTAGGTCAGGCAGAGTGCGAAGGCGCCCAGCAGCACCGGGTTGTTGGTCACCCCGGTCAGCCGCAGCGCCGGGATGCCGAAGACGCACAGCAGGATGCAGATGATCAGCGGCAGCCCGCGGAAGAAGTCGACATAGGCCGTCGCCAGGGCGCGGACGGGGAAGAACACCGGGCCGCGCAGGGTGCGCAGCAGGGCCATCAGCAGCCCGGCGACCAGGACGACCGCCCCGCACACCACCAGCAGCCGCAGGTTCAGCCACAGGCCGTGCAGCACCGGGTGCAGCGAGATCCGCGCGTAGTGGGCGTCGAAGAACGTCTGCCGGGTGCGGTCCCAGCCGGGCGAGTTGACGATCAGCGCGTACAGCACGGCCGCCGTCGCCGCCGTGCTGGCGGCGGCGACGGCGAAGGCGCGGCGGGTGCGGCGGCGCCGATAGCGCTCGCGGGCCAGCCGCCGCGCGGAGGGCCGGTACGGGTCCGCGCCCGCCTTGGCCGGGCCGCCCTCCCGGTCGTCCGCCCGCTGGTCCTGGACGGTCACTTGAGCACCGGGGCGTCCACCGCGTCCGACAGCCACTTCTTCTCCAGGGCGGCCAGCGTGCCGTTCGAACGGAGCGTGGTGACCGCCTGCGAGACGCAGGAGGTGAGCTTGCTGCCCTTGTCCAGCACCAGGCCGAACTGCTCGGCGGCGGCGCCCTTGGTGCCGGTGGTGGCGAACTGCCCGACGACGGTGGCCGTGGGGATCTCGGAGCCGGTGATGTAGAACGCGGTCGGCAGGTCGACCACGATGCCGTCGACCTGGCCGTTCTTCAGGGCGGCCACGGCGAGGTCGTTGCGCTGGAAGACGGCGGGCTGCTTGGTCGGCTTCACGACGTCGTCGATGACGTCGAGGCTGGTGGTGCCGACCTGGGCGCCCAGCTTCGCGTTCTTCAGGTCGGCCAGGGAGTGCGCCCCGGCGATCTTCGACCCCTTGGGTGCCACGACGGCCTGCCGCACGTCGTAGTAGCCGGGGGAGAAGTCCACCGTCTTGCGGCGCTCGTCGGTGATGGAGACCTGGTTGATGTCCACGTCGAAGGACTTGGCACCGGGGGAGAAGGCGCTGTTGAACGGCACCTTCTGCCACACCACCTGGTCGGCGCCGTAGCCGAGTTGCTTGGCCACCGCGTAGGCGACGGCCGACTCGTAGCCCTTGCCGTTGGACGGCTTGTCGTCCACGAACCAGGGGGCGTACGCCGGGTTGTCGGTGCCGACGGTGAACTTGCCGCCGGTGTGGGTGGCGAGCGAGGCGGGGCGGCACGCGGCGGCGCCCGAGGTGCTTGCCGAGGGTGCGGCGCTCGCCGAGGAGTTGTCGTCGTCCTGCGGGGCGCAGGCGGCCAGGGCCAGGGCGAGCAGGGCGGCCGCGGCGAGGGCCGCGCCGTGCCGGGACGGAGAGATCGCGGGGCGCATGGCGGGACCTTGGCACCCGGGCGGCCGGTCTGTCCACGCGATTGGGCACTCCGTCCGGATGCCGGACCATTGTGTCCGCGATGTTTCAACAGGGGGGCGCGTCCAGGCGCGGTCGGTGGCCGCACCGCGGCGCGCGGTGACCGCGGCCCGCGACGCCCGGCGCGGGCCGGGCGTCGCGGGGCCTGCGCGCAGATCCGGGCGCTCAGATCCGGTCCGCTTCTTCTTCTTTCAGGTCGCGGCCGAGCGCGGGCGGCAGGTCGGTGGCGGCGCCGTCCAGCCGCAGCGCGCGCACCAGGGCCCAGTCCTGCGGGGTGTTGACGCTCCAGGCCATGACGGCGATCCCGGCGTCGTGGCAGCGGCCGACGACCTCCAGGGTGAGCCGGGTGAGGTCGAGGCTGACCAGGCGGGCACCGACCGCCTGGGCGCGCGGCACGAGGTCCGGGCCGAGCTCACTGGCGACCAGTACGGTGGCGGCCCCGGGCAGCAGGGCGTGGATCTCGGCGAGCGCCTCGTCGTGGAAGGACAGCACGCTGACCCGGCCGGTCTCCTCGCGTTCGCGCAGCACCGAGGCGAGCACCCGCGCGGCGGCGACGTCCTTGATCTCGGCCTGGACCGGGCACCTCACCGCGTCGAGGACCTCCTCGAAAACGGGCACCTGCTCGCCGAGCCCCGCGTCCAGGCGGCGGATCTCGGCGAGGGTGAGGTCGCGGATCGGCCCGGCGCCGTCGGTGGTGCGGTCCACGGTCGCGTCGTGCATGACCACCAGGGCGCCGTCCTTGCTCAGGTGCAGGTCCAGTTCGATCTGGTCCACGCCTTCGCGCTCCGCGCGGCGGAAGGACCGCAGGGTGTTCTCCGGCTCGACGGCCAT
The DNA here is from genome assembly GCF_057708125.1 of Actinacidiphila sp. bgisy145. NCBI lineage: Bacteria > Bacillati > Actinomycetota > Actinomycetes > Kitasatosporales > Streptomycetaceae > Actinacidiphila > Actinacidiphila sp. bgisy145. The sequence continues at coordinate 19,812 of NZ_JBYIRL010000022.1, forward strand.
GACCCCGCGGTGGCCCACAGTCAGGAAGCTCATGACGGCACCCTAGTGCGCGGGTGCGGCCGGGCGGTGACCGTGCGGTGGCCGAGGGGTTCTTCGGCTGCACACCTGGGCGCGCGCCGCAACTTTTAGCGACCCATCCTGGCATCGAACCGTAAAATCAACGGCTTTCGGCGGCTTGGGCAGGACGTTTTCAAGGGGGTGGCCTTGAAGGCGGGGCCCGGGCGTGACTACGCTGTTCGCACGACAGTTTCTTTCGTGGAGGAGGGGTCATGGGCGAAGTTCTTTCGTCGAAGGTGGCAACCGGAGGCGGGATATCCGGCGACGGCGTGCTCGGGCACCCTCAGTGGCCGGTGCTGAAGCAGGCCGTCGAGGCGATCCGGCCGTGGCAGAAGAAGGACGGCTCGATCGACTTCGACGCCGAGGACGCGCCCTCCCGCGACGACGCCGCCCGGACCCTGGGCCGCGTCGTGGACGCCCTCGAACAGCTCGCCCCCCTGCTGCCGCACGACGCGGCCTACCACCGCGCGCTCGCCACCGACCTGCGCCGCTGGGCCGACGGCGGCTTCGCGGTACCGGACTTCCTGGACTCCCTGCTGGCGTTCCAGCCCGCCGCCGACCGGCGCGACGGCCTCCAGCACCTGGTCGTCTTCCCGATGTACACCCAGAACGGCAACCCGGACCGCAACCTGGAGGCCGTGGTCTTCCGCGTGGTGTGGCCGGAGTGGCTCGCCGAACTGGAGCGCACCCGGTACGACAACCCGCTCTTCGTGCCGATCACCTTCGAGGACTTCACCCCCGGCTACGACACCAACTCCGCGGTGCTCTTCCCCGAGACCGTCGCGGTGCGCAGCGTCCCCGAGCGCTGGACCTGGGGCGCGATCTTCTGCGACCGCGAGGCCGCCCGCTTCCGCGCGGTGACCTCCGCCGCCGTGGACACCCTCGGCCTGGAGCTGCCCGAGGAGGCCGCCCGCCTGGTCGAGGACCAGCAGCTCGCCCAGCAGACCTACGTGCTGTGGGACATGATCCACGACCGCACCCACAGCCACGGCGACCTGCCGTTCGACCCGTTCATGATCAAGCAGCGCGCCCCGTTCTGGATGTACGGCCTGGAGGAGCTGCGCTGCGACCTGACCTCCTTCAAGGAGGCGGTCAAGCTCCAGGCGGAGGGCCACCCGATGGGCCTGGGCGTGCAGTACGCGATCCTCTTCGACCGGCTCTTCCGCTTCCCGGTCACCGGCGAGCGGGTCCGCAACTACGACGGCCTCGGCGGCCAGCTGCTCTTCGCCTACCTGCACAAGCACGACGCCGTACGCTGGACGGACAACACCCTGCACATCGACTGGGAGCGCGCCCCCCAGGTCACCAACCAGCTGTGCGGCGAGATCGAGGCCCTCTACCGCGACGGCATCGACCGGCCCAAGCTCGTGCACTGGCTGGCCGCCTACGACCTGGTCGCGACCTACCTGTCCCCCCACCCCGGTTCCGTCTGGGCCAAGGGCGCCGGTGCCCTGGACCTGTCGCTCCCGCCGCGCAAGCTGGTGGACGACGTGCTGCCGGACGAGTTTCCGCTCAGCATGTTCTACGAGGCCCTTGCCAAGAAGCTCCGTGAGGTGATCGCCTCGACCAAGGGGATCACCGGCGACAGCGCGCTGCGAGGTGCCGCGTGACCGGTGCCGGCGAGGAGGCGGAGATGACGACCGAGACGTACGCGGGAGGGCTCGACGGCGCGGTGATCGCGGTCGCGGGCGCGGGCGGTCCGGCCGGCCGGGCGGTGCTCCAGCAGCTGGCCCGGGCCGGCAGCCATGTGATCGCCGCCGACGCGGACCCCGAGCGGCTCGCGCAGGCGGTCGACGCCGCGCGCTACGACGCGGGCGGCGCGGACATCACCGGCGAGGTGGTGGACCTGCTGGACCTGGACGGCACGCGGGAGTGGGCCGGGCGGATCGAGAAGGCCCACGGCCGGGTCGACGGCCTGGTGCACCTGGTCGGCGGGTGGCGCGGCTCCGCGACCTTCACCGAGACCGACCTCGCCGACTGGGACCTGCTGCACGACCTGCTGGTGCGCACCGTGCAGCGCACCACGCTCGCCTTCCACGACGGCCTGCTGCGCAGCCCCGGCGGGCGCTACGTCCTGATCAGCGCGGCCGGCGCGAGCGCGCCCACCGCCGGCAACGCCGCCTACGCGGCGGCCAAGGCGGCGGCCGAGGCATGGACGCTGGCGATGGGCGACTCCTTCCGCAAGCTCGGCGGCGAGAATCCCACTGCGGCGGCCACTGTCCTGGTGATCAAGGCGCTGGTGCACGATGAGATGCGGGCCCAGCGCCCGAACGCCAAATTCGCCGGCTTCACCGACGTACGCGACCTCGCCGACGCGATCGCGGACGTCTGGCACGCAAGCCCCCAGCAAGTGAACGGGACCCGACAGTGGCTGACGCCCCGACCGTGACCGACCCTCTCGACCCCGCCGCCGCCCCCGGCGGCCGCACCGACGCCGTACGGCGGCACGACCCGGACATCCGGGGCTTCGCCAGCGACAACTACGCCGGGGTGCACCCCGAGGTGCTGGCCGCCCTCGCCCTGGCCAACGGCGGGCACCAGGTGTCCTACGGCGCCGACGCGTACACCGACCACCTCCAGGAGCTCTTCCGCGGCCACTTCGGCCCCACCGCGGAGGTCTTCCCGGTCTTCAACGGCACCGGCGCCAATGTCACCGCCCTCCAGGCGGTCACCGAGCGCTGGGGCGCGGTGGTCTGCGCGGAGTCCGCACACATCAACGTGGACGAGTGCGGGGCGCCCGAGCGCGTCGGCGGGCTGAAGCTGCTCACCGTGCCGACGCAGGACGGCAAGCTCACCCCCGAGCTGATCGACCGGCAGGCGTACGGCTTCGAGGACGAGCACCGCGCGCAGCCGCAGGTGGTGTCGATCACCCAGAGCACCGAACTGGGCACCTGCTACACGCCCGAGGAGATCAGGGCGATCTGCGACCACGCCCACGCGCTGGGCATGGCCGTGCACATCGACGGCGCCCGGATCGCCAACGCCGCCGCGAGCCTGGGCCGGCCGCTGGCCGCCTTCACCACCGAGGCGGGCGCGGACATCCTGTCCGTCGGCGGCACCAAGAACGGCCTGCTGCTCGGCGAGTGCGTGGTCGTGCTCAACCCCGAGCGGGTCCGCGCGCTCAAGCACCTGCGCAAGCTGTCCATGCAGCTCGCCTCCAAGATGCGCTTCGTGTCGGTGCAGTTCGAGGCGCTGTTCGCAGGCGACCTGTGGCTGCGCAGCGCCTCCCACGCCAACGCGATGGCCCGCCGGCTGGAGCGCGCGGTGAGCGGCATCGACGGCGTGACGGTCACCCAGCGGGTGCAGGCCAACGCGGTGTTCGCGCTGCTGCCCCGCGAGGTCAGCGAGCGGCTCCAGAAGCGCTACCGCTTCTACTTCTGGGACGAGGCGACCGGCGAGGTGCGCTGGATGTGCTCCTTCGACACCACCGAGGCGGACGTGGACGGCTTCGCCGCTGCCATCGCCGAGGAGATGCGGGCCGGCTGAGGCGGCCCGCGACCCCGCGACCACCGCGCGACGGCCGGCCGCATGGATATGCTGTCGCATGCAAACTCATTGACCGACGGGTCGGTGGCTCCCTAGGCTCCCCACCATGGAGCCCGTACCGGAGACCGCCGACCCGTCGGCGTATCTGCGCGCCGACGACGTCATCGACCACGGCCACCCGCAGGTCCTGCGCACCGCCGCACTGCTGCGCGCCGGCGCGCCCGGACCGTATGAATATGCGGAAGCGGCGTACACCTACGTACGCGACGAGGTGCCGCACACCTTCGACAGCGGCGACGACCGGGTGAGCCTGCGCGCCTCGGAGGTGCTGGCCACCCGCAACGGCATCTGCTACGCCAAGTCCCACGCCCTGGTGGCGCTGCTGCGCGCCGAGGGCATCCCCGCCGGGCTGTGCTACCAGCGGCTCGCGGACGACGGCGGCGGCACCGTCCTGCACGGGCTGATCGCGCTGCTGCTGCCCGGCACCGGCCGCTGGGCGCGGCAGGACCCGCGCGGCAACAAGCCGGGGGTCGACGCCCGCTTCCGCCTCGACCGGGAGCAACTGGCCTTCCCCGTACGGCGTGCGTACGACGAGCTGGACTACCCGGCGGTGTACGCCGCCCCGCCCGCGCCGGTGCTCGCCGCACTGCGCGGCGCCGGCAGCCGTACGGAACTGGCCGCGCGGCTGCCGACCGGGCTGCCGTGACCGGGCGGCGGCACTCAGGCGGTCGTGGCCCGCTTCAGCAGCAGGTACATCTCGCAGCCCAGGCAGTAGGCGAAGGCCGCGTTGAGGAAGGCGGCGGCGAGCGCGCACCCAGTCGCCGCCAGCCCCAGCCACTGCGGCCCGACCAGGTAGCCGACCGTGCCCAGCGCCGCGAAGAACAGCCCGACGGCCTGCGCGAAGCGCGGCGGCGCCGCGTCCTCCGTCCCGGCCGGCGGCCCGAGCCGCGGCCGGACGAGGGTGCGGAACACCCAGCCGTACGGCGACCTGGCCACCCCGGCGGCCGCGCCGACCGCGAAGACCACCGCCTGCGCGGCCAGCAGCCAGCCGCTGCCGGTCACCAGCACCACCGCCAGCACCACCGTGGTCACCGCGGCGCCGAAGCGGGGGCCGCGCACATCGATCTCCATGGCTGGAATCATCACCCACCCGCGACACGCCGGAGCCGCGGGAATCATTGCGGTCCTGTGAACGCTTGCCCGGTAGGGCTTGCCGTGGGCGGCGGGCCCATAGGCACATGGAGCGGAGAGTGCCCGCGGCGCGCAGCGGACGGGCCGGTGGCGGAAGGGGAGTGGGCGGCATGGTCGGAGCGATCGTCTGCCTCGCCGTGCTCGTCGTCGCCGGCGGCTACGGACTGGTGCACCGGCGCAGGGACGGGAGGATCAGGGTGCGGGCCAAGGACGGCGGGCAGCGGCTGACGGCGGGCGACCTCGGGGAGCCGCTGGGCGAGCGGGCCACGCTGGTGCAGTTCTCCAGCGCCTTCTGCGCGCCCTGCCGCGCCACCCGCCGCATACTCGGCGAGGTCGCGGGCATGGTGGAAGGGGTGCGGCACGTGGAGATCGACGCCGAGGCGCACCTCGAACTCGTGCGGCGGCTGGACGTGTTGAAGACGCCGACGGTCCTCGTGCTCGACGCGGACGGCGCGGTGGTGCGCCGCGCCGCCGGGCAGCCGCGCCGGGCCGACGTGATCGCCGCGCTGGGCGCGGCGGTCTGAGCGGACGGCCGCCGGCGCTTTCCGGCCACCGGGTGTGGCGGGGCGCGGGTCGGGCACGTCACAGTTCGCGGGCCTTGCGGAGGGACCCGCACCTCTGTGTACTGACGAGTAATATATTCGCAGGGGCAGTTGCCGCGCCCTGGCAGAACGCGGCCACCGCGCGCGCCCAGGCCCTAATCTGGGCAGTTCACGAAGACGTGCAGGACGGAAGCAGTAGGAGAGCAGGCGTGAGCTTGAGGATCGTAGTCGCAGTGAAGTATGTGCCCGACGCCACGGGCGACCGTCACTTCGCCGAGGACCTGACCACCGACCGCGACGCGGTCGACGGCCTGCTGTCTGAGCTGGACGAGTACGCCGTGGAGCAGGCGCTCCAGATCGCCGAGGCCGCCGACGACGCGGAGGTCACCGCGGTCACCGTCGGCCCCGAGGACGCGCGCGGCGCGGTGCTCAAGGCCCTCCAGATGGGCGCGGCGAAGGGCGTGCACATCGAGGACGACGCGCTGCACGGCACCGACGTCATCGGCACCTCCCTGGTGCTGGCCAAGGCCATCGAGCACATCGGGTACGACCTGGTCGTCACCGGCATGGCCTCCACCGACGGCACCGCGGGCGTGGTGCCCGCGCTGCTGGCCGAGCGGCTGGGCATCCCGCAGGTGACGCTGCTGTCCGAGGTCGCGGTCGCCGGCGGGAAGGTCACCGGCCGCCGCGACGGCGACGTGGCCAGCGAGGAGCTGGAGGCGGCGCTGCCGGCCCTGGTGTCGGTCACCGACCAGTCCGGCGAGGCCCGTTACCCGTCCTTCAAGGGCATCATGGGCGCGAAGAAGAAGCCGCTGGAGACGCTCGACCTGTCCGACCTGGGCGTGGACGAGGCCGAGGTGGGGCTCGGCGGCTCCTGGACCGCCGTGCAGGACGCCACCGCGCGCCCGGCGCGCACCGCCGGCACGATCGTCAAGGACGAGGGCGAGGGCGGCAAGCAGCTCGCCGAGTTCCTGGCCGCGCAGAAGTTCATCTGAGTCCGCGCCGCCCCGATCCGCCGGCCGCCGCCCCTTCCCGAACCGCAGGAGAACGATTCCCATGGCTGAAGTCCTCGTCTACGTCGACCACGTGGACGGTGCCGTCCGCAAGCCGACCCTCGAACTGCTCACCATCGCCCGCCGGCTGGGCGAGCCCGTCGCGGTCCACCTCGGCCCCGGCGCCGAGGCCGCCGCGGCCGTCCTCGGCGAGCACGGCGCCACCCGCGTCCTGACCGCCGACGCGCCGGAGTTCGCCGACTACCTCGTCGTCCCGAAGGTCGACGCGCTCCAGGCCGCCGCCGAGGCCGTCGGCCCGGCCGCGATCCTGGTGCCGTCCTCCGCGGAGGGCAAGGAGATCGCCGCCCGCCTGGCGCTGCGGCTCGGCTCGGGCCTGATCACCGACGCCGTCGACGTCGAGGCCGGCGCCGACGGCCCGGTCGCCACCCAGTCGGTGTTCGCCGCCGCCTTCACCACCAAGTCCGTGGTGAGCAAGGGCACCCCGGTCATCACCGTCAAGCCGAACGCCGCCCCGGTCGAGCCCGCGGCCGCCGCCGGCGCCGTGGAGCCGCTGACCGTCGCCTTCGGTGAGCTGGCCACCGGCACCAAGGTCGTCTCGCGCACCCCGCGCAAGTCCTCCGGCCGCCCGGAGCTGACCGAGGCCGCGATCGTGGTCTCCGGCGGCCGCGGGGTCAACGGCGCGGAGAACTTCGCCGTGATCGAGGCGCTCGCCGACTCGCTCGGTGCCGCGGTCGGCGCCTCGCGCGCCGCGGTGGACGCCGGCTGGTACCCGCACAGCAACCAGGTCGGCCAGACCGGCAAGTCAGTCTCCCCGCAGCTGTACATCGCCAACGGGATCTCCGGCGCGATCCAGCACCGCGCCGGCATGCAGACCTCGAAGACGATCGTCGCGGTCAACAAGGACGCCGAGGCGCCGATCTTCGACCTCGTCGACTACGGCGTGGTCGGCGACCTGTTCAACGTCGTCCCGCAGCTGACCGAAGAGGTCAAGGCCCGCAAGGGCTGAGCCGCACCAGCGCCGCCCCGGCCCCCGTACGCCTCACGCGTGCGGGGGCCGGTGGCGCTGTTGACCGCCCCGCCCGCCCCCGCTAGCTTGCGCTTCAACGGTTTGTTGAAGTTTCTTGAAATCCGGGGAGGGCGCAGATGCCGGCCGAAACGACACTCGCGGACGCCGTACGCACGCGGATCGGTGCCGCGCTGGCCGCCACCGACGCCGAACTGGCCCGCCGCTACCCCGGCGAGCGCGCCACCCGCCAGCCCGTGCACACCGTCTACGTGCCCGCCGACGCCTACGACGCCGGCACCGTACGCTCCTGGGGCGACCAGGCGCTGGCCGCGCTCGACACCCACGCGCCCGACGCCGCCGCGTTCGGCGCCGTACTCGGCCTGACCGGCGAACTCGCCGCCGACGTCCACGAACGGGTCCGCGCCAAGCTGCGCCGCGAGCCCGTGGAGGACCTGCGGATCGACTTCGAGGACGGCTACGGGGTGCGCCCGGACGCCGAGGAGGACGCCGCGGCCGTCACCGCCGCCCGCACCCTCGCCGCCGCGGCCGCCGACGGCACCGCCCCGCCCTACGCCGGCATCCGCATGAAGTGCATGGAGGCCGCCGTACGCGACCGCGGCATCCGCACCCTCGACCTGTTCCTCACCACCCTGCTCGACGCCGGCCCGCTCCCCGACGGGCTCGTCCTCACCCTGCCCAAGGTCACCTTCCCCGAGCAGGTCGCCGCGATGGCCGAGCTGTGCGGGGAGTTCGAGCGGGCGGCCGGACTGCCCGAGGGGCGGCTCGGCTTCGAGATCCAGATCGAGACCACCCAGGCAGTCCTGGGGCCCGACGGCACCGCCACCGTGCCCCGCCTCATCGACGCCGCCGCCGGCCGCGTGACGTCACTGCACTACGGCACCTTCGACTACAGCGCGGCCTGCGGGGTCAGCGCCGCCCACCAGGCCCCCGACCACCCCGCCGCCGACCACGCCAAGGCCGTCATGCAGGTCGCCGCCGCGGGCACCGGCGTACGCCTGTCCGACGGCTCCACCAATGTGCTCCCGGTCGGCTCCACCGCCGACGTGCACGCCGCCTGGCGGCTCCACTACGGCCTGGTGCGCCGCTCCCTGGCCCGCGCCTACTACCAGGGCTGGGACATGCACCCCGCCCACCTCCCGACCCGCTACGCGGCCGCCTACGCCTTCTACCGCGAGAGCCTGCCCGCCGTCGCCGCCCGCCTCGCCGCCTACGCCTCCCGCGCCGCCGCCCCCGCCCCGGCCGTCCTCGACGAGCCCGCCACCGCCCGCGCCCTGGCCGCCCACCTCCTGCGCGGCCTCCACGCCGGCGCCCTCACCCCGGCCGAACTCCCCCTCCCCCTCCCGACCTTGACCGCCCTGGCCACCCCGGGTACGCCCGCCTGACCCGGCCCCTCACGGCCGACCCCCGTCGGCGCTGTGCCCGTCGAACAGGCGACGGAGGAAGGCCAGCGACTCCGCCGGGGCGAGCGCGGTGTCCCGCAGGACGTCATAGGCGAGTCGGAGCGGCTCCACGTCCTCGGGGTCTCCGAGCAGGCGGCTGCCGCAACTGCTCCGGGCGTAGGCGACGGTGCGCCCGTCTGCGGGTCACGGGCTTCGCGGCGCAGCACCGCTTCGTCGATCAACGCCCGGTAGTGCACAGGGTCCTGACCGGTCAGCCGCTCCTGGCGCTTCAGCCGCGCGGCGACCTGCGCGTCCAACTTCTGCCCGCTGCCCGGACGGCAGGCGCGAAGCTGCTCCTCGGCGTAGGCGCGGACCTGGAGCAGCTCGGGTACCGCGCTGACGGCGTACTCCTGGATGCCGGCCGCGCCCGCCTCCAGCGACGCCAGCCCCAGGAACGGCCTGTCCCTGCTCTCCCGCTTCGCCAGGTGCCACAGCTTTGCCAGCAACTCCCCGGTCCCGTAGACGCGGTCCAGCGCGCTTGCCGTCTCCAGCGTGCCCAGGCGTGTTCCGCGCTCCAACCGGTGCAGGTACGACTGCTCGTAGTGGCACAGCTCTGCGAGCTGGACCAGCGTCATTCCCGACTGCTGCCGCCGGTGGGCCAGTTCGCTCGCGTACAGCTCCCTCGCCGACAACCACTCCCAGCCGGTTCCCTCTGCTGCGCTGTCTGTGCTCATGGGCGGTCGCCGGTCCTTCATCGCACCTGCGTGGACGTCGGCCCCGGCTCGTCGGTGAGTCCGGGGTGTGCGGGTCCAGGCTTTCTGTCCGGGGGAGGGGGCGACAGGGACGCTGCGTACTACTTTCGGGACGCTAAGCGACGATGCCCAGGAACTCGGCCAGGGAACGGAGGCCGGGCGGGTGGTTGGGGAGGGACCACAGGTCGCGGACGACGGCGACGGCGAGGGTGTGGTGCTGCATCCACGTCGGGGCGACGCGGCGCAGGGATTCGAGGGTCCGGACGGCGCCGGGCGCGTCCCCGAGGTCGGTGTGGGCGCGCGCGACGTCGAGCAGCAGCCAGGTCCGCCACGACGCGGGGGTGTCCTTGGACAGCCGCATGCCCTCGGCCAGTTCCAGGGCCTGGGCGGAGTGGCCGTACTGGACGGCCAGCCGTACCCGCTCGATGCGGACGGACGACGGACTGAAGACGCTGATCATCCGGTGGTCGGTCCCGGCGGGCAGTTTGGACACGCGGGCCGCTTGCCTCTCGGCCGTCTCCATCATCGCTGCCGCGCGCTCGTAGTCGCCGCTGCGCGCGGCGGACGTGGCCGCGCTCATGGTCAGGCCGCCCCACACCTTGAGCCCGTCGGCGGTGCCGGTGTGCCCGGCCTCCTGCATCGCGCCGGCGGCGCGCTCGGCGACGTCGAGGGCGTCGGCGAGCCGGCCTTGCCGCTGGTAGGTCCACGCGACGGAGTTCACGATCATGGGAACGAGCAGCGGGTCCGCCGAGCGCTCGGCTGCCTCGATCGCGCGCTCCAGGCCGGTCAGCGCCAGGTCGGTCTTCCCCATGCGCACCGCGACGTGCCCGCCGAGCTGAAGCGCCTTGCCCAGGGCGGCGAATCCGTCCGCCCGGCCTGCCTCGCTGCCGGCGGCGGCCGACCGCGCGTCGGCGATCAGGTCGGGAAGTACCTTCATGACGGTGTCGAACTCGGCCGCGTGGTAATGCGTCCAGGCGTCGGCGATCCGTTCCCGCAGCCGGTCCGGCGAGAAGTCGGCCTCGGGCGGGGGCGGCCCGGGGCCCCACAGCGGCGGCATGATCGCCCGGCGTACCGCGACAAAACGCGGGCCGTCGTGGTCGCCGCCGGCCGCGAGCCCCGGCGGGTCCCCGAGCAGCGTCGTCAGCTCCACCCCCAGACCGTTCGCCAGGGCGTGCAACGTGGGCAGCCGAGCGGAGTGCTTGCGCCGCTGCTCCAACTGCCGGATGACGTCGACCGAAACGCCGGAGCGTTCCGCCAGTTCCTCCTGCGTCAGACCCGCCGGTCTCCGCAGGCGCCGCAGCGTCCGCCCCAGATCCTCGTTTGCCACGCCCTCACGGTACGCCCGCGCGCCGTGACGCCCCGCGTCGTACGGTTGCCCCGCGGTCCGGGCGATCCGCGGGGTGGGGCGATGCGCGGTCGGGGTGATCCGCGGTACGAAAATGCGCGGCGGGCGGGGCACGACGCTTGCAGACTGGGTCCATGGAGCGCTTGGTGGAGGTCGGGGAGCGGCTGGCGCGGGTGGGCGGGGTGGTCGGGGTGTGCCTGGGCGGGAGCCGGGCGGTGGGGGCGCATGGCCCCGGCTCCGACTACGACCTCGGGCTGTACTACCGGCAGCCGCTGGACACCGCGGAGCTGCGGTCGCTGGCGGCCGAACTGACCGGTGCGCCCGTGGAGGTGACCGAGCCGGGCGGGTGGGGGCCGTGGGTGGACGGCGGCGCCTGGCTGACCGTCGACGGGCACCGCGTCGACTGGATCTACCGCGACCTGGACCGGGTGCACCGGATCTGGCGGGAGTGCCAGCAGGGGCACTTCGAGATCGGCACCCAACCCGGCCACCCGCTGGGCGTGTACTCCCACGCCTACGTCGGCGAGGTGGCCGTCGGGCGCGTACTGGCCGACCCCGGCGGCGAGATCCGGGCCCTAAAGGAGCAGGTGCGCCACTACCCGCAGCCGCTGCGCGAAGCCCTCGTCGCCAACGCCCGCTGGGAGGCGCCGTTCATCCTGGCCGGCGCGCGCAAAGGGGCGGCCCGCGGCGACGCCTTCTACGTCGCCGGATGCCTCTTCCGCGCCGTCGGGCTCCTGGTGCACGCGCTCCACGCCCACGCCGGCAGCTGGGTGCTCAACGAGAAGGGCGCGGTGCGGGCGGCCGGTCAACTCGCCGGCGCCCCCGCGGACTTCGCGGCCCGCGCGCAGCGGCTGTTCGCCGCGCTCGGCACCGGCCCGGATGCACTTGCAGCCGCCCTCGACGACGCCGACCGGCTGACCGGCGACGTATGCGCCGCGCTCGCCCGGTGAACCGGGCCCGACCCGGACAGGGCCCGGCCGGGCCCCGCTTACCGCGGGGGCGGGAACTCGGCGGAGCCGCGGGCGATCAGCCGTACGGGCAGCTCGGTGCGGCTGGTGCCCTCGGAGATGATGCCGTCCAGCCGGCGGAAGAGCTGCTGCGCGGCCACCCGGCCGATGCCCGGGGCGTCCTGGGCGACCACGGTGATCGCCGGGTCGAGGACGTCGGCCAGTTCGAAGTCGTCGAAGCCGACCAGCGCGATCCGCTCCAGCCGCCCCGCCAGCACCCGCACCGCGGTGACCGTGACCCGGTTGTTCCCCGCGAACAGCGCCGTCACCGGCTCGGCACCGCCCAGCATCGCGTCGAGCGCCGCCTCGACCCGCTCGGGCGTCGTCGGGCCCATCGCGTACCACTCCGGGCGGATCGGCAGCCCGGCCGCCGCCATCGCCTCGCGGTACCCGCGCAGGCGCTCGCCCGCGGTGTGGATGCCCGGCTGGTCGCCGATGAAGCCGATCCTGCGGTGGCCGTGCGCGATCAGGTGCGCCACGCCCTCCCGGGTGCCGCCCGCGTTGTCGGTGAGCACCACGTCCGCGTCCAGCCGCCCGGCCGGCCGGTCGACGAAGACCGTCGCGACCCCGGCGGCGATCTCCGGCAGCAGGTAGCGGTGGTCGTCCCCGGCGGGCACCACGACCAGGCCGTCCACCCGGCGCGCGCAGAACGCGAGCACCAGCTCCTGCTCCCGGCGCGGGTCCTCCGCGCTGGACCCGGTGAACAGCAGCGCGCCGTGCGACCGCGCCACGTCCTCCACGGCCCGGCTCAGCGCGGCGTAGAAGGGGTCCGCCAGGTCCTCCAGCACCAGTCCGACGCTCGCCGTACGCCGGGTCCGCAGCAGCCGCGCGCTGTCGTTGCGCCGGAAGCCGAGCGCGTCGATGGCGGCCTGCACCCGGGCGGCGGTGTCGGGCGTGACACCGGGTTCCTCGTTCACCACCCGCGACACCGTCTTGAGGCCGACGCCCGCCCGCGCGGCGACATCCTTCATCGTGGGCCGGGGTGCACGTCCAGGTGTTTGGGTCACGGTCGTAGTATTCCCTGCGACAAGAGATGGACAACGTTGTCACGATCAGGCGAGACTACCCTCGTCCGCACCCTTGCCGACAGGGAGCCCGCAACCAGCACCGGATGAACACAAAGCGATCGAACGCTCACGCTGCGTATCGGCTCCGCCGTGACGGAACGCATACGCCGCGTACGGCGTCCGACTGACACGTACGACGTACGTACGCACGTCCCCGCACCACGCACGACGTACCCCGCGCGCACCACGCGCCACGCACGCACCCCGTATGACATGCACGACGCACGACACGCACGCACACCCCCACCGCGGGCACCACGCACGCACAACGCACAAGGAGACGCCGCAGCGATGCACCCTGACAGCGCGACCGGTCCGCTCGTGGCCGCACTGGACATCGGCGGCACCAAGATCGCCGGAGCCCTCATCGACGCCGAGGGGCGGTTGCTGGCGCGCGCACTGCGCCCCACGCCCGGCGGCCCGGACGGCGAACTGGTGATGAGCGCGGTCAGAGCGGTGCTCTCCGAACTCCGGACCGCCGCGCAGTGGGGCGGGGTCGTGGCGGTCGGCATCGGCAGCGCCGGGCCGGTGGACGCGGCACAGGGCACCGTCAGCCCGGTCAACGTGCCCGGCTGGCGCGAGTTCCCCCTCGTGCCGCGGGTCTCGGAAGCCGTCGGCGGCCTGCCCGTCGTCCTGACCGGTGACGGGGTCGCGATGACCGCGGCCGAGCACTGGCAGGGCGCCGCGCGCGGCTACGACAACGCGCTGTGCATGGTGGTGTCCACCGGCGTCGGCGGCGGGCTGGTGCTCGGCGGCGCGCTGCTGCCCGGGCCGACCGGCAACGCCGGGCACATCGGGCACATCAGCGTGGATCTCGACGGCGACCGCTGCCCGTGCGGGTCGCGCGGCTGCGTGGAGCGGATCGCCAGCGGGCCGAACATCGCGCGGCGCGCCCTGGACGAGGGCTGGCGGCCGCTGCCCGGCGCGGCGCCGACGGCCGCGTCCGTCGCGGAGTCCGCGCGCCGCGGGGACGCCGTCGCGCTGGCGTCGTTCGACCGGGCCGCCCAGGCGCTCGCCGCCGGGATCGCGGCGACCGCCACGCTCGTGGAGATCCACGTCGCCGTCATCGGCGGCGGCGTCTCCGCGGCCGGGCCGCTGCTCTTCGACCCGCTGCGCGAGCACCTGGCGCGGTACGCCACGCTCTCCTTCGCCGCGGGCGTCGAGGTGGTGCCCGCCAAGCTCGGTACGGACGCCGGGCTGGTCGGTGCGGCGGCCGCGGCCGCGCAGGCGCTGCGCCTATTCCCGACCACGGCGTAGGGCTCCGCCGGGGCGCCCCGCCGGCCCGCGCGCATCGGCGCGGGTGCGGGGCGCCCCGTCAGACCGCGATGCCGAGTTCCGCGAGCAGACGGCGTACGCGCCGCTCGATCTCGTCGCGGATCGGCCGTACCGCGGCCACGCCCCGCCCGGCGGGGTCCGGGAGCGCCCAGTCCAGGTAGCGCTTGCCGGGGAAGACCGGGCAGGCGTCCCCGCACCCCATCGTGACCACGACGTCGGACGTCTCGACGGCCTGTGCGGTCAGGACCTTGGGCACCTCGGCGGAGAGGTCGGCGCCGACCTCGGCCATGGCGGCCGCCACCGCGGGATCGACCTCGTCGGCGGGCAGCGAACCCGCCGACCGGACCCGCACCCGCTCTCCTGCCAGAAGCGTGAGGTAGGCGGCGGCCATCTGCGAGCGGCCCGCGTTGTGCACGCAGACGAAGAGGACCGAGGGCGGGGCGTGTTCAGGCATGGGCGGGTTCCTCCGGAGCCGCGGCCGCGGCGGGGACGGCGAAGTGGCGGCGGGCGTGGTGGGCGACGTGGACGAGGCCGATGAGCGCGGGGACCTCGACGAGCGGGCCGACCACTCCGGCCAGGGTCTGGCCCGAGGCGGCGCCGAAGGTGGCGACGGCGACCGCGATGGCGAGTTCGAAGTTGTTGCCCGCCGCGGTGAAGGCCAGCGTCGTGGCGCGGGCGTGGCCGAGTCCGACGGCGCGGCCCAGGGCCATGGAACCGGTCCACATGAGGGCGAAGTACGCCAGCAGGGGCAGGGCGACGCGGACGACGTCCCAGGGGTGCGACGTGATCGCGCGGCCCTGGAGCGCGAAGAGCACGACGACGGTGAACAGCAGCCCGTACAGGGCGAACGGGCCGATGCGGGGGACGACCGCGGCTTCGTACCAGGTGCGGCCGCGCGCCCGTTCGCCGAGCCGGCGGGTGAGGTAGCCGGCGGCGAGCGGAACGCCGAGGAAGACCAGCACGCTGCGGGTGAGGGTCCACGCCGAGACGTCAAGGCCGGTCTGCCGCAGGCCGAGCCACCCCGGGAACACGGTGAGGTAGAACCAGCCCAGCAGGGAGAACGCGAGGACCTGGAAGACGGAGTTCAGCGCGACCAGGACCGCCGCGGCCTCGCGGTCGCCGCACGCGAGGTCGTTCCAGATGACGACCATCGCGATGCAGCGGGCCAGGCCCACGATGATCAGGCCGGTGCGGTAGGCGGGCAGGTCCGGCAGGAGGAGCCAGGCCAGCGCGAACATCAGGGCCGGGCCGGCGACCCAGTTCAGCAGCAGCGACGGCACCAGCAGGCGTCGGTCGCGGGTGACCGCGCCGATCCGGTCGTAGCGGACCTTGGCCAGCACCGGGTACATCATCACCAGCAGCCCGAGCGCGATCGGCGCGGACACCCCGGCGACGGTGGCGCCGGACAGCCTGCTGCCCAGGCCCGGCACCGCACGGCCCAGGCCGATTCCGGCGGCCATCGCGGCCGCGATCCAGGCGGCCAGGTAGCGGTCGAGGAACGACAGCCCCTTCGCCACACCCCCGCGGGCCGAAGGGGCGCTCATCGGGCGCTTTCCGGGACCGCGGGCAGCGGTTCGCCCGCGGGGCGGGTGAGGAGGGCGGCGAGGCGGTCGGTGGTGGCGGGCAGGGGGCGGTAGTAGACCCAGGTGCCGCGGCGTTCGCTGTCGATGAGGCCGGCCTGCTTCAGCAGCTTGAGGTGGTGCGAGATCGTCGGCTGCGACAGGTCGAACGCCGGGGTCAGGTCGCACACGCAGACCTCGCCGCCCGCCCGCGAGGCGATCATCGACAGCAGCCGCAACCGGACCGGGTCGCCCAGCGCCTTGAAAACCGCCGCCAGCTCGGCCGCCTGCTCCTCTTCCAGCGGCGCGGTCAGCAGCCCGGGGCAGCATCCGGTGCCGCCGTCGTCGTCCTGGCCCAGCACCACCAGCTCTTGCTTCGACATACTTCTATATTGACGGCCTTCGATCCACGGCGCAAGCTTGTATCGACAGATATCAATGCACGCTGATGGGAGTCCCGCCATGTCCCGCGCTCAACTCGCCCTGCGCGTCAGCGACCTGGAGGCGTCGATCGCCTTCTACACGAAGCTCTTCGGCGCCGAACCGGCCAAGCGGCGCCCGGGCTACGCCAACTTCGCCCTCACCGAGCCCCCGCTCAAGCTCGTCCTGATCGAGGGGGAGCCCGGCCACGACACCCGCCTGGACCACCTCGGCGTCGAGGTGGAGTCCACCGAGCAGGTCGACGCCGCCACCACCCGCCTGAGGACCGCCGGCCTGGCCACCTTCGAGGAGGGCGACACGTCCTGCTGCTACGCCCTCCAGGACAAGGTCTGGGTGCACGGTCCGGGCCGGGAGCCCTGGGAGGTCTACGTCGTCAAGGCCGACGCCGACACCCTCGGCGCGCGCGGCGACGGCCCGCGTGCCGCCACCGGGGACGGCTGCTGCGCGGGGACCTGACCGGCGGCGGGGGCCGCCGCCGCGCGGGCTCGGACGTTCAGGCCGCCGCGGCGGAGGACCGCCAGCACTCCGGGCAGCCACTCCGGCTACCGAACAAGCTTTTCCTTGGCCTCCGGCCGCGGGCCGGTCTGTTGAGCCGTTCCCGGAGCCGCGCCCGCGTGCCATCCTCCCTGGTCAACGTGGTCGCGCGTCGCTGCGAGGACGCCGAGGCACCCTGCCCGCCGCCGGTGGTGGCGGAGCGGATCTCCTTTCTCGCCGGTGGGACGAGAAAGGAGATCCGGTGGTGTCGCCGGCAGTGCGGGACCGTGGGGGTCAGGGGGCGAGGATGACCGTCTTGCCGGGCAGTCGCCCGGCGGCGGCGTCCTGGTGGACGGCGGCGAGTTCGGTCACCGGACGGCGGGCGGCCACGTGGACCCGGAGCTTGCCGGCGTCCACCTTGGCGGCCAGCTCGGCCAGCTGGGCGCCGTCGGGGCGGACCCACAAGTTCGCGTTGCGCACGCCGCGGGCGGGGTCCTCGGGAATCGCGCCACCGCTGCTGGCGGCGACGCCGCCGTCGGCGACGTAGGCCGTCAGCCGCGCGAGGTCTTCCGGGGAGTGCCGCACGTGGTTCACCACGACCTGGAAGGGGCCTCCCACGGCGGCCGGACCGGCGGCGAGGTGGAGGGGCTCGACGACGCGCTCCGCGCCGTAGCCCAGGAGGCGGTCGGCGTGCTGCGGGCCGTCCACCGCGGTCACGTGCGCTCCCGCGTCGACGGCGAGCTGCACCACGATGCTGCCCACCGCGCCTGCGGCCCCGTTGACCAGGACCTTCTGACCGGGCTTCAGCTCGGCCAGTTCGAACACCGTCTGCCAGGCCGCGAGGCCGGTCAGCGGCAGCGCCGCGGCGTCGGCCAGGGCGAGGGTCTTCGGCGCCGGTGCGATGGAGTCGGCCGGGACGACGGCGTACTCGGCGGCGCCGCCGGCGGTGTCCAGGGGCAGCATGGCCACGACATGGTCGCCGACCTCCAGGCCCGTCACACCCGCGCCGAGTTCGGTGATGGTGCCCGCGAGGTCGATCCCGGTCACGTAGGGGAGGGGGGTCGGCATGAGCTCGGCCAGGTGGCCGGCGCGGATGTGGTCGTCGACCGGGTTGAACGAGGTGGCCGCGACCCGGACCAGCACCTGCCCGGCGCCGGGAACGGGCCGGTCCACGTCTTCGAAGCGCAGGACCTCGGTGCCGCCGAACTCGTGGAAACGCATGGCCTTCATGAGGGTTTTCTCCTGGGTGTGTTGATGCCGTCGCCGCGGATGGGGCGATGGGGCGATCGGGCGATCGGGCGATCGGGCGATCGGGCGTGAGGGTGGAGCACGTCGACCGGGGTGTCGAGGTGTTCAGGTCAGTTGCAGCGACCGGGTCGAGTTGCCCATCACCATGCGGTCGATGGTGCTGATCGCGCTGCTGGGGTCGTCGGCTGCGCCGAGGGAGCACAGCAGCGGGACGAAGTGGTCGGCGGTGGGATGGGCGATGTCGGCGCCGGGCGCCTTGCCGCGGTAGTCGATGAGGGCGTCGGCGTCGCCCCGGGAGAGGGCGTCGACGGCCCACGCGTCGAAGGCAGTGGTGGCGGCGGCGAGTTCCGGCTGGCGGAAGACGGCGAAGCTGTGGGTCATGAAGCCCGAGCCGAGCACGAGGATGCCTTCTTCGCGCAGGGGCCGCAGCCGCGCGCCGAGGCCGAGCAGGTCGTCGGCGTCGAGGCTGGGCATGGATAGCTGCACGACGGGGACGTCGGCCGCGGGGTACATGGCCATGAGCGGGATGAAGGCGCCGTGGTCGAGGCCGCGGCCGGTGAACTGGTGCACCGGCGTGGGGCCCATCAGGCCCGCCAGGCGCCGGGCCAGGTCGGTGGCGTCCGGGGTCGCGTAGGGGAGGGTCTTGTAGCGGGGGTGGAAGCCGCCGAAGTCGTAGTGCAGCGGGGTGCCGGCCGCAGCCCCGGAGATCGCGACCGGCGCCTGTTCCCAGTGGGCCGAGACGACGACGATGGCCCGCGGTTTGGGCAGCGACCGGCCCCAGTCGAAGAGGGCATCGAGCCACTGCGGATCGTCGAGGGTGAACGGGGCCCCGTGGCTGACGAAGAGGCTGGGCAGGGGTCCGTCCGACGGCTCCCACATCCTCTGCTCGCGTGCCTGGGGCAGGACCCGGGCGAGCAGGTCGTCGTACGCCGCGGCGGGTCCGCGTGATGCGAGAGGCGAGGTCAGATTGGTTGCCGGCGGCACAGTGATCAGCTCCTTGACTTGCCTGGGCAAGCGATTTTCCTTGCCGAGGCAAGTGAGAAGATACTCCGAAAGGAGTTACCCAGGCAAGTGATGTCACTTGACCGGGCAAGTGATCACGGGGTTGCCGAGGCATGTGACGTGGGTTGCCTGGGCAAGTACGATGGGGTTCATGGACACGCCGTCACCCTGGCTCGACGACGAACAGCAGGCCCTGTGGCAGGCGCTGCTGACAGTCGTGATCGCCCTCCCCGCGACCCTCGACCGCCAGTTGCAGCGAGACGCGGGTGTCTCCAACTTCGAGTACGGGGTGCTGGCCCGGCTGTCCATGGCGGATGGGGACACGATGCGGCTCAGTGAGCTGGCGCGGGACTGCGACAGCACCCAGCCGCGCCTGTCGAAGGTCATGGACCGCTTCGAGGCGCGCGACTGGGTCACCCGCCGCCCCGACCACGGCGACGGCCGGTACACCCTCGCCACCCTCACCGACGCCGGCCGGCAGAAACTCGCCGAGAGCGCGCCGGAACACGTCGCCCAGGTCAAACGGCTCGTGTTCGACCCACTCACCGCCGCTCAGCGGCGCCACCTCACCACCGCGCTCACCCGCATCGCCGCCACGCTGCGCCAGGAACTCGACAGGGGGTGAGCGCCGCCTCGGACGGAAACCTCTCACCAGGCGCGAACCTCCTCCTCCCCTGGGCGGAACCGTGTTGCGGGCGGCGCCCGGCGGCGGGGATCGAGGCGGGGGAGACCCCGCGGGCCGCGCTGCGCCGGGAGCTGCGGGAGGAGGCCGGGCTCGTGGTGGGGGACGATCCGAAGAACGTCCCCGGATGCGTCGTCCTGCCCCGCCGCTGGGCCGTGGAGCGCTCCCACGCCTGGATCAGCACGCCCGCAGACACGCCCGCGGCTATGAACGCCTCATCCAGCACTCCGAATCACTGATCACCTGGGCCGCCATCACTCACATGCCCCGTGGGAGCGTTGATGCCCCGCCGAACGCAGCTAGCGTCGGGTGGCAGTACGTCTGCCTGGCCGGCGCTGCCGTCCAAGGAGAGCTGTCTGCTCGGACTTGAGGCGTGCGAAGTTCTCGCGGGCGTAGGCGCGTATCGCGGTTGCCGGGAACGCGCGTGGCGGGTGCTCGATGGTCAGGTCCCCGCATTCCCATTTCGCGGCGGACAGTTCGTGCCAGGCTGCGTGCGCGTAGACCTCCAAAAGGAGGGGGGACATTTCGGCTTCGTCCATCAGGTCCGCTTTGGCGTTGACGAGGTCGCGGATGGCGCGGTGAGTGGGCAGGAAGACGGTGTTGATCCACAGCCGCCATTCGACCTGCTCGTCCTGGTGGGACAGCGGCTCGCGTCCTTCGGGGCGGGGGTGCTTCTCGCTGAAGGCTTGATACAGACGGCTGTTGACCTCAACCAATGCGAGAAGCGGCCCGTAGAACTCGGAGAGCTGGCGGTTCACCCGCGCCAGCCGTTCCTGCCGCTGCGTCAACCGCAGGCTGTTGAAGTAGGTGACGAGGTACCCGGCGAAACCTGCCGTGATGGTGACAACTACTGCGCCCATGGATGGCAACGCTAACGTCTGGCAGACGCCTGGGGACATGGCGTTGCAAGGCGTTCGGCGGCTCACCGGGCGGTCGGTGAACGGGCCTCCCCGCAGCGGGAGTTCGCCGACTACCCGTGGATGCCGGGGTTGGCGGCCATGACGTCCTCGGCGGTCCCCCACAGGCGGGGCAGGAAGCGCAGGGTCCGCTGGGCGCCGGCCAGGAGGTCCGCGGTGGAGGTGATGCCGAGGTCGGCGACGGCCGCGCGGAAGGCGGGGGACAGGGCGCGGTGCAGGCCGGGGGCGTCCGCCGCCAGGATCGTGTGGCAGCGGGCGAACGTCGCGATGATCCAGAAGACGGCTTCGCGGTGGTCGCCGCGGTCGATGAGGTCCCGGCTGCCGTCGATGGCGATCGGGCGGGCGGCCGCGGTGATGTCGCTGCTGAAGAAGAACGGGGTGCGGGCCGCGGCGGCGGTGGCGTCGAACGTCTCGGCGAGCGCGGCCAGATGGTGCCGGACGCGGTCGGCGGTCAGCTGCCGGCAGCCGAGGAGGTCCAGCAACTCGGGGTAGCGGCCCGGGAGTCCGTGGTCGGCGAGGGCCACGCGTGCGGCGGGGTAGCGCAGCCGCACCGTCGGGTTGCGCAGCGCGGCGGCCAGCAGGACGTGGGTGGTCACGCCGGTGGGGAAGAGCCAGGACGTCACCTGCTGGTGGAAGGGCGCGGCGGGGTCGAGGGCCGCGAGGCCGGTCTCGATCCGCCGGCGGGCGTCCTCGCACCTGCGGCGGACCCAGGGCAGCGCGGCGAACCGCGCCGCGATGTCGGCGTGCAGGGCGCGCAGGTGCCCGGTGGGGTCGTCGATGACGGAGTCGGTGCGGAAGCTGCCCGCCAGGTGGTAGGACCCGAGGACGCCGTCGGCGGTGGCGAGCAGCGACCAGGGCAGGTAGCTGACTTCCAGGAGGACACCGCGGTGGCGGAGTTTGCCCGGCTTGGCCGGCGGGGCGTCCGCGGCGGTGACGACCACCACGTCGACGTCGGAGGACGGTGCCAGCTCGGCGCCGTCCGGCAGCCCGACCGTCGAGCCGCTGAAGTACGCCCCGCGGAAGCCCGCGTCCGGCCGGGCGTACCGCTCGACCCACGCGGCCGCGGCGGACCGCCCCCTGCCCACGTTCACGTCGTCCCCTCCTCCCGCGCCCCCGCCCGGGGCCGCACCACAGTACGGGCTCAGGCCGCTCCGACGAAGCGGCCGGAGCCCGCGTCACCCCGCGCGTCACCCTGCCGGGCCAGGGCGGTCAGGAGCTGAGCGCGCCCAGCGGGTCGTCCAGCACCGGCTGCCACGCCAGTTCCGCGGCGCCGACCAGCCCGTTGTGCTTGAGCTCGCACGCCAGCAGGGGCACGCTCCCGCTGCGCCCCCACAGGCTGCGGTCGGCGACCACGGCCCGCAGCCGGTCGGGGTCGGCGTCGAGCAGGTGGCCGTGGAGGCCGCCGAGCAGGATGCGGTCGGGGTTGAGCACGTTGACCAGCCCGGCCAGGCCCGTGCCGAGGCGGTCGATCAGGGTGTGCGCGGCGCCGCGTACGGCCGGGTCGTCGTACTCCGCGCGCAGCAGGTCGCGGCTCTGCTCCAGCAGCGAGACCTCCGGGCCGGCCGGGCGCCCGGCGGCCTCGAGGAAGGCGAGCGGGTCGGCCTCGACGTCGAGGCAGCCGCGCGAGCCGCAGTGGCAGGGGCGGCCGTCCGGCCGGACGGTCAGGTGGCCGACCTCCAGGGCGAGCCCGGAGCTGCCGGTGTGCAGGCGGCCGTCGAGCACCAGGGCGCCGCCGACCCCGCGGTGGCCGGAGGCGACCACCAGGAGGTGCTGGGCGCCGCGCCCGGCGCCGTGGCGGTGCTCGGCGAGCGCCGACACGTTGACGTCGTTGCCCACGAAGCAGGGCACCGGGCGGCCGGTGGGGCCGGTGATGCCGGCCTTGGCGACCTGCTCGGTGAACACGCGCCGCACGGGCGCGCCCGCCGGCCACGCCAGGTGCAGCGGGTTGAGCGCAGTGCCCTCGGGCTCGGCGACCGCGGACGGCACGGCGAGCCCCGCGCCCACGCACACCCGCCCGTGGGCGCGCAGCAGTTCCGCGCCGGCGGCGACGACCTCGCCGAGGACGTGCGCCGGGTCGGCCGGCACGGTCATGGAGCCGGGCGCGGTGGCCACGGTCCCGCCGCCGAGGCCGACCAGCGCGGCGCGGAACCCGTCGGCGTGCACCTGCGCGGCGAGCACGACCGGCCCCTCGGGGGCCACCTCCAGCCGGTGGGAGGGGCGGCCCTGGGCGCCGGAGGGCCCGGTCGGCCGGGTGTCGACCCGGATCAGGCCGAGTGCTTCGAGTTCGGCCGCGACGGCGCCTGCGGTGGCCCTGGTCACGCCCAGTTCGGCGGTGAGCAGGGCGCGGGTCGGGGCGCGGCCGGTGTGCACCAGGCCGAGCGCCGGACCGAGCGCGCCTCGGCCGCGCTCAAGCCTTGTCCGAATCTGTGTCACCAATCTATTCTCACTTTGTGCCGACGCTGAACAAAATAGGGACAGCGCTGTCCCGATCCCACCACACATTCGCCGCCGATCCGGGCCTGCGGGCCCTGCGCGTCGCGGTCACCGTCTTCTTCGCGGTCGACGGTTTCCTCTTCGCCGGGTGGGTGGTGCGCATCCCCGCGATCAAGGCCCAGGTCGGCGCCTCGGCGGGGCAGTTGGGGCTGGCCCTGCTGGGGGTGTCGGTCGGTGCCATCGCCACGATGGTGCTCACCGGGCGGCTGTGCCGCGTGTTCGGCAACGAGCGGGTGACCGTCGCGACCGCGGCCCTGCTGGCGGTGAGCGTGGCCCTGCCGCCGCGCACCCACTCCGCCCTCGCCCTCGGACTGGTGCTGCTGCTGTTCGGCGCGTCCTACGGCGGCCTCAACGTCGCGATGAACAGCGTCGCGGTGGACCTGGTCGCCGCGCTGCGCCGCCCGGTGATGTCCAGCTTCCACGCCGCCTACAGCCTCGGCGGGCTGCTCGGCGCGGGCATCGGCGGCCTGCTGGCCTCGCACCTGTCGCCCGCCACCCATCTGATGCTGCTCACGCCGATCGGCTTGTTGACGGTCCTGTTCGCGGGGCGGGTGATGCTGGCGCACCGGATCGGCCACGCACGCGTGACGGCGCCCGCCGCCCGGGCCGAGGCCGCGCCCCGTCCGGAGGCGGCCGGGTCTGCCGGGACCGTCGGGACCGGCAACAGCGGTACAGCGTACGGCGATACGGCGCACGGCGGAACGGTCCGCGCCGATCCGGTCCCCGGCGGGTCCGCCGGCGGCGGGCGGCGCACGACGGCGCCAGGGGCCGTACCGGAGGCCGTACAGCGAGCCGTGGCCGAGGTCGCGGCGGAGGACCCACCGGCGCGGGCCGGTGCGCGCGGTGCGGCGGCCGGGCACCGGACCGCCCTGCTGGTCGCCGTGTTCGGCCTGATCGCGGCGTGCTCGGCGTACGGCGAAGGGGCGCTCGCCGAGTGGGGCGCCCTGCACATCCAGCAGGACCTGCACAACGGGCCCGGCGTCGCGGCCGCCGGCTACGCCTGCGTCACCTCGGCGATGACCCTCGGGCGGCTGTCGGGCACCGTGCTGCTCACCCGCCTCGGGCAGAGCCGCGCGCTGGTGCTCGGCGGCCTGACCGCCTGCGGCGGCATGCTGGTGGGCGCGCTCGCGCCGGTCACGGCGCTGGTGATGGTGGGCTTCGCGCTCACCGGGCTCGGTCTGGCGAACCTCTTCCCGACCGCCATCGCGCGCGCCGGGGCGCTGACGGGCGCCGGCGGGGTGGCCGCCGCCTCCACCCTCGGCTACGGCGGGATGCTGCTCGGCCCGCCCTCGATCGGCTTCCTGACCGACGCCGTCGGCCTGCCGACCGCGCTGACCACGGTCTCCGCGCTCGCCGCCGTCGCCGCGGTGATCGCCTGGTCGGTCCGGCACACCTCGCCGCCGCAGGCGGCCTGACCTACGGAAAGCGGGTCCTCGAAGGGCTCCCCCACGGCGGCGCGCGGTTGACGGGCGGCGCTGGAGCCGCACAATTCCCTTGTGGAGAACACCGAGTTCGTCGAGACGCTGCGCCGTGAGGGACCGCTGCTGGCCGGGGCGGCGCGGCGCGCGGGCCTGGACGCGCCCGTGCCCGCCTGCCCGGGCTGGCAGGTGCGCGACCTGCTGCGGCACACCGGGGCGGTGCACCGCTGGGCGGCCGGGTTCGTCGCCGAGGGGCGGACCGAGCCGGTCGGGATGGACGAGGAGGCGGCGCCGAGCGGCAAGGGCGCCGACGGCAGCGGGGACGACGGCGGCGAACTCGCCGACTGGTATCTGCGCGCGCACGCGCGGCTGGTGGAGGTGCTGGCCGCAGCCCCGGCGGACGTGGCGTGCTGGACCTTCCTGCCCGCACCCTCGCCGCTGGAGTTCTGGGTGCGCCGCCAGGCCCACGAGACGGCCGTCCACCGGGTCGACGCCGAGTCCGCCGCCGGCCTCGCCCCGGCGCCGATCGACCCTGCCTTCGCCGTGGACGGTGTGGCCGAGATGCTGCTCCGCTTCGAGCTCAAGGGCCGCAAGCGGGCGCGCAGTCCGCAGCCCCGCACCCTGCGGGTCCGTGCGGACGACGTGGCGGGGGACCCCGGCTGGACGCTGCACTTCACCCAGGAACCGCCCCGCGCCGAGCGCGGCGGCCCGGACGGCCCAGCCGACTGCGAAGTGAGCGCGCCCGCCGCCGAGTTGTACCTCGCCCTGTGGAACCGCCTCCCGCACGACCGCCTCGTCCTGCGCGGCGACCGGTCCGTCATGGACCTGTGGCACGCCTCGGGCGCCGCGTCCTGAGCCGCGCCTTGAGGAGCTGAAGCAGGACGGGCCCGGCGGGACGGCTCAGGACTTGACGAGCATCCGCTCCAGGACGGCGCGGTGGTGGGGGCGGGCCTGCTCGTAGCGCCTGCGGCCGGCCGCGGTGATGGCGACCTTCACCCCGCGCCGGTCCTCGCTGCAGGTGCCGCGGTCGACCAGGCCCTCCTTCTCCAGGCGGGCCACCAGCCGGGACAGCGCGCTCTGGCTGAGGTGGACGCGGTCGGACAGCTCCTGCACGCGGAAGGAGCAGCCGTCCTCCGCGTCGCCGGCCAGTACGTCCAGCACCTCGAAGTCGCTGGCGCCGAGTCCGTACTGATGCAGCTCGCGGTCGATCTCACAAGCCGTACGGGCGTGAACAGCGAGGATGTCCCGCCATTCCTGCACGAGCGCGCGCTCACCCTTGTCGCCGGTCATGGCGCCACGGTAGCAGAAAACGGACGATTATGCACGAGCAATTAATGCACTTGCATTGGATGCGTCTGCATGTACTCTTCTCGGCATGACCTCTCCGTCATTGCCGTCCCCTACCGTCCCCCGCCACGACGAGCGATGGAGCGCCCTGCAATGGGGCACCCTCCTCGTGCTGTGCGCCGCGCTCTTCCTCGACGCCCTCGATGTCTCGATGGTCGGCGTCGCGCTGCCCTCGATCGGCAGCGACCTCCACCTGTCCACGTCCTCGCTGCAATGGGTCGTCAGCGGCTACATCCTCGGCTACGGCGGCCTGCTGCTCCTCGGCGGCCGGGCGGCCGACCTGCTCGGGCGGCGCCGCGTCTTCCTGATCGCGCTCGCGGTCTTCGCCGTCGCCTCGCTGCTCGGCGGCCTCGTCGACTCCGGCGACCTGCTGATCGCCACCCGCTTCGTCAAGGGCCTCAGCGCCGCGTTCACCGCGCCCGCGGGCCTGTCCATCATCACCACGAGCTTCGCCGAGGGCCCGGTCCGCAACAAGGCGCTGACCATCTACTCCAGCTGCGGCGCCACCGGCTTCTCGATGGGCCTGGTGCTCTCCGGCTTCCTCACCGAGGCCGGCTGGCGCTGGACGATGCTGCTGCCCGCGCCCGTCGCCGTGGTGGCCCTGGTCGCCGGGCTCAAGCTGATCCCCAAGTCGCCGCGCGAGAAGGCCGGCGGGCGGGGCTTCGACCTCCCGGGCGCCGTCACCGGGGCCGGGGCCATGCTGCTCCTGGTGTTCACCGTGGTCTCCGCGTCGTCCGCCGGGTGGGCCTCCGCCCGCACCCTCGGTTCCTTCGCCGCGGTCGCCGCCCTGCTCGCCGCCTTCACCGCCATCGAGCAGCGCTCGTCCCACCCGCTGGTCCGGCTCGGGGTGCTCCGCGACTCCCGGCAGGTGCGCGCCAACCTCGGCGCCGCCACCTTCTTCGGGTCCTACGTCGCCTTCCAGTTCCTGGTCACGCAGTACCTCCAGAACATCCTCGGCTACAGCGCCATGCAGACCGCGCTGGCGTTCCTGCCCGCGGGCTCGCTGGTGGCGATCCTGTCCACCCGGATGGGGCCGGTCGTCGACCGCTTCGGCACCCCGCGGGTGATCGCGGCCGGCTTCACCTCGCTGGTCGTCGGCTACGTCCTGTTCCTGCGGCTGAGCCTGCACCCCAGCTACGCGGCCGTCATCCTGCCGTCGATGCTGCTGCTGGGCGCCGCCTTCGCCACCGCCTTCCCGGCGCTGAACATCCAGGCGACCAACGGGGTGCGCGACGAGGAGCAGGGCATGGTCTCCGGGCTGCTGAACACCTCCTTCCAGGTCGGCGGCGCGATCTTCCTCGCCGTGGTCACCGCGGTGGTCACCTCCGGCGCGAGCGGCCACGCCGCCAGCCCGCAGGAGACCCTCGACAGCTACCGGACCGGCCTGTGGGTCGTCACCGGCGTCGGCTTCGCCGGGCTGCTGCTGACCCTGAGCGGGCTGCGCCGGCGCCGTCCCAGCTACGGCATCCTCGTGGCCTCCTCCGAGACCGAGGCGGCCCGCGCCGCCGAGGACGACGGCAGCCGGGTGACCGTACGCGACTGACCCGCAAGACCGTACGCGACCGAACCACCGGAGCGTCCCCACGGACGTCCCGGCACGACCGGCCGGCCCCGCGCGAGGAGGGAACGCGCGGGGCCGGCCCGTTGTTGTCACCGGCGGCCGACCGCCGGGCGCAGCACGCGCCCTTCGGGGGAACGCGGCCGGACCGTACGCCGTCTACCGCCGTGCCGGCGCCATGGCGAGGGGCGGGCGGCGCGAGCGCAGGGGGAGGCGGACATGAGGAACACCGGGAACAGGGGCGGCAGCGGCGGGCACGGGCTGACCGGGCGCCGGACCCAGGCCGAGCGCGAGGCCGCCGCGGTCGAGGCGATGTACGCCCTGGCCACCGCCGCGGTGCTCGGCGCGGCCGGGTTCGTGGTGGCGGCCGCGCCGGTGCTGGCGGGCGCGGTGCACGGCCCGGTCCGCGACACGTGGCTCGGCGCCGCGGCGGTCCTGGCGGCCGGGCTGTTCTTCGGCCGGGTCGTGCTCACCCTGCACCGCTTCGAACGCCGCACCCGGCAGCAGCTCCGGGCCGCGCCGCCCGCACCGGCGCTCCTCCCGCGCGGCTACGGCGGCGGCCCCGGCGACACGGCCGCCCCTGACACGGCCGCGCCGCTCGTACCGCTGGTCACCCCGCACCGGCCGCGGCGGGTGGTGCGGCAGGCCGCCCGCAGCGGCGGCGAGCGGCGGGCCGACCGGCCCGGCTGAGCACCCGCCGGCCCGGCCCCCCGCGCGTCCGGTCAGGTGCGGTCGACGGCGTCCAGCGCGCGGCGGGCGAGGGAGTGCGTACGCACCAGCTCGGCCAGCGACCGCTTGCCGCGGGTTATCCCGGCGAACGCCCGCCAGGCCGGCGGGAAGGTGGTGAGCGCCGCGTGCAGCAGCCCGGGGCGCCGCTCGAACAGCGCCAGCATCCGCCGCCCCACGCCCATCTCGACGCCCAGCCCCGCCTTGACCGCGAAGGCGTAGTTGAGTGCCTGGCGGCGCGCGTCCACCGCGTCATGGGCCTCGGCGATCCGCACCGCCCACTCGCCGGCCAGCCGGCCGGAGCGCAGCGCGTACGAGATGCCCTCGCGGGTCCAGGGCTCCAGCAGCCCCGCCGCGTCGCCGCAGACCAGCACCCGGCCGCGGGAGAGCGGCGAGTCGTCGGCGCGGCAGCGGGTCAGGTGCCCGGAGGAGACGCTCGGCTCGAACCCGGCAAGGCCCAGCCGGGCCACGAAGTCGTCGAGGTAGCGCTTGGTGGCACCGCCGTCGCCGCGCGCGGAGATCACGCCCACGGTCAGCGAGTCGCCCTTGGGGAAGACCCAGCCGTAACTGCCCGGCAGCGGGCCCCAGTCGATGTGCACCCGGCCGGCCCAGTCCTCCGCGACCGACGCGGGCACCGGGATCTCCGACTCCAGGCCCAGGTCGACCTGGTCGAGCTTCACCCCGACGTGTGCTCCTATCCGGCTGGCACTGCCGTCGGCGCCGACCACCGCGCGGGCGTAGACGGTCTGCTCCTCGCCGCGCCCGGCCCCCGCGCTGCCGGTCACCACCACCGCGACCGTACGGCGGTCGGGCACGCCCGGGCCGTGCTGCTCCACCCGGGAGACGGTCACCCCGGTGCGCACCTCGGCGCCGGCCTCGCGCGCCGCGTCCACCAGCCCGGCGTCGAACTCCGGCCGGTTGATCAGGCCGAAGAGCATCTGGCGCGAGCGCTTGGTGCGGGTCAGCCGGCCGTTGAGGCTGAAGGTCACCGCGTGCACTCGGTCGCGCAGCGGGAGTTCGAAGCCCGGTGGCAGCGAGTCCCGGGACGGCCCGATGATGCCGCCGCCGCACGTCTTGTAGCGCGGCAGCTCGGCCTTCTCCAGCAGCAGGACCCGCCGGCCGGTCACCGCCGCCGCGTGGGCCGCCGAGGCGCCCGCCGGTCCCGCGCCGACCACCACGACGTCCCAGACCGGCTCGGTCCCGTCGTTCTCCGCACTGCTGCCCTGGGCCGGCTGCTCACCGCTCACGTCGTTTTCGCTCCCGCTCGCCACGCTCGGCTGTCCTCGCTGTTCAGCGCTGTCCGCAAGCATCCTATTGCGCCCGTGGCCTAGGGCTCGCTGTGGCACCATCGGCAGCGGCCCGCCGGCCCCGGCGGGGGCACCGGTCTGCCGGTGCCTGTCACGCTTTGCCGGTGTTCGTCCGGCCGTGCCGCCCGTCCCTACCAGGAGCGTTCATGTCGTCAGATCCGAAGTCCGAGGCCCCGCAGCCGTCCGAGCCGCAGGCTGAGCCGTCCGGCCCGCTGGCCGGCACCGTCGCGTCGCTGATGCCCCGTGCCAGGACCGAACTGGCCGAGCTGGTGTCCTTCGCGTCGGTGGCCGACGAGCGGCAGTACCCGCGCAGCGAGTTGCGGAAGGCGGCGGACTGGATCGCGGCGGCGCTGACCGCGGACGGCTTCGAGGACGTCGCCCTGCTCGACACGCCGGACGGCACCCAGTCGGTCTACGGCCTGCTGCCCGGCCCGGCCGGCGCGCCCACGGTGCTGCTGTACGCGCACTACGACGTGCAGCCGCCGCTGGACGAGGCGCAGTGGCTGTCCCCGCCGTTCGAGCTGACCGAGCGGGACGGCCGCTGGTACGGGCGCGGCGCGGCCGACTGCAAGGGCGGCCTGCTGATGCACCTGACCGCGCTGCGGGCGCTTCGCGCGCACGGCGGTGTACCGGTCAACGTCAAGGTGATCGTGGAGGGTTCGGAGGAGCAGGGCACCGGCGGCCTGGAGCGCTACGCCGAGGAGCACCCCGAACTGCTCACCGCGGACGCCATCGTCATCGGCGACACCGGCAACTTCCGGGTCGGCCTGCCCACGGTCACGGCCTCGCTGCGCGGCATGGCGATGGCCGAGGTGCGGGTGTCCACCCTCGCGGGCAACCTGCACTCCGGGCAGTTCGGCGGCGCCGCCCCCGACGCGCTGGCCGCGCTCATCCAGATGCTCGCCTCGCTGCGCGACGCCTCCGGCGCGACCACCGTGGACGGCCTGGACAACACCGGCGAGTGGACCGGACTGGCCTACGAGGAGGCCGACTTCCGCAAGGACGCCAAGGTGCTCGACGGGGTCGGCCTCGTCGGCGGCGGCGCCATCGCCGACCGCCTGTGGGCCCGG
This sequence comes from Actinacidiphila sp. bgisy145, assembly GCF_057708125.1. Lineage (NCBI taxonomy): Bacteria > Bacillati > Actinomycetota > Actinomycetes > Kitasatosporales > Streptomycetaceae > Actinacidiphila > Actinacidiphila sp. bgisy145. The sequence continues at coordinate 50,195 of NZ_JBYIRL010000022.1, forward strand.
CCGGCCGTGACCGTCCTCGGCATCGACGCCCCGCCCGTGGTCGGCGCCACCCCGTCCGTCCAGGCGGAGGCCGGCGCCCTGGTCAGCGTCCGGGTGCCGCCCGGCACCGACGCCGCCGAGGCCGCGGAGGCGCTGGAGAACCACCTGCGCGCGGCCGCGCCGTGGGGCGCGAAGGTGCGGGTGGAGCGGCGCGGCAGCGGCCAGCCCTTCGCCGCCGACACCGCCAGCCCCGCGTACGCCTCGATGTCCGCGGCCATGCGGGAGGCGTACGGCCAGGAGATGGCGATCGCCGGCCAGGGCGGTTCGATCCCGCTGTGCAACACCCTCGCCACCCTCTACCCGTCCGCCGAGATCCTCCTCATCGGCCTCAGCGAGCCGGACGCGCAGATCCACGCGGTCAACGAGAGCGTCTCGCCGCAGGAACTGGAGCGCCTGGCCCTGACCGAGGCGCTCTTCCTGCGCCGCTACGCCGCCGCCCGGGCGAACTGACCCGTCCGCGCTCCCGCGGCGCGCCCGGCACCCGGGGAACGGGGCCGGGCGCGGCGCGGCCGGTCAGCGGGCGGTCAGCGGGCGGGCTGGCCGGCGGCGAGGTTGAGGGCGCGGCCCTGCTCGCGGGCGCGCAGCGCCCAGCGCAGCCGGTCCAGCCGGATCGGGGGGAGCAGTCCGGCGGCCTCGTCCTCGGTGACGAAGCGCCAGCCGCGCAGTTCGGTGTCGGGCAGCAGCAGCCGGCCGATGTCGGAGGAGGGCATCCGGCCGCCGTCGAAGAGCAGGCGCAGCCCGCCGTGGCCCGGCGGCTGGGGCGGTTCCCAGTCCACGACGAGCAGTTCGAGGCCGCCGGTCAGCTCGATGCCCAGTTCCTCGGCGACCTCGCGGTGCCCGGCCCGGACCGGCGACTCGCCGCGCTCGACGATGCCGCCGGGGAACTCCCAGCCGGGCTTGTAGGTCGGGTCGACCAGCAGCACGCGGTCGGCGTCGTCGAAGAGCAGGACACCCGCGGCCACCGTCTCCGCGCGCGGCTCGGGCGTCTGCACGATGCCGCACACGCCCTCGCCGCGGCCGACCGCCTCGGCGACGGCCACCGCGGTCTGCCGCGGGTCGAGCCCCGCGGTGTCGACGACGTACGCGTCGCCGGTCAGCCAGGGCAGCGCCGCGGTGTAGTCGGCGATACGGTCCAGTGCCCAGCGGCGGGCGGCGTCGTCGGCGCCCGGCTCGCCGGGGTGTTCGGCCCGGGCGGTGATCCGGGCGCGCAGGATCGTTTCTCCCGGGTCGAGCAGGATGTGCCGCACCTCGATGCCGCGGGCCGCGAGCGCGCCGAATATCTCGTCGCGGTGCTCCTGGCGCAGCAGCGTCATCGGTGCGACGAGCACCCCGCCGACCTCGGCGAGCAGCGAGGCCGCGGTCTCCACCACCAACCGCCGCCAGATCGCCAGGTCCTGGTAGTCGGTGGCCTCCTGGAGCCGCTTCTCCGGCAGCAGTCGGCGCAGGCACTCGCCGAGCACCTCGGGCTCGTACAGGGTGCTCTCCGGTACCAGGTCCAGCATTTCCCGCGCCGCGCCGGACTTGCCGGCGCCGAACGCCCCGTTCACCCAGATGATCACGGTGCCCCCTTCTCCGTAGACCCCTACGAATTGCCCGGAACTTCGGGCCCGGCAAACGCGCCCGGTCACGTGGTGAGACCCGCCCGGTCCACCGCGCGCCCGCGCAGGGCCGGCGCACGGTGTCCGGCGCGCAGTCGGAAGCGCGGTCGGAAGCGCGGTCAGAACAGCGCCTCCGGCAGCGGGGGAGGGGAGCGCAGCGGCGCGGTCGGGGCCGGGGCGGACGCCGCCGGGTCCTGGCCGGCGGCAGGACGGCGCAGTGGCCAGCCCGCCGCCAGCCGCGCGTCGAAGAGCAGCGGGCCGCCGGGCGTGTCCAGGTACACGTCGTGCCCGGCGACCGCGCGGACCGTGCCGGCCAGGGCGTGCCCGGGCAGCAGCGCGGTGACCTCGGCGGCCGGGGGAGGGGGCGGCGGGTCGGCGGCGAGCCCGAACAGCCCGGCGTGGTCCACGCAGCGCGGCTCCGCGAGGGCGAGCGCGTCCGGCAGCCGGTCGCGCAGGGCCGTGACCCGCGCGTGCAGCCGCGCCACCTCCGCGGCGCGGTCCGCCGGGCCCGGCAGCCGGTGCCGGGCCGCCCGTTTGGCCGGGTCCGCGATCCGGTCCGGCACGCCGAGGGCGGCGCCCAGCACCGATTCGGTGCGGCGTGCCGCCATCAGGGGGCCCTCGCCGAGGAAGGCGAAGCACACCGCGGCCTGCTCCAGCAGCCGCAGCCGCCCGCGGGCCGCCGCGGTGATGCCGACCTTGAGCAGGCCGGGCCCGAAGTACGCCAGGTACACGCGGTACGGCCGCGGGTCGTCCGGCACGGTGTCCGCGGCCACCGACGACCTGCGGTCCAGCGCACCGCACTCCTCGCACTGGTCGCGCCGCGCGGCCGGCGGCAGTTCGGCGCCCCGCGGGCAGGGGACGGCGCGGTCCGCGCGCCACACGCCCGCGCAGCGCCGGACCGCGGCGGCGTCCAGCGCCAACCGCAACTCGGCGCCGAGCGGCAGCGGGCTCGCACGCCGGCCGTACGAGGGGTGCCACCACGTCCAGCGGGCGCCCTCCTCCCGCCAGCCCATGCCTGTGCTCCGCCACATGCCTCCACGGTAGGGCGAGGGTGTGACAACGCCGCCGGCCCGCCGGACGACAACGCCGCCCGCCCGCCCGCCGGACCGGCCGCCTCCTCCCTGCTCACGGGAGGCGGCGGCCGGTCCGGCGCTCATCTCTGCGGTGCACGCCCGCGGCCTGCGGCGGGTCGGGGTCGGGCCGCTCGGGCCGGTCGTGTCCGGCGGGCCCGGCGGGCGGTCAGGCGACCGAGGCGACGGCGAGTTCCGGGGCCGCGGTCGCCGCGGTCTCCTCCAGCGGGACCGTGACGGACCGCAGCGGGACGAGCTTCGGCTGCTGGGTGGGCGTGCGCAGCACGAACCACACCACCTTGCCGCTCTCGTCGGGCAGCAGGTCGGTGCCCCAGCTGTCGCACATCGCCTCGACCATCGCCAGCCCGCGGCCGGTGGTGGCGGTCGGCTCCATCGGCTGGAGGTGCGGCAGCCGGGTGTCGTGGTCGGTGACGGCCACGGTGAGGCGGCCGGGCACCAGGGTGAGCTGCACCGCGCACTGCTTGTCCGGACGCGCGTGCCGGTGCACGTTCGCCAGCAGTTCGCTGATGCCGGTGGAGGCCGCGTCGACGAGCGACTCCACCCGCCAGTAACGCAGTTGGGCCGACACGATGCGGCGGATCTGCTGGATGCGGTACGGATGCGCCTCGAGTTCGAGTGCGCACTCATGGCGTACCGGGTCGGTCTGGTCGGATTGCATGATCACGGCTGCGACTCCCTCCGCGGTGGGGCCGGCGCCCTGCGGGGCCGGGATGCACCGCTCCGATGGGAACACTTGAGCGGGAATGCGTAGAGTGACTGCGGCAGTACTCCGTGATGCGTAATCAGGTTCACCCGTTGTGGGGGCGGGCGCAACTCGGAGTCTTACGGCGCCTTTACCGCCCGCCCGTCCGGAGCGCCCCCGCACCCGCGGCCCGCCGGCGCGGCCCCGGCGCTACCAGGCGGCCGCGGCCTGCCGCAGCCGGTCCTGGACGCGGCGCACGTCGGGATGGGTGTCGGCGCCCGGCCGCCGGACGAGGAAGAGGGTGTTCAGCGGCGGCTCCGCTGGGTCGTGCAGGAGCGCCAACCGGCCCGTGTCCAGGTACTCCTGGCACAAGGAGCGCGGCAGCACGCTGTATCCGGCGCCCGCGTTCACCGCCGACAGCACCGCGTACAGGTTCGGCACGGTGACCGCCGGGCGGGTGCCGAGCGGCCGGCCGAAGACGGTGCGCCAGTAGCGCCGCACGATCGGCAGGTCCTCGGCGTACGCCACCAGCGGGACCTCGCGCAGCGCCGCGCACAGGCCGTCCCCGCCGGTGCGCGGCGGCAGGCGCCCGGCCCAGGCGGGGGCGGCGACCAGGACGTACTCCTCGTCGGCGAGCGGCACCGACTCCAGGGCCCGGCCGCGCGGGCGCCGGGTGGCGATCACCAGGTCGTGCCGGCCCGAGCGCATCTCCTCCAGCAGCGGTTCCGGCAGCCCCTGGGCGACCCGGAGCCGTACGCCGTCGGCCGTCAGCGGGGCCAGCGCGGGCAGCACGCGTACGCACAGCAGCTCCGACGGCCCGGCCAGCCGGACCGGCGCGGCCACGGCGCCGGTCTCCGCCAGCGCGGCCAGGGCGTCCAGCGGTCCGGCCGCCTGCCCGGCCAGCTCGTGCGCGTACGGCGTGGGCTGCGCGCCGCGCGGCAGGCGGGTGAACAGCTCGCGGCCGGTCTGCTGCTCCAGGGCGCGGATCTGCGCGGTCACCGTGGGCTGGGAGAGCCCGAGGCGCGGCGCGGCCGCCGTGAAGGAGCCGGTCCGGTACACCGCCAGGAACGTCCGCAGCAGGTTCAGGTCCGCGTGTGGCGGCAGCTGCTTGCCGTCGGCCGGTATCGGGTGTCCCATGGCCGCCACCGTAACAATCGGCGGCATCGGAGTTCCGATGGCGGACATCGGCGGACCGATTGGTTGCCGGATGGCGTTTCGGCCTACGGTCGAAGAGGCAGCCCGTCGGCCCCGGCGCCGACGCGGGCGGCGGCCGCCCCGGCCACGGCGGCGGCAGCAGACGGCACATCGAGGACACGGGAGAGACACGTGGCGAAGATTCTGTTCGTGATGACCGGAGCCGACCGGTGGACGCTGGCCGACGGCACCGCCCACCCCACCGGCTACTGGGCCGAGGAGGCGGCGGTCCCGTACGAGATGTTCCGGGCCGCCGGCCACGAGATCGCCGTCGCCACCCCGGGCGGCGTGGTCCCGCCGGTGGACGGCGCGAGCCTGGCGCCCGCCGTCAACGGCGGCGCGGACAACGCCCGCCGGGTGCGGGACATCCTGGACGGCGCCCCGGAGTTCGCGGCGCCGATCGCCCTGGCCGACGCGGATCTGGAGGGCGTCGACGCGGTCTACGTCCCCGGCGGCCACGGCCCCATGGAGGACCTGGCGGTCGACGCGGACTCCGGGCGGCTGCTGACCCGGGCCCTGGAGCGCGGCCTGCCGGTGGGCGTGGTCTGCCACGGCCCGGCCGCGCTGCTCGCCGCCGTACGGCCGGACGGCACCAACGCCTACGCCGGCCACCGGATCACGGCCTTCACCAACGCCGAGGAACGCCAGGGCGGACTGGCCGACCAGGCCAGGTGGCTGCTGGAGGACCGGCTCAACGCGGCGGGGGTGGAGGTCTCGGTCGGCGAGCCGTGGGCCCCGCACGTCGAGGTCGACCGCAATGTCGTCACCGGCCAGAACCCGGCCTCCTCCGGCCCGCTCGCGGCCGAACTCCTCAAGAAGCTCTGACCGCGCCGCGCCGCGCCGAGAACCGCTGAGCCAGCCGCGCTGACCGAGCCGCCGCCGGCCGAGAACCGCTGACCCACCGCACGACCGCGAAGGACCCCGTCATGACCACGCAGAACGCGATCAACTGGCCCGAGAAGTACCTGCCCGGCACCGGCGACAACTTCGTCTCCAACGAAGTCGTCGTCAGGGGCGTGACCGCCGCGCAGGTGTGGCGCCTGCTCACGGACACCTCCACCTGGGAGTCGTACTACGACAACGTCGCCGACATCTCCTTCCCCGGCGGCGGCGGCCCGGTGCTCGCGGACGGCCGGGACTTCCGCTTCGGCACCTTCGGCTTCCCGCCGCTGGCCGCCCGGGTCGTGGAGTTCGCCGCCCCCGCGGCGGGCACGCCCGGCCGGCTGTCCTGGACCGCCCGGCAGGACGGCGGCCCCGACGAGCGGCTCGACGTGCTGCACGCGTGGCTGGTGGAGGACCTCGACGGCGGGCGGGTCCGCGTCCTGACGCAGGAATCCCAGATCGGCCGGCCCGCCGCGGAACTGGCCGGGCAGGTGCCGAACCCGATGCTCAACGGCCACCAGGCGTGGCTCGACGGACTTCTCCGCGCCGCCGCACGGTGACAGCCCGCCGCACCGGGGCGTACCTTGCCCGGCACGGGGCCGACCGGGGCGCCGCCGGACGGGCAGGGGGAAGCGCCAGGTGGGCACGGTAGCCGTGGGCGGGGTCACCATCGGGTACGACGACAGCGCCGGGGAGGGAGACGCGCCCGGCGGCGGCAGCACCGGGCCGGTGCCGCTGCTGCTCGTCCACGGGCACCCCTTCGACCGCACGATGTGGGCCCCGCAGGCCGCCGCGTTCGGCGCCGCGCGCCGGGTGGTCGTCCCCGACCTGCGCGGCTACGGCGCGAGCACCGTACAGCCCGGCCGCACCGGACTCGACGTGTTCGCGGGCGACCTCGCCGCGCTGCTCGACGCGCTCGGCATCCCGCGGGCCGTGCTGTGCGGGCTGTCCATGGGCGGCCAGGTGGTGCTGGAGTTCCAGCGGCGGTTCGCCGGGCGCGTGGCCGGGCTGGTGCTCGCCGACACCTTCGCGCAGGCCGAGACCGAGGCCGGCCGCAAGGAGCGGTACGACCGGGCCGCGGTGCTGGAACGCGACGGCATGGCGGCCTACGCGCACGGCGTGCTGGACTCGATGGTCGGCCCCGCGACCGTACGCGACCGCCCCGAGGTGGCCGCGCACGTGCTGCGGATGATGCTCGGCGCGCCACCGCTGGGCGCCGCGGCCGCTCTGCGCGGCCGGGCCGAACGCCCCGACTACACCCCGACGCTGGCCCGGATCGCGGTGCCCACGCTGGTGGCCGTCGGGCGCGACGACGTCTTCACACCCGTCTCCGACGCGCGGTTCCTGCACGAACACATCGCCGGCTCGCGGCTGGTGGTCGTCGAGGGCGCCGGGCACCTGCCCAACCTGGAGCAGCCCGCCGCCTTCGACGCCGCGCTGGCCGAACTGCTCGCGGCCGTCGACGCGGCAGCCGACGCGGCAGTCGACGGGGCCGGGCCGGGCGGGAGTTGACGGGCCGCGGCCCGCCGCCGGTGTGAGGAAGGACGGAATCGGCCGCCGCCACTGGCTTTCGGCACCTGCGCGTGCTCGAATCGTTGCATGGACAACCAGACGGCCGGGCCCGCGGCGGACGCCGCGCCCGGCCCCGAGGACGGCCGCGGCACGCCGGTCGGGCGGCGGGTGGTGCTGGGCATGCTCGGCCTCGGCGCCGCGGGCGTCGCGGTCGGCGGCGCCGTGCAGGGCCGGCTCGACTCGATCCTCGCCTCGGTCAGCGCGAAGGACCCGACCGGGGTGACCGGACTGCTGCCCGGCGGTGGCGGTTTCCGGTTCTACTCCGTCTCCGACTCCATCCCGCACCGCGGCGAGAGCGACTACCGGCTGACCGTCGGCGGCCTGGTGGACCACCCCGCCTCCTACGCGCTCGCCGACCTGCGCGCGCTGCCCCAGGTGCGGCTGGTGCGCGACGTGCAGTGCGTCACCGGCTGGCGGGTGCCGAAGACCGCGTTCTCCGGGGTGCGGCTGTCCACCCTGCTCGACGCCGCGGGCGTGAAGTCCCCCGGCGCCGCGGTGCACTTCACCTGCTTCGACGGCGTCTACACCGAGAGCCTCACCCTCGCCCAGGCCCGCCGCAGCGACATGCTGGTGGCCCTGACCATGAACGACAAGCCGGTCACCGCCGCCCACGGCGGCCCGGTGCGCCTCTACGCGGCCCCGATGTACTTCTACAAGTCCGCGAAGTGGCTGTCCGGCATCACCGTCACCGAGCACGTGCAACGCGGCTACTGGGAGCAGTACGGATATGACGTCGACGGATGGGTCGGAAAGTCCAACGGCCGCCATGACGCGCCGACGTCGTGACCGCCCGGCCCCGCCGGGCACGGTACGGCGCTTCACCCGCGCCGAGACCTGGGTGCACCGCACCCTGAACACCCTCATGGCGGTCTGCGTGGCCAGCGCCGCCTGCCTGTACTTTCCGCCGCTCGCCGAGATCGTCGGCCGCCGCCGGCTGGTGGTCACCGTCCACGAGTGGTCCGGCATCCTGCTGCCGGTGCCGCTCCTGCTCGGCCTCGCCTCGCGCGCCTACCGCGCCGACACCCGGCGGCTGGGCCGGTTCTTCCCGCACGACCGGGCCTGGCTGCGCACCGCCCTGCGCGAGCGGCGCCGCGACCGGCTGCACGCGGGCAAGTTCAACGCCGGCCAGAAGCTCTACGCGGCCTTCGCCGTCGGCGCGGTCCTGGTCATGCTGGGCACCGGGCTGCTCATGTGGTTCCCGCGGCTGAGCCCGCTGGTGTGGCGCACCGGCGCCACCTTCGTGCACGACTGGCTCGCGCTGCTGGTGGCCGCCGTCATCACCGGGCACGTCTGGTTCGCCGCCGCCGACCCCGAGGCGCGCCGCGGCCTGCGCACCGGCCGGGTGGAGCGGGCCTGGGCCCGCCGCGAGCACGCCCTGTGGCGCGCACAGCCGCCCGCCCCGGGCGAGGGCGCGCAGGACCGGGCCGAGGACGCCCGCTGACGGTGCTCCCGCCGCACCGCGCGCCCCCAACTGCCCTGGTTCCGCCGCCCGTTCCGTTCCGTTACAGCCAGGACACCGTACGGCCGCCGGACAGCCACCGGGGTTTCGCCGCCCGCACCTAGCGTCACCGCATGACCACGTCGCAGTTGACGAGCCGAGGGGCCGCCGGGCCGGCCGAGCCCGAGGCGCGGTCGACACCGCCCGCCGCCCCGCCCGAGCCCTACCGTGCCCGCCGCCGGCTGCGGCTGCGGCTGACCGGCCCGGGCCTGCTCGGCGCCCGCGCGGCGCTGGCCGTCCTGCTGCTCGCCGCCCTGTGCGCCACCGCCGTGATCGGCGCGGTCACCGTCCGCGGCGACACCTCGCGACTGCGCACGACGGTGTCCGAACGCGCCGCCGTCGCTGCCCAGTTGAGGTTCGCGCTGGCCGACCTCGACGCCCAGCACGCCGACACCCTCGCGCCCGGCATGTCCGCCGACGGCAGCGGCGCCTACGTCGGCAACCAACTCGAAGCGCTCATCACCGCCCAACAGCGGCGCACGGAAGTCAGCGACGCGCTACGGCAGTTGAGCGGCGACAGCGCCCACAGCGACCAGGTGGGCGCACTCCTCGACGGACTGAGCCGCTACGACGACCTCAGCGGCCGCGCCGCCTTCGTCGACGAGCAGTCGCCCGACCGCCTGGCCGGCCACCCGCCCGCCGTCACCGTGGCCATGAACGCCCAAGCCGGCGCCGTCATGACGCAGACCCTGCTGCCGACGGCCGACAAGCTCGCGGCGGACTACCGGCAGCAGGCCGGCCGCGCCGCCGCGAAAGTGCACACCGACACCCGCCGCTGGATCGCCGTGGTCGGCGCGCTCGGCGCCGCCGCCCTGCTCTTCCTGCTGTGGTGGCAGCGCGAACTGGCCCGCGCCTACCGGCGGTTGCTCAGCCCGCCGCTGGTCGCCGCGACCGCCGCGGTGCTCGCGGTGTGCCTGGCCGGCACCGTCGCCCTCAGCTCCGGCGCGGGCGCCGCGGGCACCGCCGACAGCCAGGGGCTGCGGCCCTGGTCCCGGCTGGCCGAGGCGGGGGCGGTGGCCGCGCAGGCGGCCGCGGCCGAGAGCCGCTGGTTCGTGCAGGGCGACGACCTCGGCCGCAGCGACGCGGCCCGCTACACCGCCCTCACCAAGCGCCTCGACACCCTGCTGGCCCCCGACGGCTACGCCACCGCCGCCGAGCGCCCCGCCTACGAGGACGTCCTCACCCGCTACCGCCGCTTCCGCGCCGACGACACCGCGCTGCGCCGCCTGAAGGACGCCGGGCGGACCGACGAGGCGGCGGTGCTGCTGACCACCGTCGGCCGCGGCGACATCGCCTTCGACTTCTGGGACTTCGCGACCACCCTGGACCAGCTCGCCGCCCGCCGCCTCGACGACTTCGCCCACCACGCCGGCGACGCCCGCGGCGCCCTCGGCGGGTGGCCGGCCGTGCCGGCGGGCGCGCTCGGCGCCGCCGCGGCGCTGGTACTGCTGGCGGTCCGGCCGCGGCTGGCCGAGTACCGCTGAGCGACGGCCCCGGGCCCGCCCGGCACCCCGGTTTTCCGGGCCGCTGCCGGAGCCCGCGCCACCGGGCGCCGCACGAACGTATATTGGATCGAAGCCGTACCGCCTGGGGGAGGCGTGCAGCCCGGCACCTCACCCCGGCCGTCCTGGACGAGATGAGAGCCCGCCCGATGACCACAGACTCCGCGCCCACCCCGGAAGGGGAGTCGTCCATCCCGGACGAGGTGTGGGAACAGTTCCTCTCCGACAACGAGCGGGACATCCGCGCGTCCGCGCCCAAGGAGCCGTCCGCGCGCGCCCGGATCGTCGCGCGCCGGCTGCGGGAGCAGCAGGAGCAGGCCGCCGCGCAGGGCGGCCGGCGGCGCCGCGGCCGGCGCAGGACCGCGGCCGCACCGGCCGACACCTCCTGGCGGACCGGCCGCACCGACGAGGGCGACCGGCGGACGCTGCGCCGCGGCCGGCTGCGCGGGGTGGCCGCTGTGCTGCTGCTCGTGGTGGTCCTGCTGGTGGTGCTCTCCCCGAGCCACGCGTGGTCGCTGGTCACCGGCAACGGCTGAACCGGCAACGGCTGGACCGGCAACGGCTGGACCGGCAACGGCTGAACCGGCAGCGGCTGAACCCGCTGCGGCCGCGGCCGGTCCGGCGGCCATCCGGCCCGCGCGCCGCCGCGGTCAGTCGGCGGCGGGCGGGGCGGGCTCGCCGGCCACGATCAGGTCCGGCAGGTGCTCGGCGATCTCCTCGCGCAGCACCTCGGGGATGCCCGCGTCGGTGACCAGGGTGTCCACGTCCTCCAGGGCGGCGAAGGAACTCAGGCCCACCGTGCCCCACTTGGTGTGGTCGGCGATCACCACCACGCGCCGCGCGGAGCGGACGAACTGGCGGTTGGTCTCGGCCTCCGCGAGGTTCGGCGTGGACAGCCCCGCCTCCACCGAGATGCCGTGCACGCCCAGGAAGAGCAGGTCGAAGTGGAGCGACTGGATCGCCCGGTCCGCGACCGGCCCGACCAGCGTCTCGGACAGCGTCCGCATCCCGCCGGTGATCACCACGGTCGCCGCACCGGCGCCGTGGGCGCCGCCGGCCGTGCGCTGCCCGGACTGGAAGACGTCCGCGACCCGCACGGAGTTGGTCACCACCGTCAGGTCCGGCACGTCCAGGAGCTGCTGGGCCAGTGCGTAGGCGGTGGTGCCGCCGGCCAGCGCGATCGCGGCGCCCGGCGGCACCAGGGTGGCGGCCGTCCGCGCGATCGCCTCCTTCGCGCCCAGCTCCAACCCGGACTTCGCCTCGAACCCCGGTTCGTGGCTGCTCGGCTCCACCACCGGCACCGCGCCGCCGTGCACCTTCTCCACCACGCCTTGGCGGGCCAGCGCGTCCAGGTCGCGGCGGACCGTCATGTCGGAGACGTTCAGCCGGCGGGTCAGCTCGTTGACCCGCACACCGCCGCGCCGCCGGACCTCGTCCAGGATCAGGGCCCGGCGCTGCTCCGCGAGCAGGTTCTGGTTGTCGCTCACCCGTGACCTCGTCCCGTCCGTGAGGTTGTCCTATGGGCCGACCGCTTATCTTAGGCCGACTCCACCGCCGGGTCAGCCGTCACGTCAGGTTGGGGAGATCTTCGGGGTACAGCAGCTGGAGTTCGTCGTGGGTGGGATCGTCGACGTGCGCCATACGGACCGCGTGCCGCTCGATCATGCCCTCGAAGGTCTGGCGCGCGGTACGGCCGTTGCCGAAGGCGGGACCCTTGGGGATCGCGCTGAAGTACTTCAGCAGCGCCTCGGCGGCGTCATCGCCGAGCCGGTACTGGTGCTCGGTCGCCTGCGCCTCCACGATCTGCAGCAACTCCTGCGCGGTGTAGTCGCCGAAGGTGATCGTGCGGGAGAAGCGGGACGCCACACCCGGGTTGGAGGCGAGGAACCGCTCCATCTCGGCGGTGTAGCCGGCCACGATCACCACGACCGCCTCGCGGTGGTCCTCCATGAGCTTCACCAGCGTGTCGATCGCCTCGCGCCCGAAGTCACGGCCGGCGTCCTCCGGTGCGAGCGCGTACGCCTCGTCGATGAAGAGCACCCCGCCGCGCGCCCGGTCGAACGCCTCCTGGGTGCGGATCGCGGTCGAGCCGATGTGCTCGCCGACCAGGTCGACCCGGGCGACCTCGACCAGGTGCCCGCGCTCCAGGACGCCGAGCGACGCCAGGATCTCCCCGTACAGCCGCGCCACCGTGGTCTTGCCGGTGCCGGGGGAGCCGGTGAAGACCAGGTGGCGGCGCGGTGAGGGCGCCTTGAGCCCGGCCTGCTCCCGGCGCCGCCCGACCGAGATCAGGTCGATCAGGGTGCGCACCTCGCGCTTGACGCTGTCCAGGCCGACCAGCGCGTCGAGGTCGCCGAGCACCACGTCGCTCTCCCGCGTGGCCACCCGCACCGGCGCGTCCTGCGGCGGCACCTCGGCCGGCCGCTGCGCCGGGACGCCGCCCAGCAGGCCGTACGACTGCGTGCCGGTGCTCAGCGCCCGAGCCGGCGGCGTACCGTCCGCGGCGGACCCGCCGGCGGTGTGCGCCGCGGACGGTACGGGCGCGGGCAGGTCGTCGGTCGCGGCGCGGTCGCTGGTGCAGTCCTCGGTGACCGGGCCCGGCTCGGCGAACTCGTAGCCGCCGCGGGCGCACCGCTCGGTGCGGCAGCGGGTCAGGTGGGAGCGGCAGCCGTCGATGATGTGGAAGCCGAAGCCGCGGCTGCCGACCACCCGGCAGCCGGTGAAGGCGCCGCGCCCGCCGGCCGAGACGTACACCCCGGCCTCGGCGGGGTTGGTGACGGTGCAGCGCTCCAGCGCCGGGTCCGCGCCCTTGGTGACGATCACCCCGGTCGCGGTGTCGTCCACGGTCACCTGGGAGAGGGTGCCGCCGCTGCCGTGGTCGCGGAACCACGCGCCGGTGGCCGCCTCTTTGATCCGGCAGTCGTCCAGCTGCACGCTGGCGCCGTCGCTCACCGACACCGCGGTGTTGCGGATCTGCGTGAAGTCGCTGTCCACGACGTCCGCGCGCGAACCGCGGTCCAGCACGAACAGCGCGTCCGGCACGTCGTGCACCCGGCAGGAGTCCAGTATCGTCACCGCGCCGTCGCTCACCCACACCGCCGGGTAGTCGCCGGTGCTGTCGTGGATCTCGCACTGGTTGGCGTCCGCGCGGGTGCCCGGGTCCCAGACCGACAGGCCGTTGCGGCCGAAGCCGCGGATCGTGCTGCGGGTGAGGGTCAGCACCGAACGGGCCCGCAGGTCCACCGCGTTCTCGGGGATGTCGTGGATGACGCAGTCGGACATCGCCAGCACCGCGTCGGTGTCCAGGGTGATGCCGTCGCCGGTGGTGCGGTGCACCTGGCAGTCGGTGAACTGCCCGCTGCCCTGCGCCGACAACTGCACGCCGGTGCCCCGGACTTCGAAGACCTCGCAGCTCACCGCCTCCAGCGAGCTGCCCTCGCCGGTGACCGACAGGCCCGCGCCGGTGGCGTGGTGGACCCGGCAGCGCTCCAGCCGCGGGGTCGCGCCGCCACGCACCGCGAAGCCGTTCTGCCCGGCGGAGACCACCTCGCACTCCTCGAACAGGCCGCCCGCGCCCTCCAGCAGGCTCACCCCGACCCCGGCCGGGTTGTCCACGGTGCAGCGCCGTACCGTCGGCCGGGCGCCGTCGCGCACCTCCAGGCCGACCGCCGAGCGGGTGCTGATCCGCACCCCCGACAGCTCCGGGGCGCCCGCCTCGACCAGCAGCGCGGCCGACGTGACGTCCTGGCACTCGACCACCAGGTCCTGCACCAGCGCGGCCCCCCGCAGCGTGAGCGCCACCCCCGAGGTGGGGGCGAGCCGCACGGTGCCGGGCCCGTCCGCGCAGCGCAGCGTCACCGCGCGGTCCACCAGGAGGTTCTCCCGGTAGGTGCCGGCACCCACCGAGAGCACGTCGCCGTCGCCGGCCGCGTCCAGCGCGGCAGCAAGGGTCTCGTACTCACCTGTGCGGCGGCGCCACCGAGAACTGCTCGGATTGGTCACCTGCACCACGCCATGTGCCATCGGGCTGCTCAGCCCCCACCCTCTTGCGTCGCCGACCGGGGATCAAACCGTAGCGCGGCCGGAGGCATGCTGGTGACGCGCGGCCACCCGGTGGACATCGTAACGGGCTTGCGGCAGCGCGCCGGTGGGCGGTTTCGCGCCCCCGCGGACGGGTCAGCCGCCGGCGCCGGCGCGGCCCCAGTCCTGGCCGACCCGGGCCCACTCGCGCGCCCAGGACTCCAGCCGGCGCAGCATCAGCCGCCACATCAGCAACTGGCGGGAGAGCACCAGCAGTCCGGCCGCGGCCGACCCGGCGGCGACCCCGGCGAGCACCGCGTGCGTGCCGGCGGTGGCGGAGTCCAGCGGCGGCGGCGCCAACCTGCCGGCGCGGTCGGTCCAGACCTTGATCCGGCCCTGCTGGAGCACCTCGATGTCGGAGGAGACCGTGGCGGTCCGCGTGCTGCCGTCGGGGCCGGTCCAGCGCAACTGCTCGGTGGGACGCGTCTTCGAGCCGGACGCCTTGTCGCGCGCGAGGGTCGCGGTCACCAGGGTGCGCTCGGCGTGCTCGGTGGCGACCTCGTGGCTCAGCACGCGGCCGACCGATCTGTCCGCCCACCAGCCCAGCAGCGGTGTCGCGCACAGGGCGACGGCGAAGAACAGCGCGAGCCATGTCTCGACCACGTCCGTGCGCCGGCGCAGCGGATTGCGCCGCCAGCGCCATCCGCGCACGGTGCCTGTCGTGCGACCCCTCATCGGCGGCCACCCCCTTCACACCCATCAACTACCGCAACCGGCGCGGTTCAATGCACGCCCTTTCCGCGGGGGTGCGGAAAAGGCGGGTGGAACGTCAGTCCACCACGCTCAACGCGTCGCCGACGTGCAGGGTTCCTGACGACTCGGGCACGAGGTTCTGGCCGAAGACCAGCCGGCCGTCGAGGTTGCGGTGCCGGCCCAGGGAGCGCAGCGGCTCGCGGCCGCGGACGCCGGTGCGCTGGTCGGTGGTGGTGATCACGCACCGCCCGCAGGGCTTGGGCACGCGGAAGACGACCTCGCCGATCCGGACCCGCTTCCAGCCGTCCTCGGCCCACGCGGCGGTGCCGTCCACGACGGCGTTCGGCCGGAACCGGTCCATCGGCAGCGGGCCCTCCTTCGCCCGGTCGCCCGCGGCGATCAGCTCGTTGAGCGCGTCGAGCGACGCGGTGGTGGTGACCAGCAGCGGGAAGCCGTCGGCGAGGCTGACGGTCTCGCCGGGCACGGCGTACTCGGGCGCGATCGGCCGGCGCAGGTCGGGCCGGTCGAGGTGGACCAGCCGCACCGGGGTGCCGAGGTAGCCGGTGAACCACCGCGCGGCGGCGTCGCCGGCGGCGCGCACCTCCAGCGATCCGGCGAAGATCCGCGCGGTCTCCAGCGGGCCGGGCGGCGGCACGTCGACATGCAGGGGCGCCCGGCCGGGTGCGGACAGCCGCAGCCCGCCGCGGTCGTCGAGCGCGGTGTCCACCAACGCCAGCCGGGCGTCCTCACGTTGCGTGACCGCCTTGCCGGTGGCGGCGTCGACCAGCATCCAGCGGCGGTCCCCCGCGAGCCCCCACGGCTCCACGACCGCCGCCGGCGTGCTGGTGGCACGCATCGACTTGACCGGGTAGAGGTGCAGCGCGCTGACGGTGGGCATGGTCATGCGACCATCGTGCCATCCGGTCAGCTGCCGCCCGCAGCCCGGCCTGCTGTTGGGCTCAGCCCTGGTAGTAGCCCCCTCCGGGCTGTGCCGGCGGGACGCCGAGGCCGAGGTTGCGGCGCTGGTAGTTCTCCTCCGGGTGCCCGACCGGGCCCTGCCGGGGCGCCATCGGCCGCGGCGGTGCCGGGCGGGCCGCCTGGTAGCCGGACGGCGACGCCTGCTGCGGTTGCGCAGGGTAGCCGCCGTAGCCGTTGGCCGGCGCCGGGCGCTGCATGGCGGCCTGCTGCGGCGCATATGCCGCGGGCTGCTGCTGGTAACCCCCGCCCTGGTACCCGCCCGGCCCCTGCTGGTGCTGCGGCTGGGGCTGCTGGTGTTGCTGGCCCATCTGCCCCGCCGGGGCCGAGGGGCCGGCCGGCAGCGCCGGGAGCGCGGCGGGCAGGGCAGGCAGATTCCCGCTGCTGCCAAAGGAGTTGTAGCCGCCGGAGTCGTACGAGGGGTACGGCGCGGGCACGCGGATGGGGGCGATCTGCGGGGTGCCGCGCTCGGCCACGAGGCTGTCGTAGATCGGGGTGTCCGGGAAGGACGCAGACGAAGGGTAGTAGCTGCCGTAGCCGCCACCGTACGAACCGCGGGGGGTGGTCATGGGCCATAAGTTAAGCCCACGATGTGGTCGTTGGGGAGACCGATTGGATGGTTGTTTTGCGTGCTGTGAGTGACCTTGGTTCATTAATACGAGCGAATCCCCGGAAAACGGTCACCATCTCAGGATGTGATCAGGTAAAAGCCTCGTTTCCCGGGTGTGCCGCGCGGGCGCTCCGCCGCTCCTGACGATACGTCAACAAGCCCGCACGCAGGGCGGAGAGCGCCGGACGGTACGGTTGAGGAGGCGGTCGCGCGGCCGTACGGCCACGCCGTACGCCGCCGGTCCGCCGTGCCCTCACGCCTGCGCCGGTCCACCGCCTCCGCACGCCCGCCCGCCGTCACACGGTCGCGTCGGGCTTCGCGTAGGTGCGGCCCTTCCACGCCGCGCCCCGGCCGCGGTAGTGCTGCACCGCCGAGTCCACCGTCATCAGCAGGTACAGCGCCGCGGTGTACGGCAGCAGCGGGGCCAGCGCCCACCGCTGGCCGTAGTAGCGCAGCATCGGCAGATAGGTCCCCGCCATCACCGCCCACGCCGCCGCGCCCAGCACGCACAGCGGCCACGCGCCCGCGACCGCCCCGCCGACCGCCGCGACCGGCGGCACCAGGTAGATCAGCGCCAGCCCCAGCACGGTCCCCGCCAGCACCAGCGGATTGTGCCGCAGTTGGGCGTACGCGCTGCGCGCCACCATCCGCCACAGCTCGGCCAGGTCCGGGTACGGGCGCACGCTGTCGACCTGCTCGGCGAGCCCGAGCCAGATCCGCCCGCCGGACCGCTTCACCGCGCGGGCCAGCGCCACGTCGTCGATCACCGACTGCCGGATCGCGTCCGGCACGTCCGCCGCCTTCGCCGCGGACGCCCGCAGCAGCACGCACCCGCCGGCCGCGGCCGCGGTCCGCCCGCGCGGGCGGTTGATCCAGCGGAAGGGGTAGAGCTGCGCGAAGAAGTACACGAACGCCGGGACGATCAGCCGCTCCCACCCCGTCTCCACCCGCAGCCGGGCCATCTGGGAGACCATGTCCAGGTCCTCGCCGACCGCCGCCTCCACCAGGGCCCGCAGGCTGCCCGGGCGGTGCGCGATGTCCGCGTCGGTGAGCAGGAAGTACTCCGCGCCGGTGCGCTCACCGGCCAGCGCCATCCCGTGCCGCACCGCCCACAGCTTGCCGGTCCACCCCTGCGGCGGCTCGCCCGGGGAGGTCACCGTCAGCGGCAGCGCGCCCGGCCGCGCGCCCTGCTCCCGGGCCAGCTCGCCGGTGCCGTCCGTGCTGCCGTCGTCCACCAGGAAGACCTCCGCGCGGCCCGGGTACTCCTGGGCGAGCAGCGAGGACAGGCTGACCCCGATCACCTCGGCCTCGTCCCGCGCCGGCACCACCACGGCCACGTCCGGCCACGCCCGCACCGGCGCGCGCCCGCCGCCCCGCGGCAGCCGCACGTCGGTGCGCCAGAACCCTCCCTGCCCCGCCAGCAGCCACACCCACGCCACCAACGACACCCCTGCGATCCCAGTCATCACGCTCACCCCCGCAGTCTGCCCGAGTTCCCGCCCGGCGCCCGCGCGGGGCACCTCCTGCGGCGCGCCCGGGCCCGCGCGGCGGTGCGGGCCGCGGCAGCGGCAGCGTGTCGCGGGGGAGCGCTTAGAGTGGTGGCGTGAAGATCGGCTTGGTGGATTCGGGTGTCGGGCTGCTCGCCGCTGCCGCGGCGGTGCGGCGGGTGCGGGCGGACGCCGACCTGGTCCTCGCGTCGGACCCGGCGGGCATGCCGTGGGGCCCGCGGTCGGCGCAGGACGTCGCGGCGCGGGCCCTGGACTGCGCGCGGGCCGCGGCCGCCTACGGGCTGGACGGCCTGGTCGTGGCGTGCAACACCGCCTCGGTGCACGCGCTGCCCGCGCTGCGGGCGGCGTTCGAGCCCGGGCTGCCGGTCGTGGGCACCGTCCCGGCGATCAAGCCCGCGGCGGCCGCCCACCGCGAGGTGGCGATCTGGGCCACCCCCGCCACGACCGGCAGCAGCTACCAGCGCGGCCTGATCGCCGAGTTCGGCAACGGCGCCCGGATCACCGAGGTGCCCTGCCCCGGGCTGGCCGACGCGGTGCAGCACGCCGACCAGGACGCCGTCGAAGCGGCGATCGCCGCGGCGGCGGCCCTCACCCCGTCGGCGGTAAGCGCCGTCGTCCTGGGATGCACCCATTACGAACTCGTCGCCGACCGCATCTCCGCCGCCCTGCCGGGCGCCGCGCTGTACGGGTCCGCCGACGCCGTGGCTGCCCAGGCCCTGCGCAGGGTGGCCGCCACGCCCGGCGGCGGCACCCTCGAGGTCCTCCTCAACGGCCGCCCCGCGCCCCTGCCCGCCGCCGCCCTCGCCTACCCCCAGGGCGCCGCCCTGGCCGTGACGGCCGCCACGGCCTGACGTCCGGACGGTGCCAGGCGCGCCGCGGGTGGGTACGCTGCGGGCATGACGCACGCTCCCCGGCCGGAGACCGGCGCGTCCCGTGTGTGGACGGGCCGGGCCCGCAACCGTATGCAGTGGGTTCCCGCTGCCGTGGGCGCCGCCTGTGTGGCGCTCGGTATCTCCCTGGCGGTCGAGGGCCCCGGCCCCACCGCCAGCCTCGTCCCGCTCGTGATGTCGGTGGTCGGCTGCCTCGCCGTGGGGCTGCTCGTCCTCTTCGGCACCGTGGCCTTCACCCACGTCCACGTCCGGGTCGACCGCGAGGCGGTCCAGGTGCGCTGCGGGCACATCGGTGTGCCGCGCCGCCGCATCCCCATGGGCGAGGTCAGCGGCGCCCGGCTGGCCCCGGTGATCAGCCCCCGCTCCTGGGGCGGCTGGGGCTACCGCTGGCGACCGGAGAAGGGCACGGCCGTCGTCGTACGGCGCGGGCCGGGCATCGTCATCGACCTCGGCGGCGGCCGCTGGTTCACGGTGACCGTCGACGACGCCGAGGGCGCGGTGCGCGCCATCCGCGAGATGCTCGGCCTCGCCGCGCCCCAGGACCCCGCCGGCCGCTGAGTCAGCCCGCCGGCGCCGGCCAGGGCCGGGAGGTGGCCACGCCCGCCAGGAGGCCCGCTGCCGAGGTGACCGCCGCGTAGCTGAGCACATGGTCCACGGTGGCGAGCAGGCCGAGCCCGGTCAGCGCGGCGGCGGCGGTGAGCACCGCCGGAGTGGAGCGCGGGGAGCGCCACAGCGCGCACAGCGTCCACAGGTACGCGCCGCCGAGCAGGACCACCCCGGGCACGCCCTGCTCCGCGGCGAGTTGGAAGGGCGCGGACTGGGGGGTCTGCGCGGTCGGGGTGTCCGAGGGCAGCGGGGTGCTCTCCTCCGCGAAGCGCCCCGGCCCGACCCCGCGCAGCGGATGCCGTTCGGCCAGCTTTACCGCCTCGTGCCACAGCGCCACTCGCGGCTGGGTGAGCTGCCCGGTCAGCGACTGCGACAGCCCGCCGGGCAGCGCGTCGACCGCGGTCGCGTAGCTGCCGCCGACCGCCAGCGCCGCGGCCAGCGCCAGCCCGGCCAGGCCGGTCAGCCGGTGCCGCATCCGGGCGGCGGCCAGCGAGCACAGCACGACCGCCACGCCCGCCGCGAAGGCCGCGGACGACCCCAGCAGCAGCGCCGAGAGCGCGCAGGTCAGCGCCAGCAGCCGCAGCAGGCTCCGCCACACCACCGCCGGCAGCCGCCAGAGCGGACCGGTGACGCCCCAGGCCGCGCAGCAGGCCGCTCCGGCGGCGAGGACGAGCAGCGCGGCGTCGGCGTTGGCGTAGCCCAGCGGCGGCGCGCTCCCGCCGCGGGAGAGCCGGCCCGCCGGGACCAGCACGAGCGCAGGCACGGTCACCGCGCCCGCGGCGAGCGTCAGCTTCGGCAGCATCGCGCCGAGCACCCGCCCGGCCGCGTATCCGGCGGTGACCGCCAGCAGCGCGAGCAGCGCGCCCTCCGGCCGGGCCGCGCGCCCGCCGGCGCAGACCACCGCCCAGACCGCGCAGCACGCCAGCACGGCCATCCCCGCGGCGTCCACCCCGCTCGCCGACGGCCGCCGCTCCTGCCGGGCCTGCCGCAGCGGCCGCCCGCCGGGGCGCGGCCCCGTGGCGCGGCCCGTGCGGCCGCCGTGCGGCGGCGCGCCGCCGGTCGTCGTGTCCATCCCCGACCCCCTGCCGCCACGCGGACGCGACGGTGCCGCCGCACCCGCGTTCCCCGCGTGGGCGCTGTTGTCCGGATCACCGTAACGGGTGACGGCCCACCCTGTGGACACGTCGCACAGGAAGCTCTTCGAGCGCGTGAAACCTGGTGCTGATGTGGCGTTCACCTGGCATCTCGTAGGCTCGGGGCATGGCGACTCCCAAGTTCATCCAGGACATCCGCGGCAAGGCGGGGAACGTTCTCCTCCTGCTGCCCGGCGTGGTCATGGTGGTGTTCGACGACCGCGGCAGGGTGCTGCTCAACCGGCGTACCGACACCGGCCGCTGGGCGCTGATCAGCGGCATCCCCGACCCGGGCGAGCAGCCGGCCGAGAGCGCGGTACGGGAGATCCAGGAGGAGACCGGTGTCTCCGCGGTGGTCGAGCGGGTGCTGAGCGTCTTCAGCAACGAACCGGTGGTCCACGGCAACGGCGACCGCGCGCAATACATCGACATCGTGCTGCGCTGCCGGGCGGTGGGCGGCGAGGCCCGGGTCAACGACGACGAGTCGCTGGACGTGCGCTGGTTCGCACTGGACGAGCTGCCGCCGCTCGGGCCGATCGCCCGCGGCCGGATCGAGGAGGCGCTGCGCGACGAGCCGACGTGGTTCGCGCCCGCCCCGGCGCCGCCGGTCGACCCGGCCCCCGGGACCGCCGCCGCGGGCCTGCTTCCGTAAGCGCCGAACCCCCGCCCGGCCAGGGGGCTTTGTCAGTGCTTGGCGGTAAAATCGACAGTGTTCGAAAGCGTGGGCCGACGCCTCAGGAGGAAGCCGATGGCCGCTGCCGCACTGCCCCTGGACCACCGCCGACAGACATCCCCGCCGCTGGCCGCACTGCCGAAGAAGCCGCTGCCCGCGGGCCTGCCCCGTGAGTGGTACGTGGCGCACAACCGCCGTCTGAAGACGATGCGCCTGACCATCGCCCTGCTCGACTCGGGGGTCTACGAACCGGCCCAGGCCGGAAACGGGAGGATACGCCGCACCGCCGAGCGGATCGGCGTCCACCCGCCGTCCGACATCACCTGCCGCATGGTCCGCAACCTGCTCCGCTACGGGCGCTGACCGCCCGCGCTGACCCCCGCGCCGACCGGCGTGCCCCGGTGCCCCCGCCGCGTGCGGGGGCACCGGGGAACCGTCACTGCTTGCGGTAGGTGTACGCCTCCGCCGCTGCCGCCGCCACCGCGTCGAGGTCCGCGCCCGTGGACGCGGTGACGACGGCGGCGACCGCCCCTTCCAGGAAGGGGGCGTCCACCAGCCGCGCCCCGGCGGGCAGTTCCTCGTCGGCCAGCAGCGCCTTCACGGTGAGCACCGCGCTGCCGAGGTCGGCGAGCACCGCCACGCCCGCCCCCCGGTCGACGCTGCGCGCCGCCGAGGCGATCAGGTCGGAGCTGGTGCCGAGCCCGCCGTCCGGGCCGCCGCCGGCCGGGGCGAGCGGGACCTCGCCGCCGCCGCTGAGCGCGGACGCCAGATCGGCGACGGCGTTCGCGGCCGCGGCGCTGTGCGAGACCAGCACGATCCCGACCAGCGCCTGCGCGGACTCCCCGCCGGTGCCGGTGCTTGCGCCGGTGTCAGTGCTGCCAGTGCGGTCAGTGCGGTCAGAGGTGTCGGGGCTGCCGGTCATGAGGAGGACGCCTCCCTTGCGGTGTCGGCGAGCGCGGTGAGCAGGAGGGCCGCCGAGGTCGCGCCCGGGTCCTGGTGGCCGATGCTGCGGTCGCCCAGATAACTCGCCCGGCCCTTGCGGGCCCGCAGCGGGGTGGTCGCCACGGCGCCCTCCTCCGCGGCCCGCGCCGCCGCGGTCAGCGCCACCGCGGTGCCGTCACCGGCCGCCAGCGCCGCGCCGAACGCGTCCAGCGCGGGCACCAGCGCGTCCACCATCGTCTTGTCCTGCGGCACCGCGCCGCCGAGCTGGCACAGGGCCTCCACCCCGGCCGCCAGCCCGTCCCTCAGCTGCGCCGCGGTGACCGCCGGCGCCTCGCCCAGCGCCTTCCCGGTCCGCCGCAGCAGCGTCCCGTACAGCGGGCCGGAAGCGCCGCCGACGGTGCTGATCAGCTGGCGGCCCACCGCGACCAGCACCCCGCCGGGCGTGTCCGGCGGCTCCTGCTCGATCGCGGTGCGCGCGGCGAGGAATCCGCGGCGCATGTTGCTGCCGTGGTCGGCGTCGCCGATCGGGGAGTCCAGCTCGGTCAGCTGGGCGGCCTCCCGCTCGATCACGGTCGTCGCCGCGTCGAGCCATCGGCGCAGCAGGGCCGCGTCTATGTCGGCCGGCAGTTCGGGCTGTTCGGGCACGGCGTTCATACGGTGAGCCTTTCCACGGTGGGTCGAACCGGCACGGCGCGCGGTGCGCGCCCGCGGACCCGGCGCCGGCCGGGCACCGCGGTCAGCAGCCCCAGCGCAGCGCCGGGGTCGACACGGGCGCGTCCCACAGCCGCAGCAGCTCCTCGTCGGCCTGGCAGATCGTCACCGAGGCACCCGCCATGTCGAGCGAGGTCACGTAGTTGCCGACGAGGGTACGGGCCACCGCGACCTTGCGGGCGGCCAGTACCCGGTGCACCTCGGCCGCGAAGCCGTACAGCTCCAGCAGCGGCGTCGCCCCCATGCCGTTGACCAGCAGCAGCACCGGCGCGTCCGGGCGCAGGTCCTCCACGACCGCGTCCACCGCCACGTCCGCGATCTCGCCCGAGGTCATCATGGCGCGGCGCTCCCGGCCCGGCTCGCCGTGGATGCCCACGCCCAGCTCCAGCTCGCCCTCGCCCAGGTCGAAGGTGGGGCCGCCCTTCGACGGGGTGCTGCACGCGCTGAGCGCCACCCCGAAGCTGCGGGAGACCTCGTTGACCCGGTGGGCGAGGGCCGCGACGTGGTCCAGCGGGGCGCCCGCGTCGGCCGCCGCGCCGGCCAGCTTCTCCACGAACAGCGTCGCCCCGGTGCCGCGCCGGCCGGCGGTGTAGAGGCTGTCGGTCACCGCCACATCGTCGTTGACCAGCACTTTCGCCACCTGCACGCCTTCGTCCTCGGCGAGCTCGGCGGCCATGTCGAAGTTGAGCACGTCGCCGGTGTAGTTCTTCACGATGAACAGCACGCCCGCGCCGCTGTCCACGGCGGCCGCGGCCCGCACCATCTGGTCCGGCACCGGCGAGGTGAAGACCTCGCCCGGACAGGCCGCGGTGAGCATGCCGCGCCCGACGAAGCCGCCGTGCAGCGGTTCGTGCCCCGACCCGCCGCCTGACACCAGCCCGACCTGCCCGTCGTACGGCGCTCCGCGGCGGACGATCACCCGGCGCTCCACGTCGACGGTCAGGTCGGTGTGCACCGCAGCGAAGCCCCGCAGCGCGTCCGGGACGACGGTCTCCGGTACGTTGATCAGCATCTTCACGGGAATCTCCTCGCCAGGCCGGCAGCCAGGGCAGCCGCCTGTGTCGTAGCAGGTCAGAGGCTGGGTCAAGGGTGCTGGGTGACGGCGTCCCGCGGGTGTGCGCGGTGCTGCGGCGCGGCGGGTCCGGGTACGCCGGGGCCCGGTGCGCAGGTCACTCGTCCGGGCGTGCGATCCATGCCCTCCAGTATCCGCCGGTGATCGGAAAACGTCACGACGTGGAGCGCGGTCCGCATCTCCACCCGATCTCCACCCGGATCTCCACCCGGGGGTGGATCGCCCGGCCGGGAGCCGCGCCTAGCGTGCGGGTGTCGGCGGCATGCCGTGCGGTGTGCCGGTGGAAACGCACGTGGGAGGGCCCGGGATGAGTCCCTTGGACATCGTCTTCCTCGTGTCCGGCGTCGGCTACGTCCTGGCCCGCCGGACGCTCGGCGAGGCGCCGCACGCCGGGCTGCCGCTGGTGGCGCCGGTGGCACTCGCCTGCGAGGGCCTGATCTCGCTGAGCGGCGCCCACCCGACCGGCCCGGCCGCGGCCACGGCCGCACTGGCCGGGGCGGGCTGCCTGCTCAGCGTCGCCGTCGGGCTGGCCCGCGGCGCGGCCGTACGGATCGGCGAGCGGGACGGCGCGCCCTGGCTGCGGTACGGCTCCGGCGCGCTGCTGCTGTGGCTGCTCGACGCGGCGCTGCACACGGCGCTGGCGCTGCTCGGATGGTCCCGGGGCGTGCTGCTCGCGGCCGGGCTCGGCATGGTGGCCGAGACGCTGGTGGCGCTGCACCGGGCCGCGCGCGCCGGCCGTACGGCGCCCGGGGCGCCGCACGATCCGCACGATCCGCACGACCCGCACGACCTGCGCGCCCCGGACGGCGGGAGGGCACCGAGGGCGCCGGTGCCACCGTTCCGTCGGCGCTGGTAGCTTTTCGCAGCAGCCGGCCGACAGGCCGCTCGACCGGCTGATCAGCAGACCGGCCGGCCGGGCGCCCGGCCGACCGCGGGAAGAGAGCTTCAGTTGCACCGACTTCGCGCCACGGCCCACTGGCTCGCGCAGGACAACAACCTCCTCCAGCTCTTCATCAGCGGCACCGGCATCGCGGTGTGCGCGGTGCTGGTCCACCCGCGCGGGACGTCCGGCACCGGCCTGGTGGTGCTGTGCCTGCTCGTGCTCAACTCGCTGCTGCTGACGATGCGGCTGATCCCCGAGGGGGCGCTGTCGCCCGGGCCGCAGACCGCGCTGCTGTGCTTCGGGGGCGTCGCCGCGGCCGCGCTGATGAGCCAGGACCACTCCGGGGCCGCCTCGCTCTTCGCCTTCTACCTCGCCGGCCACGCCGGGTTCCGCCTCGAACGCCGCCGCGCGCTGGCGGTCGCCGCGGTGACCGCCGTGATGTGCGCGGCCGTACGGCTCTTCCCGATCGGCAGCGACCCCGGCGAGGTGCCGTGGTACCTGGGGGTGCTGGCCGGGACCACCGTGCTGGTCGGCATCTCCAACCGGCTGCACGCCGAGTCGCTGCGCTCGGCGCGCTCGGCCGCCGAGCAGGCCGAACTGGCCGCGCGGGCCGAGGCGCGCGCGGAGGCCCTGGCCGAACGCGCCCGGATCGCCCGCGACGTGCACGACGTGCTCGCGCACTCGCTGGCCGGGGTCAACATGCAACTGGAGGTCGCCGACGCGCTGTTGGAGTCCGGCGCCGCCGCCGAGGCCCGGCAGGCCACCCAGCGCGCGCAGAGCCTGGTGCGCGCCGGGCTGACCGAGGTCCAGCGCACCGTCCGCGACCTGCGTGAGGACGCGCTGCCGCTGCTCGACACCCTGCGCTCCATGCTCGGGTCGATCCCCGGCACCGGTACGCTGACCCTCGACGGTCCGCCGCACGAACTGCCGGTCCGGCCCGCCCAGGTGATCGTGCGCTGCGCCCAGGAGGCGCTGACCAACGCGCACAAGTACGCGCCCGGCGCACCGGTCCGGCTGCACCTCGCCTACGGGCCGGAGGCGACCACCTTCGAGGTGGTCAACTCCGCGCCGCCGGACGGCTCCCGGCCGCTGGCCGGCGCCGGCAGCGGCATGGGGCTGGTCGGGATGCGCGAGCGCGTCGAGCTGGTGGGGGGCACGGTGACGGCCGGACCGATCGTGGACGGTGACGACGCGGGAGGTTGGCAGGTGCGTGTGGTGATACCGGCATGAGCGGCCGCGACCCGGGCCGGGTGGGCCCGCAGCCGTACGGGGGCGGGGCGGAGCGCGGCGAGCAGCCGGTGCGGGTGGTCGTCGCCGACGACCAGACCGCGATCCGCGAGGCGCTGGCGGTGGTGCTCGACCTGCAACCGGGCCTCGAGGTGGTCGCCACGGCGCGCGACGGCGGGGAGGCGGTGACCGCCGCGGAGCAGCACGCCCCCGACGTGATCCTGATGGACCTCAACATGCCCCGCACGGACGGCGTGGAGGCGACCCGGCTGATCTCCGAACGCTTCCCGGACGTCGCCGTGGTGGTGCTCACCACGCTCGCCGACGAGCAGTACATCCTCGCCGCGCTGGGCGCCGGGGCGCGCGGCTATCTGACCAAGGAGTCCGGCCGCGAGGACATCGCGCGCGCGGTGCGGGCGGCGGCCGCCGGGCAGGCCGTTCTCGATCCGGCGGTCCAAGAGCGGCTGCTGGCGGCCGCGGTGAAGAGCGCGGCCCCGGTGGAGCAGCCGCTGGCCGGGCTCGCCCCCGACCTCACCCCGCGGGAGGTCGAGGTGCTCACGCTCATCGGCGAGGGGCTGACCAACCGCGGTATCGCCGAGCGGCTGGTGGTCAGCGAGGCGACGGTGAAGACCCACGTCAACAACCTGTTCGCGAAGGCGCATCTGCGCGACCGGGCGCACGCGGTCAAGTACGCGTTCGTCCACGGGCTGGTGAAGGCCCGTGGATGAGGTCGGGGACCAGGCGGCGAAGGGCGGCGGGCGCGCGAAGGGGCCGGGGACACGCGGTACGTGTCCCCGGCCCCGTCAGGCCGCTGCTGCCGGTGGCGGCGTCAGCTCGTGCCGACCGGTGCCATCTGGTCGACGATGTCGGGGTTGTCCTTCACCCACTTCTTCACGCCGTCGGTGGTCCCGCCCTGGCCGGCGGCCTGGATGTCGGCTTCGAGCGAGCTGAGTTGGGACTCGCTCATCTTGAAGTTCTTCATCCAGGTGGTGACCTGGGGGATCTTGGTGGCGCTGTTCTTGTTCGCGACGTTGTGGATGGAGTCGCTGGCGCCCCACAGGCCCTTGGGGTCGGTGAGCTTGGTCAGCTTGTAGGTGCTGTAGGCCCAGTGCGGCGACCACAGCACGACCGCGACGGGCTTCTTCTGGTCGTAGTCCCGCTTGAGTTCGGCGAGCATGCCCGCGGTGGAGCTGGCGACGAGCTTGTACTCCTTGTCGAGCCCGTAGCCGGGCAGGACCTTGGTGCTGAGCAGCTTCATCTCGCCCGCGCCGGGCTCGATGCCGATGATCTTGCCGCCGAACTGCGAGGACTTGCCCTTGAGGTCCGCCATGGACGTGACGCCCTTGACGTAGGACGGCACGGCGATCTCCAGGGACGTCTGGTCGTACCACTTGCCCAGGTCCGACAGCTGACTGCCGTACTGCTTCATGTAGGAGGCGTGGGTCGTCGGTAGCCAGGTGTCGGTCAGGTAGTCGAAGTTGCCGTTGGCCAGGCCGGTGTAGGCGGCGCCGGGATCATAGGTGTTGACCTGCGTCTTGTAGCCGCGCTCGTCGAGGACCTCCTTCCAGAGGTTCGCCGAGGCGATCGACTCGTCCCAGTTGAAGTCGCCGATCTTGACCGTCTGGCCCTTGCCCACGTTCGTGGCGCTCGACCCGGCGACCGGTGCCATCTTGTCCACGATGCCGGGGTTGTCCTTCATCCACTTCTTCACGCCGTCGGCGGTCCCGCCCTGGCCGGCGGCCTGGATGTCGGCTTCGAGCGAGCTGAGTTGGGACTCGCTCATCGTGAAGTTCTTCATCCAGCTGCTGACCTGGGGGAGCTTGGCCGCGCTGTTCTTGTTGGCGATGTTGTGGATGGAGTCGCTGGCGCCCCACAGCCCCTTGGGGTCGCTGAGCTTGGTCAGCTTGTAGGTGCTGTAGGCCCAGTGCGGCGACCACAGGACGACCGCGACGGGCTTCTTCTGCTCGTAGTCGCGCTTCAGCTCCGACAGCATGGCCGCGGTGGAGCTGGCGACGAGCTTGTACTCCTTGTCGAGCCCGTAGCCGGGCAGGACCTTGGAGCTGAGCAGCTTCATCTCACCGGCGCCCGGCTCGATGCCGATGATCTTGCCGCCGAACTCCGAGGACTTGCCCTTGAGGTCCGCCATGGACGTGACGCCCTTGACGTAGGACGGCACCGCGACTTCCAGCGACGTCTGGTCGTACCACTTGCCGAGGTCGGTGTAGCTGCCGGCGTACTGCTTCATGTACGAGGCGTGCGTGGTGGGCAGCCAGGCGTCCGTGAGGTAGTCGAAGTTGCCGTTGGCCAGGCCGGTGAAGGCGGCGCCGGGGTCGTAGGTGTTGACCTGGGCCTTGTAGCCGCGCGCGTCCAGGACTTCCTTCCAGAGGTTCGCCGAGGCCACGGACTCGTCCCAGTTGAAGTCGCCGATCTTGACCGTCTGGCCCTTGCCCACGTTCGTGGACGCGGTCGTCGGCGAGGAGCTGTCGCTGGTGCCGGAGAAGGCGCCGATGCCGCCCGCGACCAGTGCGAGGACGACCACCGCGGACAGGCCGATCGCCGGGCGCGGCCGGTAGTTCAGCACCTTCAGGCCGTGGGTGGCGCTGCGGGCGCGGGCCAGGGCGCGGCGGCCCAGCGGCGAGACCTGGTCGCCGAGCGCGCCGGTGATCCGGTCCAGGTAGATGGCGAGCACCACCACGGAGATGCCGCCCTCGAAGCCCAGGCCGATGTCCACCTGGCTGATCGCGCCGAAGACGGTGGAGCCCAGGCCCTCCGCGCCGACCATGCCGCCGATGACGACCATGGACAGCGCCAGCATGATGACCTGGTTGACGCCGGCCATGATGGTCGGCAGGGCCAGCGGCAGCTGGACGCGCAGCAGGGTGCGGGACGGCGGGGTGCCGAACGCCTCGGCCGCCTCGACCAGTTCGGGATCGACCTGCCGGATGCCCAGCTCGGTCATGCGCACGCCGACCGGCATCGCGAAGACGATGGTGGCGATGACGGCGGGCACCGTGCCCAGGCTGAAGAAGATGATCGCCGGAATCAGGTACACGAACGCGGGCAGCGTCTGCATCACGTCGAGCACCGGGCGGATCAGCACGCTCGCGGCGCGCCGCCGCGCGGCCCAGACACCCAGGGGCACCGCGATCACCAGCGCGATCACCGCGGAGACGACCACCAGGGACAGCGACTGCATCGCCTCGTCCCACTGCGCGACGGAGTCGATGAGCGCGAAGCCCACGAAGGCCAGCACACCCGCGGTCAGCCCGCGCATCCACAGCGCGAGCACCGCGAGGATCGCGGCCATCAGCAGCGGTGACGGGCCGCCGAGCGCCCACTCCACGCCGTTGTACATGCCGTTGACGATGTGGCTGACGAAGTCGAAGAGCCAGGACAGGTGGTGGGTGAGCCAGTGGACGACGTCCTCGGCCCAGTTGCCGAAGTGGAGCCTAGGCATGGGTGGCCTCCTTGCCCTCGGCGTCGTCACCGTCGTCGGGGCTGCCGCTGCTGCCGCTGTCGCCGCCGTCCGGTCTGTCCGGGCCGTCCGGCGCGGAAGTGCCGTCCGGGCCGTCCGGCGCGGGGCTGTCGTCCAGCGCCACGAAGTCCGGCAGCCGGTGGCTGCCGGTGTCCTCCTGGCCCTCGCCGAGCGCGGCGAGCAGCGTCACCCGGGGGATGACGCCGGTCAGCCGGCCGTTGTCGTCGAGCACCGCGAGCGGCAGCTTCGACTGCGAGGCGGGGGTGAGCAGCTCCGACAGCGGAGCGTCGGCGTGCGTGGTGACGCAGTCCGTGTCCATCAGGTCGCGTACGGTGCCCTCGGCCTTGCGCAGCGCCTCGGTCACCCGGCCCTCGGTCACCGTGCCGACCAGCCGGCGCCCGCGCTCGACCACGAAGGCGGCGGACGCCTGGTCGGTGCGCAGCGCGCGCATCGCGGCGCGCGGCCCGTCGTTGGGGCTGACCATCACCCGCGGCTCCTCCATGATCGAGGCCGCGGTGAGCACCCGGGAGCGGTCGACGTCCTGTACGAAGCTGGCGACGTAGTCGTTGGCCGGGTCGGTGAGGATGTCCTCGGCCGTGCCGATCTGGACGATCCGGCCGTCGCGCATCACCGCGATCCGGTCGCCCAGGCGCATCGCCTCGTTGAGGTCGTGGGTGATGAAGACGATCGTCTTGTGCAGCCGCTGCTGGAGCTCCAGCAGCTGGTCCTGCATGTCGCGGCGGATCAGCGGGTCCAGCGCGGAGAACGACTCGTCCATCAGCAGCAGGTCGGCGTCGGTGGCGAGCGCGCGGGCCAGGCCGACGCGCTGCTGCATGCCGCCGGACAGCTCGTCGGGCCAGGACTGCTCCCAGCCCTCCAGGCCGACGAGGGACAGCGCCTCGGCCGCCTTCGACTCGCGCTCCTGGGCCGGGCGGCCCTGGACCTCCAGGCCGTAGGCGGCGTTCTCCAGCACGCTGCGGTGCGGGAAGAGCGCGAAGTGCTGGAAGACCATGCTGATCTTGCGGGAGCGCAGGTCGCGCAGGGCCTTCGCGGACAGGCCGGTGAGGTCCTGGCCGTCGAACATCACCCTGCCCGAGGTGGGCTCCAGCAGGCCGTTCAGCATGCGCAGCAGGGTGGACTTGCCCGAGCCGGACAGGCCCATGACGACGAAGATCTCGCCCTGCTCCACTGCGAAGGAGGCGTCGATCACCGCCGCGGTCGTGCCCTCCTCTCTCAGTTCCGCACGGTCGGCTCCCTCCTGAAGCCGCCGGATACCTTCCTTCGGCTTGCGGCCGAAGACCTTGAATACGTGCTCGATGACGAGCTGTGACACGTTTGCCTCTCGGGGCAGGGGACAGGCCGAACCCGAGGGCCGTCGGAGCGCGGCCGGCGGGTTCCTCACGAAACTAACCGGCGGCGAACCGGGTGTCCTGGGGCGGCGACCGCCCCCTGGATGCGGACCCTCTGGTTCGCGTCGCCGCCTACCCCGTGCCGTGCACAGTGCAAACAACTTCGGAAAAGCCGGTGGCTTTTGTCCTCTTGTGTCCAGATATGAAGACCCGTTTATCGTGACCGGATCGTGCTTCTTATGACATCGATCCGCAGGCTGGCAACTGTTGACCCGGCCTTGACCAAGTGTTAACGATTTCTGTGGCAATTCTGTGGGCGTAGAGTGCGTGAGGGTGAACGTTCAGCCATTGCACGGGCATGGACACGGGCATGGACATGGACGCGGGCAGGGGCACCGGAGCGCACGGAGGCGGCCGATGGCGGACAGCGCGGACACGGCGGACAGCGCGGGCACCGCGGACACGGCGGGCGGCGTGAGCGGTACGGGGCGGGGCGGCTCGCCGCGGCGGGCGCTGTGGATCACGGCCGCGGCCGGGCTCGCGGTGGACCAGGTGACGAAGGCCGTCGCCGCGGTCACCGTGGAGGGCCGGCAGCCGGTGCACGTGCTCGGCGGCGGCGTGACCCTCACCGCCTTCCGCAACCCCGGCGCCGCCGGGTCCTTCGCGCCGCACGCCACCGTGGTCTTCACGGTGCTGGCCGCCTGCGTGCTCGCCTTCATCGCCTGGGCGTCGTCGTCGGTACGCTCGACCGGCTGGGCGGTCGGCCTCGGCCTGCTCTTCGCCGGGGCCGGCGGCAACCTCACCGACCGGCTCTTCCGGCACCCCGGCTTCGGCCGCGGCGCGGTGCTCGACTTCCTCCAGGTCGGCCACTCCGGCATCTTCAACCTCGCCGACCAGTGCGTGACGTTCGGCGCGCTGACGATCCTGGTGCAGACGTTCCGCGGCGTGCCGATGCGGGCGGACAGCCCCGCGCACTGAGCGCCGTCGGGAGGCATCGTCAGGAGGCGTCGTCCGGCACGGTCCACACCTCCGGGCCGCCGCCGTGCCAGACGAACAGCTCGGGGTCGTCGAGGCTCACCTGGTCCGGGTCCAGGCCCGCCCGGCGCAGGAACTCCAGCAGGTCACGCGGTCCGCGGGCCACCCCCAGGGACTCCCGGCCGACCCGTATCCGCCGGCCGCCGGGGGTCGGCGGCTCCACGATCACCTGCGTTCCGTGTTCCGCGTCCATGCCCTCCAGCCTGCCCACCCGCTCCCGTCTTCGCACATCGGTACGTTCGCACATCGGTACGAGGGAAAAGGCCGGGCGCCGCGGGCGGTGTCAGCGCCGGGCACCGAAGGCGCGCCGGTACGCCTGGGGGCTGACGCCGGTGGTGCGCTTGAAGCGGTCGCGGAAGGCGGTGGGGGAGCCGAAGCCGACCTGCGCGCCGATCCGCTCGACGGTGTGCGGGGTGGTCTCCAGCAGGTGCTGGGCCTGCCGGACCCGGGCGCGGTGCAGCCACTGGAGCGGGGTGACCCCGGTCTGGTCGCGGAACCGCCGGATGAGGGTGCGGGTGCTCATGCCGGCCCGGGCGGCCATGTCGGCGAGGGTCAGCTCGCGTCCGAGGTCCTCCTGGAGCCAGGCGAGCAGTGGTTCCAGCGCGGCGCCCTGCGGGCTGGGCGGGTAGGGGCGGGTGATGAACTGGGCCTGGCCGCCCTCGCGTTCGAGCGGGACCACGGACAGCCGTGCGGCGTCGGCGGCGACCGCCGAACCGTGGTCGGACCGGATCATGTGCAGGCACAGGTCGAGACCGGCGGCCGCGCCCGCGGAGGTGAGGATCTGGCCGTTGTCGACGTACAGCACGTCGGGGTCGACCTCGACCTGCGGGTAGGTGGCGGCCAGCAGGTCGGTCACCAGCCAGTGCGTGGTCGCGCGCAGGCCGTCCAGCAGGCCGGTGGCCGCGAGCGGGAACGCGCCGGTGCAGATGGAGGCGATGCGGGTGCCGCTCGCGGCGGCGGCGCGCAGCGCGTCGCGGACGGCGGGGCTGATCGGCGCGGTCGGCACGGCCGTACCCGGCACGACGACCGTGTCCGCGCCGGCGAGCGCGTCCAGGCCCCAGCGCGCGGTGAGGGTGAAGGCGCCCGCGTCGACCTGGGGCCCTTCCGCGCAGACGCGGACCCGGTACGGCGTCCGCCCGTCCGGCAGCCGGGTGCGGGCGAACGACTCCAGCGGCGTGGACAGGTCGAACGGAATCACCTGGTCCAGCGCGAGTACGGCGACGGTGTGCATGGCGCGAACATACCCCGTCGAATCACTGGCCGACGGGGCCGGACGCCCTTTGACGCGTGCAGATACCCAGCTCAGGCAGTACAGGATGCCGGAGCGCGGGTGTTGGCGAGATCCCGTTGGAAGGTGGCATTGGTGCCACTGGAGCGGCGCCGGCCGGCGCCTTAGCGTCAGGGGCGAACCGGCCCGACCGGCCCCCGCACCCGAAGGAAGCTCCATGCGCGTCCCGTCCGCCCTGCCGTACCCCCTCGCCGCCCCCGCCCCGACACCGGGCGGCGCCGACCCGGGCGGCGCTGACCCGGGCGGCGCGGCGGCCGCGCGTCGCCCGGCGGCCGGGAGCGCGGGGCGCCGGCCGTGACCAAGTTCCTCCTCTCCCTGCACGTCCTCGCGGCGCTGCTGAGCATCGGCCCGGTCGCGGTGGCCGCGAGCATGTTCCCCAGGACCCTGCGCGCCGCCCGGCCCGCTGCCGACGGCACGGCCCCCTCCGACGGCGACCGGTCCGTCACGACCCTGCGGCTGCTGCACCGTATCTGCCGCGTCTACGCGGGGATCGGCGTCGCCGTGCCCGTGCTGGGCTTCGCCACCGCGAGCAGCCTGGGCGTGCTGGGCAGCGGCTGGCTCATCGCGTCGATCGTGCTGACCGCGGTGGCCGCGGCCCTGCTGGCGCTGCTGATCCTGCCGGCCCAGGAGCGTGCCCTCGAGGCCGTGCCGTCGGCCGGGGCGGCTCCGCTCGGATCGCTCGCCGGGCAACTCGCCTCGCTCACCGGCGTGTTCAACCTGCTGTGGGCGGCGGTCACGGTGCTGATGATCGTCCGCCCCGGCTCGACGACGGGAGCGTGAGCATGCGGACGCCCGCCCTGCGCGTCGCCGCGCGCGTCGAACTCCTCTCGCTCCTCGTCCTGCTGGCGAACCTCGCCACGGTGCACCTCAAGGCGGTCTCGTCGCTGGTCGGCCCCGCGCACGGCTGCGCGTACCTCTTCGTGGCCGTGGCGACCTGGCGGCTGCGCGCGGCCGACCGCGGCATCAGGGCCGTGGCGTTCGTACCCGGCGTGGGCGGGCTGCTCGCGCTGCGCCGGCTCGCGGCGGCGGACGGTGCGCACCAGGGTGAGGGGGCGCACGGTGCGGCCGGGGTCAGCTCTCCGTGAGGGTCCTGGCGTAGACCGAGCAGCTGCGCCGCACCCGCATGCCGAGGTGCTCGTACAGCGACAGGGCGCCGGTCGCGGAGTGGGTCCACAGGGTGCAGCCGCGGCGCCCGCGCCTGTGGAAGGCGCGGAACGCCTCCCGCAGCAGCACCCCGGCGATGCCCCGGCCGCGGTGGTCGGCGCGTACCGCGAGCCGGTCGACGTAGCCCTCGGCCGATCCGGGTACGTCCAGGGCCACCAGCGCGCCGACCATCTCTCCGCCCGCGAACGCCACCGGTGACATCGCGGGCGCGAACGCCGCCTGCTCCACGGTGAGCCGGGCCCACTCCGGATACGGCAGCCGACGCCGCTGCCAGCTCTGGAACGCGTCCTCCACCAGCCGGTGCGCGGCCTGCCCGTCCCCGGCGTGGAACGGCCGTACGGTGACGCCCGCCGGCGGATCGGGCACCTGCGGCTCGTCGGGCACCTCGATGCCCAGCAGCCACTGCGTCACGAACGGCGCGTACCCGCGCGAGCGCAGCAGGGCGACGGCCGCCGTGTCGCCGTCCTCGGCCGGCTGCGCCAGCCGCACCCCGCCCGCCCGGCGGGCCCGCGCCTCGGTCCAGTCGAGCAGCGCGGTGCCCAACCCCCGCCCGCGGTGGGCGGGATGGACGTCCACCTCGCTGCGCCGCCCGGCGTGCACCCACGCCCGGGCCACCAGGCGGGGCCCGGGAGCGGACGGGGGCGCGTGGACCAGCAGCGTGTCGAGCTCGGGGTCGAGGCCGGGCAGCGCCAGGCGCGCGGCGACGGCCTCGGGGCCGGTCTCCGCCCGGCCGAGCAGGTCCCGCTCGCAGGCGGCGACCAGTCCGTGGATCGCGTCCGCGTCGGCGCGCGTGGCCGGGCGGGCGCGATACGGCGCGGGGAGCCGGGGGACCAGGGGCCGCGCGGCGCCGCCGGGGGCCTCAGGCACCGGCGCCGCCCGGCAGCTCGGACCCGGGCTCGCCCGCCTCGCCCCCGCTGCCCTCCGACCCGTCCCCGACCGTGTAGCGGACGAAGAGCACCGCCTCCACGTCGCCCCGCGGCGCGCTGTACAGGTGCGGGCGGTCGGCGTGCCAGTGCGCGTACTGCCCGGGGCCCGCGGTGACCGGCGCGGCGGGCTCGCCGACCACCGCGGTCCCGTCGAGGACGTACAAGTGCTCCTGGACGCCCGGCAGATGGGCCTGCGAGTGCTGGACGGCGCCGGCCCGGATACGGAGCCGGAAGACGTCGGTGACGGCGCCGGGGCTCTCGTGCCGCTCGGTGAGCAGCGCCGTGACGACCTGCTCGGCGCCGCCGACGGGCGCCGCGCCCGGCGGCTGCGGCGCGGGCGGGCCGAGCGGATCGGCGAGCACCGAACTGAGCGGGGTGCCGAGCGCGGTGGTGAGCGCGTACAGCGTCTCCAGGGTGGGGTTGCGGCGGCCGCCCTCCAGCTCCGACAGCGTCGCCTTGCCCACGCCCGACCGCCGGGCCAGCTCCGACAGCGACAGCCGCCGCTCCTCGCGCAGGGCCCGCAGGCGCCGCCCCACCTGCTCGTTCAGCTCCATCGACCTTCCCAGCGCCGCCAGGCCGCGGCCGTAACCGATTGACGGCCGCGCTGCGCCCACTCTAGCGTTCCGTTCGCGGAACGTTCCGTACGTGGAACGGTCGCGTCCCCGCATGTTCCGACCTCCCCGGGAAGTACGCCATGTCCACCTCCGTGCCCCGCCGCGCCACGGCCCTCATACGCGCCGCCGCGCCCCCGTCCGCGGTCACCGCCGGCCTGGTCACGGTGCTGGTCGGCACCACCAGCTCGGCCGCCGTCGTCCTCGCCGCGGCCCGCGCCGCCGGCGCCGACTCCGCCGAACTCGCCTCCTGGATGCTCGCCCTGGGCGTCGGCCTCGGCGCCACCTGCATCGGCCTGTCCCTGCGCTA
Organism: Actinacidiphila sp. bgisy145; assembly: GCF_057708125.1. Lineage (NCBI taxonomy): Bacteria > Bacillati > Actinomycetota > Actinomycetes > Kitasatosporales > Streptomycetaceae > Actinacidiphila > Actinacidiphila sp. bgisy145. The sequence goes on from NZ_JBYIRL010000022.1 coordinate 86,414, forward strand.
CCGCGCGCCCGTGGTCACCGCCTGGTCCACCCCCGGCGCGGCGCTGCTGGCCACCGGCCTGACCGGCGCGTCGATGGGGGAGGCGGTCGGCGCGTTCCTGCTGTCCTCGGTGCTCATCCTCCTCAGCGGCGTGACCGGCTGGTTCGCCCGGGCGATGGCCTCGATCCCGGTGCCGATCGCCTCGGCGCTGCTGGCCGGGGTGCTGATGGAGTTCGGCACCGGGCTGTTCCGCGCCATGCACGGCAGCTTCGGCGTCGTCTTCCCGATGTTCGCCGCCTACCTGCTCGTACGCCGCTTCCAGCCGCGCTACGCGGTGCTCGCCGCCCTCCTCGTCGGCATCGCCGCGACCACCGCCGCCGGGGACTGGGGCGGCGCGGCGGGCCACATCCGCCTCACCCCCGCCGCACCCGTCTTCACCGCGCCGCGCTTCGACTGGCACACCCTGATCGGCGCCGGGGTGCCGCTGTTCGTGGTCACCATGGCCTCGCAGAACCTGCCGGGCGTCGCGGTCCTGCGCGGCGACGGGTACGACGTGCCCGTCTCGCCGCTGATCGGCTGGACCGGCGCGGCCGGCGCCGTCCTCGCGCCCTTCGGCGCCTTCGCGCTCAACCTCGCCGCGATCTCCGCGGCCATCTGCACCGGCCCCGACGCCCACCCCGACCACGAGCGGCGCTACCTCGCGGCGGTGTGGGCGGGCGTGTTCTACCTGTGCGTCGCGGTCTTCGGCGGCACCATCGGCGACCTGCTCACCGCGATGCCGCAGGAGTTGGTGCTCGGCACCGCGGGGGTCGGGCTGCTCGGCACCGTCGCGAGCTCCCTGTCCAGCGCGCTGGCGGACGGCGGGGACCGCGAAGCCGCGGTCGTGACCTTCCTCGCGACGGCCTCCGGGGTCACCCTGCTCGGCATCGGCTCCGCGTTCTGGGGGCTGCTCGCGGGGGTGTTCACCATGGCCGTCGCCCGGGTGCGCCTGCCCGCGAGAGCGGAGCGCGCCGCCGGGTGAGGCGGCCGCTGCCGGCGGTGGCGGCCCCCGCGGCGCGCGGGCAGGCCGCTACCATGGTCGTTGCGGACCTCCTTTGGGCCGCACGGCGGTGGGGCCCGCCGTACCCGAACCGCGGCGAGGACGCCGCCAACGGTCCCTGCTTGCGAAGCGCATCCGCGTGCCCGCGCCCGGCGAGGCGCGGCCCGGTGCGCCGTACCGATGCGAGTAGGAGACGCACATGGCAGAACCGCGCCCCGCCCTCTTCGAGGAGCCGGTCGACCCCGACATCGACCTGCACATCCCCGATCAGCGCACCGAACTCGGCAAGCACCCGGCCGTCGTGCTGTCGGTGATCGCGGTCGGCGGCGCGATCGGCGCGTGCGGCCGCTACGGCGCCGCGCTGCTGTGGCCGACCGCGCACGACGCCTTCCCCTGGACCACGTTCGGGGTCAACGTGGCGGGCTGCGCGGTCATCGGCGTGTTCATGGTGCTGATCACCGACGTGTGGGCCGCGCACCCCCTGGTCCGGCCGTTCTTCGGCACCGGGGTGCTCGGCGGCTTCACCACCTTCTCCACCTACGCCACCGACGTCCGCGGGCTGGCCGACCACGGCCATCCGCGGCCCGCGCTGGCCTACCTGGCGCTGACCGTGGCGGCCGCGCTGTGCTCGGTGTGGGCGGGGGCGAACGCGACCCGGCGGGTCGTGGCCGCGGTGACCGGCCGGGAGGTCCGGTGAACTGGCTGCTCGTGATCGCCGGCGCGATGATCGGCGCCCCGGCGCGCTACCTCACCGACCGCGCGGTGCAGGCCAGACACGACACGGTCTTCCCCTGGGGCACCTTCGTGGTGAACGTCAGCGGGTCGGCGATCCTCGGCCTGGTCGTCGGCGCCGCCGCCGAGGGCGCCCTGTCCGCCCACGTCCAACTCCTGCTCGGCACCGGCTTCTGCGGCGCCCTCACCACCTACTCGACGTTCTCCTACGAGACGTTGCGGCTGGTGGAGAACCGCGGCCGGTTCTACGCGGCGGCGAACATCGCGGGCAGCCTGACCGCGGGGCTGGGCGCCGCGTTCATCGGGAGCGCGCTGGCCCAGGCGATCTGGGGCTGACCGGTCCGCGCCCTTCGCCCGCCCGACCGCGCCGACTACCGTGGACGGGGAAAGGTGAAAAGCGAACGGTGAGCGGTGAGCGGTGTACCTTGCCGCGGTCGGGCACGGCGGAGGAGGCGGCCATGCACGGTGCGGACCCGAAGGTGGACCCGAATCCGAATTCGTACCCGAGCCCGGCACCGGGCCCCGACCCCGGCCCCGGGCTCTTCGGCCCGGACTCGGTGACCTGGCAACTGCACGCCGACCCGATCATGTGGATCGCCGGTATCCGCGCGCTCTACCTCCAGGCGCTGCACCCGCGCGCGGTGCGCGGCGTCGCGCAGAACTCCGACTTCCGCCGCGACGCGTGGGGCCGCCTGCTGCGCACCGCGTCCTTCGTCGGCCGCATCACCTACGGGACCGCGCCGGACGCGGAGGCGGCCGGGGCCCGTATCCGCGGCATCCACCGCCGGCTCTCCGCCGTCGACCCCGCGACCGGGGAGCGGTTCGGCGTCGACGACCCGGAACTGCTGCTGTGGGTGCACTGCGCGGAGATCGACTCCTACCTGCACGTCGCGCGCCGCTCCGGCTTCCCGCTGACCGACGCGCAGGCGGACGCCTACGTCGGTGAGCAGCGCGAGGCCGCGCGGCTGGTGGGCCTGGACCCGGTCGGCGTGCCCGGCGACACCGCGCGGCTGGCCCGCTACTTCGCCGAGGTCCGCCCCGAACTGGCCGCCACACCCGAGGCGTTCGACGTGGTGCGGTTCCTGACGGCGCCGCCGGTGCCCGCAGTGCTGCGCCCGCTGCGGGCGCTGGTGTGGCCGGCGGTCGCGGGCACGGCGTTCGGGGCGCTGCCGCCGTACGCCCACGCGCTGTACGGGCGCGACGCGCCGCCGCGGGCGGCGGCCGACCGCCGGCTGCGGGTCGCGGGGCGGCTGCTGCGGGCGGTGCCGGCCGCCGTGCGCTGGCGGCTGCCGCCCGGCCACATCCCCAGGGCGGTCGCCCGGCTCGGCCCCGACACGCGCCCCTCGGTCCGGCGTCTGCCGTCCGGCGAGCCCGAAGTGCCCTGACGCGCTGTCCCCCTTTGTCGCCCCTCCCGGCCATACTGGGGGCGGGGAAGCACCGAAGAGCACCGACAGGCACGGGGGCACGGCGCTGATGGAGGCTGGACACCGCAACGGCCAGTACGGACCCGGCGGCGCGGCACCGCCCGCCGACCGGTCCGCCGGCATGACCACCGGGATGACCACCGGTACGGACACGAGAACGGCGACAGGGACGGCGGGCGTGGGCACTGCGGAGCCGAGAGGCGGCCGCGACGACAGCATGCTGATCCAGAGCCGCTACCGGCTGCACGAACTGATCGGCCGCGGCGGCATGGGCGAGGTGTGGCGCGCGCTCGACGAGTCGCTGGGCCGCCGGGTCGCCGTCAAGTGCCTCAAGCCCATGGGGCACTCCGGGGACGCCGGGTTCACCCGTGTCCTCCAGGAGCGGTTCCGGCGCGAGGCGCGGGTGGCCGCCGCCCTCCAGCACCGCGGCATCACCGTGGTGCACGACTTCGGCGAGCACGACGGGCTGCTCTTCCTGGTGATGGAGTTGCTCGACGGCCGCAACCTGCTCCAGGTCCTCGACGACGCCGGGCGGCGCCCGCTGCCGGTGCCCGACATCAGCGACATCGCGGAGCAGGTCGCCGCGGCCCTGGCCTACACGCACGCCCAGGGCGTGGTGCACCGCGACCTGAAACCGGCCAACATCATGCGGCTGACCGACGGCACCGTGAAGATCTGCGACTTCGGCATCGCCCGGCTCGGCCACGACATCGGCTTCACCTCGCGCCTGACCGGCACCGGCGTGGCCATGGGCACCCCGCACTACATGTCGCCCGAGCAGATCGGGAACTCCGCCGTCGACCAGCGCAGCGACCTGTACTCGCTGGGCTGCGTGCTGTACGAACTGGCCACCGGGCACCCGCCGTTCGACCTCGGCGACGCCTGGTCGATCCTGGTCGGGCACCGCGACAACACGCCCGAGCCGCCGCGCACGGAGCGGCCCGAGCTGCCGGTGGAGCTGGAGCGGCTGATCCTCGACCTGCTCGCCAAGGACCCCGACGACCGCCCGCAGGACGCCGCCGACGTCGCCGGGCGGCTCAAGGCGATGAACGCGGCGGAGAAGGCCGCGCTGCCGCCCGGCGGCGCGGTGCCCGACTGGGCGCGGGGGCTGACCACCGGACCGCAGGCCCGCTCCACCCGGCCCCGTACGGCCGCCGCCGGCGCCCGGCACGAGCTGACCGGTGCCTGGTCCACCCGCACCGTCACCGCCTCCGCCGACCCGACCGCGCTGGCCGAACTCGCCGCCCGCCAGGCCGAGGCCGACGACCTGGGCCGGATCGGCAACTGGCAGCAGGCGTACGAACTGCACACCGCCGTCGCCACCGCCCGCGACCGCGCCCAGGGCACCGAGCACCCCGACACCCTCGCCAGCCGCCACGAAGCGGCCTACTGCCTGACGCAGCTCGGCCGGGCCGAGGAGGCGCTGCGGCTGTACGCGTACGTCGCCGAGGTGCGCCGCCGGGTGCTCGGCCCCGACCACGGCGACACGCTCGCCGCGCGGCACGAAGCGGCGTACGCGCTCGGCTCGCTCGGCCGGCACCTGGAGGCCCACCAGGAGTTCTCCGAGGTGCTCGACGCCCGCGAGCGCACCGTGGGCGCAGAGCACCCCGACACGCTGCGGTGCAAGCACAACCTCGCCTACAACCTGGCGCAGTTGGGCCGCACCCAGGAGGCGTACACCACCGCGGTGGAGGTCGCCGACGCCCGGTCGCGGGTGCTCGGCCCGGAGGACCCCGAGACGCTGGGCACCCGGTTCGAGGTCGGTTTCACCCTCGGCCGCTCCGGGCGCTGGGCCGACGCGCTGGAGGTCTACCAGGAGGTCGGCGCGGTCCGCGCCCGCGTGCTCGGCCCCGAGCACCCCGCCACGCTCGCGGTGCGCTACGAGACGGGCATCTGCCTGACCCGGCTGGGCCGGGCGTCCGACGCGCTCGCGCTCTTCGAGGAGCTGGTCGCCGACCTCACCCGGACCGTCGGCTCCGGCGACGAGGAGACGCTGCGGGCCCGGCAGGCGCTCGGCGTCAACCTCGGCCGCCTCGGCCAGTGGGACCGCGCGCTGGCCGAGGCGCGCGACGTGGCCGCCGTCCGGCAGCGGGTGCTGGGTGCCGACCACGCCGACACCCTCGTCAGCAAGCGGGAGATCGCCGTCTGCCTGGGGTGGCTCGGCCGCTGGGGCGACGCGCTGGGCGTCTACCGCGAGGTCGCCGACGCGCGCGAGGCCCTGCTCGGCCCGGCCCACCCCGACACCCTCACCAGCCGCAACGACGAGGCGCGCTGCCTGGAGCACCTCGGCCGCACCGAGGAGGCCCAGGCCCTCTACCGCCAGGTCGCCGCGCACGGCGACGGGCCCGAACGCCTTTAGGCCGTGTCCCAGTGGCCCCGCCGGTTCACGTCTCACGGCACGACGTGGGACGCGATCGTACGGGCGCAGGCCGCCGGGCCGGTGCGGGTGGTGTCGACCTCCAGGTCGTAGTCGACGCCGGTGTGGACGACGGCCGCCTGCCGGGCTGCCATGCCGGGCGTGCGGTCGCCGCGGGCGGCCTCGCGGGCGGCGGCGACCGCGGGCGCGCAGCGCACCCCGACCCACAGCACCCCGAGCCCGGCGGTCGCCTCGCGCCAGCGGGCCTGGGAGGCGGCGCCGCCGAGGAAGACCTCGTCGATGACCAGGTGCGCGCCGACGCGGGCGGTCGCGGCCATGCCCAGCGCCCAGGCGTCGTCGAGCCGGCGGAACTCCTCGCCCGGCACCACCTCGCCGTCCGGCCCGAACGCGATGCCCCCGCTGCTCGCCGCCGTGCCCTCCCCGCGCATCCGGGCCGGCAGTGCCGCGACGAGCGTGTCGGTGCCGAACGTCAGCCACGGCGGGCCCGGCAGCACCTCCTGGAGGGCGCGGGCGATGCTGGTCTTCCCCGCGCTGGAACCGCCGTTGAGAATGATCACCTGAGTCGACATCCCGCCACCGTAGGCGGACCGGAAGGACGGGCCCAGTGAATTCCGACGGCACCGCAGCGATAAGGGTCATGACCTGGAACCTCTGGTGGCGGTTCTCCGGCTGGCGCGAGCGGCGCGAGGCGATCCTGCACACGCTTCAGGCCGAACGGCCGGACGTGCTCGGCGTGCAGGAGGTGTGGGCGGACAGCGGCCCGGGCGGCGAGAACCTGGCCGGGTGGCTGGCCGAGCGCCTCGGCATGCACTGGACCTGGTCACGCGCCACGGCGCAGGAGCGCTGGCACGCCCGCAACGGCGGCGACACCGGTGTCGACGTCGGCGTGGCCGTGCTGAGCCGGTATCCGTTCCTGGCGGTGGCCGAGCGCGCGCTGCCCACGCCGCCCGGCCACCGCGACGACGGCAAGACCGCGCTGCACACCCTCCTGGACGCCCCCGGCGGGCCGCTGCCCTTCTTCACCACCCACCTCGACTCCGGCCTCGCCGCGTCCGAGGTGCGCTGCGCGCAGGTCCGGGAGCTGGCCGCGTTCGTCGCCGAGCACGCCCGCGGGCCCTACCCGCCGGTCGTCACCGGCGACTTCAACGCCGAACCCGACTTCGACGAGATGCGGCTGATCCGCGGCTACCAGACCGCGCCCGCCGTCCCCGGCCAGGTGCTGCTGGACGCGTGGCGGTTCGCCGATCCGGCGCTGCCGCAGGGCACCTGGGACATCCGCACCCCGGAGGCGGTGAACTTCGGCGGCCGCCCGAGCTGCGTCGACCACATCCTCGTCGGCCCGCCGGGGCCGGACAGCCGCGGCTGGGTCCGCACCGTCCGCCGCACCGGGGACCGGCCGGTCGCCGGGGTGTGGCCCTCCGACCACGCCGCCGTCCTCGCCGAACTCAGCCCGCCGGACCCGTCGTTGCGGCTGAGCGGCGCCTGACCGGGCCCGCCCGCCACCATGCGTACGGCAGCCCTCAGGCGGGGCCGGCACCGGTGTCGATGGTGTCGAGCCCGGGGCGGGAGAGGTGCAGCACCTGGAAGCGTTCGGCGCCGGGCTCCTCGGGGGCCGCGTCCCGCCAGAGCGTGAAGCGCAGCAACTCCCAGTGCCGCGGGTCGAGCAGCAGCGCCGCGCAGTGCACGCCGGGCCGCGCCGCGTCCTTGCGCAACTGGGCGGACGCGCGGGCCGCGACCTCTTCGAGCGGTTCGTCCGCGCGCAGCGGCCGGGCCGCGCGGGTGGCGGCCGCGGGCACCTCGGCGGCGGCCGGGCCGCGGGCGAAGGCGAGTCCGGTCCAGTGCTCGACGGCCGGGCGGCCGAAGTCCGCGACCAGGCCGCGGAATCCGGGGCCGCACAGGAAGCTGTTCATCCCGTGGGCGGTGTTCCACAGGTAGAACGGGGCGTACTCGTTCACGGGCGATCCGTCGGTGCCGCGCTCCCGGATCAGGTACGCCTTCAGCCCCAACCCCGGGAAGGCGTCCAGCAGATGGCCCCGGGTCTCGACGCGGTGGCGGATGACGCCCATGTCGTAGTCGGCGGGCAGGACGATGCGGTAGTTCATGCCGTGCACGGGCGGCTGCTCCTGGGGTTCGGTTCCAGCGGGCGGTCGGGGCGGTCAGGCGAAGCACACGTCGGCGCAGGCGACCACCGTGCCGAAGCGGGGGAAGTCCAGGGTCACAGAGGCGTCGTGCTCGGCCGCGGTCATGCCGGACATCGCGTCGTGGGCGAAGACCAGCCGGTAGCCGAGGTCGGCGGCGGTGCGGGCGGTGGACTCCACGCCGACGTTGGTGGCGATCCCGGCCAGCACCAGGGTGTCGATGCCGTGCGTCCGCAGCAGCGCGTCCAACTCGGTGCCGTGGAACGCCCCGATGGAGCGCTTGACCACCAGCGCGTCCGCGAGCGCGGCGACCTCCGGCACCAGGTCGCTGCCGGGCGGCTGCTCGGCCGCCCCCGAGCGCTGCGCGCGGACCGCCACCACCGGCGCGCCCGCCGCGCGGAAGGCCGCCGCCAGCCGCACCGCCGCGGTGACCACCTCCGGCCCCGGGTACGGGGCGAGCGGCAGCGCGACGAGCCGGTCCATGAGGTCGACGAGCACGAGTGCGGTACGGGCGGGGTCCAGACCCGGCGCGAGCGGGGACTCGCGCTCGGGGACGCCGCCGGCCGCGCGGTAACCGTGATCATGTGCGGTCATGATCGCGACCATACCGGCCGCGTCCGGCGTGCGGGCGGGATTCGAACAGCCATGTACGGCACGGGAGTTGGTCCGCGGGGATGGGTCAGCGGGTGCGTTCGTAGTGGCGGCGCGCCTTTGCGCGGTTGCCGCAGACGGCCATCGAGCACCAGCGGGCGCGGTTGGCGCGGCTGCGGTCGAGCAGGAACAGCCGGCACTCGTCGTTGGCGCACGGGCGGAGCCGGCCGGGCATGTGCTTCTCGGTGGCGGCCCAGGCAAGCACTGCCTCGACGGCCAGCCGGGCATGCGGCGGGGTCTCGACCGTCCACTCGAGACCGTCGGACGTGATGACCGGGGTCCGGCGGACCCCTTCGAGCAGCGGGCCCAACGCGGCTGGTGGGCGTTCCCGGAGCACGACGTCCCGCAGGACGTCCCGTGCTCCGCGCAGCAGCGCGAGTTCCGCCGGGCTGCCGTCGCCGCCGTGCTCCCGCGCCCAGCGCCGTCCTCCGGCCGGGTCGCCGAGCGCGTCCTGCTCCTCGCCGTTGACCAGCGGCCTGCTGTTGAGCAGGTCCAGCAGCGTGTCCATCCGGCGCCACTCCTCTCTAACCCCTTCACGTCGTTTGACAGGTTAGCTCACCACGTGCTTGCATCGCGAAGGACTAACCAGTTCAAAGACGCAAAGGGGTTAGGCATGAGCTCGGTGCACCACCGGACCGCCACCATCGACGGCCGCCGGATCTTCTACCGCGAAGCCGGCCCCACCGGCGCCCCCGCGGTGGTCCTGCTGCACGGCTACCCGACCAGCTCGTTCATGTTCCGCGCCCTCGTCCCGCTGCTGGCCGACGACTACCACGTCATCGCGCCGGACCACCTCGGCTTCGGCCACTCCGACGCCCCCCTTGTGGGCGAGTTCGCCTACACCTTCGACGCCCTCGCCGACCTCACCTCCCACCTGCTCGACCACCTGGGCCTGGACCGCTACGCCCTCTACGTCCAGGACTACGGTGCCCCCATCGGGTGGCGCCTGGCGCTCCGGCACCCCGAACGGATCTCGGCCCTTGTCACCCAGAACGGCAACGGCTACGAGGACGGTTTCGTCGAGTCGTTCTGGGCCGACGTCTGGGCCTACGGGGCGAACCCCGGTCCTGACACCGAGCCCGCCGTCCGCGCCGCGCTGGGCGTCGACGCCATCCGCTGGCAGTACCTGCACGGCGTGCCCGATCCGAGCCTGGTCAGCCCGGACACCTGGGAGCACGACGCCGCGCTCGTCTCCCGGGAGGGCAACGACGAGGTCCAGCTGGCACTGTTCCGCGACTACCGGAACAACCGCGCGCTCTACCCGCTGCTGCACGAGTTCCTGCGCACCAGCGAGGTTCCGGTGCTCGCGGTGTGGGGCCGCAACGACGAGATCTTCGGACCGGCGGGCGCGCGGGCCTTCGCTCGCGACGCCAAGGACGCGGAGGTGCACCTGGTCGACGGCGGTCACTTCCTGCTGGAGAGCCACCTTGACGTCGTTGCGGGACATCTGCGCGGCTTCCTCGGGCGGGTGCTGGGATGAGCCGGGAGCGCCATACCGTATCGGGGCGGGGGCACGTGCGGGTTCCGGTATGTTCCGCAGGTCCCGGGCGACCCCGATAGTGTGGGGGCGGACGTCGATGCGGGAGATGTGGGAGGAGTCGGGACGTGGCCGAGAGCACTGCCGGACAGCCGTTGGCCAACGGGAAGAAGCCGCAGGTGGATCTGACCGGGGCGGAGTGGCTGTCCAGCAGCCAGGGCACCGGGGACGTGCAGATCGCCTTCGTGGAGGGCTATATCGCGATGCGGGACGGCCGCAACCCCGACGGCCCCGCGCTGATCTTCACCCCCGCGGAGTGGCGGGCGTTCGTGCTGGGCGCGCGCGACGGCGAGTTCGACCTGACGTGACCCCGACCGGCGGCGCCGCCCCGGGCCCCCTGATGCGGGGAACGCGGGGCGGCGCCGCCGGGTCCGTCAGGGCCAGGTGCCCAGACGCGGCAACTCCGGTGCGGTCAGCGGGAGTTCCGGATGGCGGCCGGCGAGCCAGGCCGCGAGGTCGGTCAGGCGGCCCGCGACGGGCAGCGGTGTCCCGGAGCCGTACGTCCGGGTGAACTCCGCGTCGGTGGCGGTGAACGTCACTTCGTACCCGGCCGGGACGCGTGACGCGAGGAAGCCGATCAGGTGGACGCACAGGGGCGCCGGCCACTCGTGGGTGCCGTAGCCGAGGTCGGCGTCGGCGGTGTGGATCTCCAACTCCCGCCACCAGGCGAGCCCGGCGTCCCGCAGGGTGCCGTCGCGGTAGCGCACCGGCCGATCCCAGTCGTCCGGCCCGACCGCGGACCAGGACGCCTCCACCTCGTCCAGCGCGTCCGCCAGCGCGGGCGCGAGCTGCTGCACCGGGCGCCGGTGCCCGGCCTCGATGGCGGCGTCCCGCGCGGCGCGGCCCCCGTCGTAGACCTCGATGAGCTTGCCGCGCAGGGCGTAGCGGGCCTGCCGGGCCAGGGCGAGGCCGACCCCTTCGAGGTGGGTGAGCACATGGCCGCGGGTCCAGCCGGGCAGCGGGGTGGGCCCGCGCAGTATCCCGTCGGTCAGACCCGGCAGCAGGGCGCGCAGCCGCGACTGCCCCGCGGCGAGTGCCGTGGGGAGTGCGGTGGGCAGTTCGGCGGGCGAGATCCCGGTCACGGCCACAGCAGTCCACGCTCCCAACCGGCGTCCGTACGGCGGTAGTCGACGCGGGTGTGCCGCCGCTGCTTGTCGCCCTGCCAGAACTCGACCTGCTCGGCGCGCAGGGTGTACAGCGTCCAGCCGGGTGCGACCGCCCTCGGTTCGGCGGCGAGGCGTTCGGCGGCGGCGCGCACCTCGGCGTCGCGGAGCGCGAGGTCGCTCAGCGGGGTGCTCTGCCGGCCGAGCAGCGCCTCGGCGCGCGCGCCGGGGGAGCGGGCGAGGAAGTCGGCGGCGGACTCCTCGGGGCCGCCGGGGCGCACCGTGCCGCGTACCCGCACCTGGCGGGCGAGCGGCGACCAGTAGAAGGTGAGCGCCGCGGCCGGGTGGCTCGCGAGCTCCCGGCCCTTGCGGCTGCCCGCGTCGGCGGCGAACTGCCAGCCGTCGGCGGTGACGTCCTTGCAGATCAGCACGCGGGCGGACGGGTGGCCGTCCAGGCCGGTGGTGGACACGGTCACCGCGTGCGGTTCGCGCACGCCGGACCGGATGGCGGTCAGCAGCCACTCGACGAACAACTCGTGCGGGTCCGCGGGCAGTTCCGAGACGTCGAAGTCCGGCAGCTCCCCCTCGAACACCTCGATCTCGCGCAGTACCTCGCGCAGGTCGGACACGAATACCCCCTCTGCGTTTAATGGTGTGTGGCGACGATACCATTAGCCCATGCCGGTTGATCATCTTGCCCTCGCCCTCGCGGTCACCGTCCGCCACGACGGGCACGGCGGCGTCGCGGACGACCTCGCCGACCCCGACGGCCTGACCGCCTGGCTGCGGCAGCACACGGGGGCCCTGGCGGAGTACGGCTTCGCGGACGGCGGCGCCGCGGCCGACCCGGCGATGCTCGCCGCCGCCGTCGCGGTACGCACCGCCCTGCGCGCCCTGTTCGCCCGGGCGGTGCTGCCCGGGGCGCCCAGCAAGGCCGACGCCGGGCGGCTGCCCGACGCCGGCGCGGCCCTGGACGGGCTCAACACGGCCGCCGCCCGGGTGCCGGTCACCCACCGCCTGCTGTGGCCGGCCGGCGGCGCACCGCTGGGCGGCTACCGCGTGGCCCGCGACCACACCCGCGCCGACCTGCTCGCCGCCGCCCTGGCCCGGGCCGGCATGGCCTTCCTCACCAGCCCCGACCGCACCCGGCTGCGCGCCTGCCCTGCCCCCCGCTGCGTGCGCTACTTCGTCCAGGCGCACGCCCGCCAGGAGTGGTGCAAGCCCTCCTGCGGCAACCGCGCCCGCGTCGCCCGCCACCACGCCCGCCACCGCGACCAGCCCACCGACAGCCCCGGTTGACCTCCCCCGCGCGGAGCAGCGGCAGGCCGCCTCGGCGGCACGGGGGCGCGCCTTCGTTACGGCGGGTAACGGGGGCGCGTGCGGGGCGCACAGGAGCTTTGGCGGGGAGTGGGGCCCGGCCGCGGTGGTGGCGGGCCCGGCCCCCGTGGGAGGGTCGCGGCGGGCCGACCGGGAGGCACCGCCTCCCCGGGAACCGCGGGGCTCCACCTCGCCGGTACGCCTCCTGCCAGTGGCGTACCGGCACCGTCGTACCCCCTTACCCCACGCATCCGACGGCGTACGCTGTGAACCCACCGGACTGAGTGCGCCGGGCGCGCGCCCCGCCGGTCGGCCAGGGGAGAGACCATGGTGGGACGGACGGTCGGCGGCGCCCGCACGCTGTTCGAGCGCGACGCCGAACTGTCCGCCGTCGAGGAGGGGTTGGCCGCGCTCTGCGACCCGGCGCCCGGCCGGCGGCGAGGCGGCCTGCTGGCGTTCGCCGCCCCGGCCGGCCTCGGCAAGACGACCCTGCTCGCCGAAGTGCGCTCCCGGGCCGCGGACCGCGGCTGCACCGTGCTGTCCGCCCGCGGCGGCGACCAGGAGCAGCAGGTCGCCTTCCACGTCGCCCGGCAACTCCTGCAACCGCCGCTGGCCGGCGCCACCGAGGCCGACGTCCGGGCGGCGCTGGGCAGTTGGTACGGCATCGTGGGCCCGGCGCTCGGCCTGTGCACCGCGCAGGCCGCCGGCCAGGGCGCCGCCCCCGACCCGCAGGGCCTGCGCGACGGCCTGGATTGGGTGCTGACCCATGTCGCGGTCCAGCACGCCCCGGTGGTGCTGGTCCTCGACGACGCGCACTGGGCCGACCCGCAGTCGCTGAACTGGCTGGCCGCCTTCGCGCCCCGCACCGACGACCTCGCGCTGCTCGTCGTGGTCGCCTACCGCCCGGACGAACTGCCGCCGTCCGCCGAGGCGTTCCGCGGCCTGCCCGGCCGCGCGGGCCACCGCCCGCTGGGCCTGGAGCCGCTGACCGCGGACGCCATCGGCCGGCTGGTACGCGACCGGGTCGGCGCGCACGCCGACGAGGAGTTCTGCCGGGAGTGCTGGGCGGTCACCGCCGGAAACCCCTTCGAGGCGGTCGAGTTGGCCGTCAAGGTCCGCGACCGCGGGCTGCCGCCCGACGGCGGCAGCGTGCACCTGCTGCGGGACCTGGCGGCCGCCGCCAAGGGCAGCGGGCTCGTCGCCCGGCTGGAGCGCCTGGGCCCCTCGACGGTCCGGCTGGCCTGGGCCGCCGCCGTGCTCGGCACCGAGATCCAGCCCGCGCTGGCCGCCACCGTGGCTGGCCTGGGCAGCCAGGAGGCGGCCGACTGCGCGGACCGGCTGCGCGCCGCCCGCGTCCTGACCGGCGGCCGCACCCTGGAGTTCGTCCACCCGCTGATCGCCACCGCCGTCTACCGCGCGATACCCGGCGCGATCCGCGTCGCCCTGCACGGCAAGGCCGCCTTCGCGGTGCTCGACGCGGGGCTCGGCCCCACCGCCGCCGCCCGGCACCTGCTGGAGACCCACCCGGAGGAGGACCCGTGGGTGGTGCACCAGCTGCGCGCCGCCGCCCGGGAGATCCTGCGGGCCGGCGCCCCCGAGGCGGCCCGCGACTGCCTGGCCCGGGCGCTGCGCGAACCCCCGCCGCCCGGCGAGCGCGCCGCCGTGCGCTACGAACTCGGCTGCGCCACCCAGCTGCTGGAACCGGCGACCACCGCCAACCACCTGCGGGCCGCCCTGGAAGAGCCGATCGACGACCCCGAACTGCGCGACGGCATCATCTTCCTGCTCTCCCAGTCCCTCGCCCACTCCGACCTGCTCAGCGAGGCCGCCGAGGTGGTGGCCGCCGCCGCCCGCACCGCCACCGCGCCGCGCACCCGGCTGCGGATGCAGGCCGAGCAGTTCATGTGGGACGCCTTCCGCGCCGACGAGCCCGACTCGCCCGGCCGCTCCCGCCGGCTGGCCCGCCTCGCCGACCGCCTCACCGGCCGCGACCTCACCGAGCGGTACATCATCGGCCTGCGCGCCTGGGACGCCACCTTGCGCGGCGAGCCCACCGGCACCGTCCTGCGCCACGCCGCCCGGGCGCTGCACGGCGGCCTGCCCTGGGTCGAGGAGGGCCGCGGCTTCGAGGTGCCGGTGCTCGTGGCGATGACCTACGCCTACGCCGACCGTCCCGAGCGCGCCGAGGAGCTGTTCGCCGAGGGCATCGCCGACTTCGAACGCCACGGCTGGCGCGGCGCGCACCTGTCCTTCGGGTACGTCCTGCTCGGCTACGTCCGCCACCGCTGCGGACGGCTCGCCGAGGCCGAGGAACTGGCCCGCGACGGGCTGCGGCTGGCCGAGCGGGTCGGCCGCGGCACCCCCGTGCAGTGGTACGCCGTCGCGGTGCTCGCCGGGGTGCTCGTCGCCCGCGGCCGCGCCGCCGAGGCGGCCGAACTCGCCGCCGGCTACGCCTTCGCCGCGCCCTTCCCGGCCGCCGTGACCTTCCCCGACGCCCAGGCCGTGCACGGCGAGATCCTGCTCGCCCTGGGCCGCCGCGAGGAGGCCGCCGCGGAACTGGCCGCCGTCGGGCGGCGGCTCGACGCGCGCGGCATGCGCAACCCCGGCTGGTGCCCCTGGCAGCTGCACCTCGCCCTCGCGCAGGCGCCGGACGACCCCGGGCAGGCGGCGCGCACCGCGCTCGACGCGGTCGCCAGAGCCCGGCAGTTCGGCGCGCCGTCGGCGATCGGGAGCGCGCTGCGGGTGGCCGCCGAGGTGATCGGCGGCCCGCGCGGCCTGGACCTGCTCGCCGAGGCCATCGCCCACCTGGAGGCGTCGCCGGCCGCCCACGAGCTGGCGGCGGCGCTGGTCGCCCAGGGAACCGCGCTGCGCGCGGCCGGCCGGGGCGGCGCCGCGCAGGCCCTGCGGCGCGGTCTGGACGGCGCGGTGCGCTGCGGCGCCGACGGCCTGGCCGGTACCGCCAGGACCGAACTCGCCCGGGTGCCCGCGCCGCGCCGCCCGTCCGAGGCGGGACCGCAGGCCGCGCCGTTCGCGGCACCGCGGGAGACCTGAAACGGGCTCCCGTCAAGACCCCGCCACCACGTACGATGGCAGCATGTCCTTCCTCCGCCGCCGTAGCGCAGCCACGCCCACCGGGCCGGACTTCGATGTCCTCGCGATGGACCCGGGGGACTGGCCCGGCGACCTGGGCGCGGGGCTGCTGCCCGGCGCCGACGGCAGCTGCCAGGGCATCTACCTGCGGTACGACCTGTTCGGCGGCCGCGGCCCCTCGATGCTGATCGGGAACCTCCCCGAGGGCTCGCCGGCCCGCGAGCTGGAGGAGGGCCAGGTGCCCTTCGAGGTGGCGCAGCTGCTGGCCGCGCTCGGCAACGACGAACCGGCCGAGGTCGTCGACATCGAGGGCACCCCGGTGATGCTCGCCGACGGGCCGCTCATCGTGCGCCGGATCAAGATCTCCGAATCCCGGGTGGCCTGCGTGCAGTTCGACCGCAGCGACGGCGTCCAGGTCACCATCGCCACCTGGGACCGGCCGATCACCGAGGACCTGTACCAGCTGCTCAAGCCGCTGCCGGCGGAGATGTTCCAGGCCGGCTGAGCCGTCGAACGGGGCAGGCGCTCCGGGCAAGGGCGCTGCGTAAGGGGCGCCATCCCGGGATGGCGCCCCTTACGCGTGCCGGTCACCGAACAGGCCCGCCGCCCGGTGAAGCCGCGCGGCTACGACAGCGCGGACGGCAGCAGCGTCACGTCCGAGGCGAGGACGTACTCCACTCGGTGCCCGAGCTGGATCTCGTAGTACACGTTCGTGCCCCGCACCACCTGGTGGCTCGCGGTGTCGAAGGTGACCGAGTAGTCGTACTCGCCGTGCACCCGGCCCCCGACCACGTACCGCTGGCCGGCCGGGATCGTGTACGGCATCGGGGTCAGCGCCTGCACCGGCACCCCCGCCGGATAGGCGCTCGCCTCCGGGTAGGCGCGGCCGTAGACCGGGACGCTCGCCAGGCCCTTCTTCGGGGTGACGACCAGGCCCGTGGCGTCCACCGCCGTCGGCGCCGACGCCGGGTTGCGGAACCACGCCTTCTGGCCGAGGTACCAGATCGCCGTCCAGTCGCCCTGGCGGCCGGCGACCGCGTACTGCTGGCCGGTGGAGGCCCGGGCGCCCACGTCGTTGACGTCCGTGGTGCTCGCGCCGCCCGCGCCGTGCAGCGCGACGTCCCGCACCAGCGGGGCGTCCTGACTCGGCGCGGTGTACAGCCGCACCGCCTCGGAGCCGTGCGCCGGGCACGCCGCGCCCGCCGTGGCGCAGCCGGTGTAGGCCGGCTGGTTCGCCGCGTAGTCCGGGTCGATCGTCACCTCACCGCCCCACGGGCCCGCCGTCGGCACCACCGGCGCGCCGAGCAGCGCCATGTAGTGGCCCCAGTCCCAGTACGGTCCCGGGTCGGTGTGCATGCCCGGCACGTAGGCGCCCGTGGGGCCCGGCACGTTGTCGTGGCCGAGGATGTGCTGCCGGTTCAGCGGCACGTCGTACTTCTGCGCCAGGTAGCGCACCAGCCGCGCCGAGGAGCGGTACATCGCCTCCGTGTACCAGGCGTCCGGGTCGGTGAGGAACCCCTCGTGCTCGATGCCGATCGACTTCGCGTTGGTGTACCAGTTGCCCGCGTGCCAGCCGACGTCCTTGACCGGCACGTGCTGCGCCACGTGCCCGTCGGAGGAGCGGACCGTGTAGTGCCAGGCCAGGTACGTCGGGTCCTGCACCAGCTTCAGCGAGGTGTCCCACGAACCCTCGGTGTCGTGGATGACGATCGTGTCGATCTTGATGTCCTGCGGCCGGTCGGCGAGGTCGTGGTTGCCGTAGTCCCCGCCGCCGGTCTCCTGGTAGGGCGCCGGCACCCACTCGCAGCCCAGGCCCGGCGGGCACTCGGCAGGCCCGGTGTCGTCCGCGCGAAGCCCGACCCTAGCCGCCTGACCGGCCGCCGGTGCCAGGCCCGGCCGCGCGGCGAGCACCACCCGCTGGCCGCTGTCGGTGGTACGCGCCTGGCCCTGCCGGATCACGTCGAACACGTCGTCGGCGAAGGAGTCCGCGGTGCCCCGGTCGTCCGCGCCGGAGTAGCGCGCGACGGCCGCGTACCAGTCGGCCGGGTCGGCGCTCAGCGGCTCGCCGAGCCGGCGCTGCTCCGCGGCCAGCAGGGCCGCGCCGCCCGCCACGTTGGCCGCCGGCCGCTCGCGCAGGTCGGCCGCCGCAAGACCGGTCAGCGCCGCCGCGCGGTCCACCGTGGTCAGGTTCGCCGGGAAGGACGCCGTGGCCGGCGCCGCCGCCTGCGTGCGGGTGATCAGCGGGCGCGAGGTGTCCCCGCGGCCGTCGTCGCCCCCGTCGCCGGCCTGCCGCACCGGATGGTCGGTGAGCGCGGTCCGCGCGTCGGTCAGGTGCATCGGCCCGTAGCCGCCGGTGACGCTCGGCACGCCCTGGTGGCCGTCCCACCGCGACTCCATGTACGACACGCCCAGCAGCACGCTGCGCGGCACGCCGTACTTCCCGGCGGCGTCGGCGAACGCCCGCTGGAGCGCGCCCGAGGCGTCGGCGTGCGCCGCGGTGCCCGTGCCGAACAGCGGCAGCAGGGCCGCCGCCGCGGCGACCGCCACCGCGGCGCGGGCCCGGCGCGCAGGTGCCGGGGGTCTTCCGGAGACGGGTGGGGGCGGGGGAGCGGAACGCGGCACGACGGCCTCCTCGAAGCGGGGTGGCGGATCACAGCTTCCCCACAGCTACCGGCCGCTCCGACGCTCCGTCAACCACCCGTATACGGCGCGTCCCGCCGCCCCGCTCCCCGCCTTGACCGCCTTTCCGGCCCGCGCCCCCACCGACCTGCCCCGCGCCACTGGCCTACACCTCTGCCCCCGCCCCGCCTCCGCCTGCCACGTTTCCCCGCCCTGTCGACAATGCGCGGGCACCCACTGCGCGGCGGGGGCGAGGCAGCCGGGGAGGGGCGGCGACGGGGAGCGTCCCGCCGGCCGGCGCGGGGCCACGGCGCTCCGACCGCTCACTGCGTGCCGACCGCCGCCCGCACCGCGCCCCGCGCCATCCCGCAGTCGTCGTGCAGCCGGCGCAGCAGCAGCCGCTGCTCCTCTCCCGCCTCGGCGGCACCCGGCGCGGCCGGACCGGTCGCCCGCATCGTCCGCTGCACGGCCGTCTCGTAGGTCCGGATCTCCCGGGTCAGCACCAGCATCAGGTTCACCAGGAAGCCGTCCCGGGCCTCCGCGCCCTGCGCCTGCGCCTGCTGGCTGATCTGCCGGCGCGCCGCTGGGTCGTCCCCGAGCACCGACCACAGCACCGCCAGGTCGTACCCGGGCAGATACCAGCCCGCGTGCTCCCAGTCGACCAGCGCCGGGCCGGCCGGCGACAGCAGCACGTTCGACAGCAGGGCGTCGCCGTGGCAGAACTGGCCCTGCGTGTGCGCCAGTCCGCGCATCAGCTTCTGCAGGTCGCCCAGGTCCCGGTCGGTGAGCAGGCCCAGTTCGTGATAGCGCCCGATCCGCGCCGCGTAGTCGATCGGCGCGTCGAACGACCCCGGGGCCGGCCGCCAGGCGTTAATCCGCGCGTACGCCGTCAGCGCCGCGCGCACATCCGTGCGGGCCGGGGTCTGCACCGGGTGGCGCTGCGGCGCGACCACCCGCCCGGGCACCCGCTCGATCACCAGGACGCAGCTGTCCGGATCGGCGGCGATCAGCCGCGGCACCCGCACCGGCGGGCGCTGCCGGACGAACGTGCGGTAGGCCGCTATCTCGTGGCGGAAACGTTCCGCCCAGGCCGGTGAGTGGTCCAGCAGGCACTTGGCGACGGCCGGCGCCCGGCCGGAGGTACCGATCAGCAGCGCGGTACGCCCGCCGCGCCGCAGCAGCTGCACGGGCGCGAACTCGGGACAGATCCGCTGCACCGCGGCCACCGCGGTCCGCAGCTGCGCCCCCTGAGGGCCGGTCAAGTCGATTCTCCCGCCGATCGGACGGGGCCCGCCGGCCACGGTCCGCCGCAGGGCGGCCGGACGCGGGCGCAGCACCGGCTCGCCGACCGAGGGGTACGCGGGCCGGGGCGGGGCGGACACGGAGGACGATGCCGAATACATGAGTGGAAGCAGATCCCTTCGTGTGCCAACGAGTTGCCAGGGGCGCCGCCCCCGCCCCGGTACCGCACCCTGGGGAATGCGGAACCGGGGCGGGGTGGCGCGTTCCTACCTGACACCCTGGCGCGGGTGGCAGACCATCTGGCGGACCGTGGCGAACCCTGGCGAATAGTCGCGGGGCCTTTGTCACCGGGATTAGTGTCAAGGTGCCGAGGAACCTGGGGGCTTGACGTGGGCAGCGAAGCCAACACCCGACTCGCGGACCTGTTCGGTCTCACCGGATGGTCCAAGGGCGAACTCGCACGGCTGGTCAACCGGCATGCGGCGGCCATGGGCCATCCGCAGCTGGCGACCGACACCTCGCGGGTGCGCCGCTGGATCGAAACCGGCGAGTCGCCGCGCGAACCCGTGCCGCGGGTGCTGGCCGCCCTGTTCACCGAGCGCCTCGGTCGTGTCGTGACCATCGAGGACCTCGGGTTCGACCGGCGCCGGCAGGGGGGGAAGAAGAAAACCGGGGACGGCCTGCCGTGGCCGCCGGAGCGAACCGCCGCGGTCCTCACCGAATTCACGGGAATGGACCTCATGCTCAACCGACGCGGACTGGTGGGCGCAAGCGCAGCGCTCACCGCAGGTACCGTACTCAGCGCGGCCATGTACGACTGGCTGCACACCGACCCGGCCCTCGCGGCCGACGCACCCGTCCTCGACGACCCGCTCAGCGCCGATCCGGCCGCCCAGGACCTCTACGAGGCGGTCCCGGTCGGCGCCCAGGAGATCGAGTCGCTGGAGCACTCGGTGGAGGTGTTCCGCGCGTGGGACGCCTCCCGCGGCGGCGGCCTCCAGCGTAAGGCGGTCGTCGGCCAGCTCAACGAGGTCGGCGGGATGCTCTCCTACCGCCACCCCGCGCACCTGCAACGCCGGTTGTGGGGCGTGGCCGCCAACCTCGCGGTGCTCGCCGGCTGGATGTCCCACGACGTCGGCCTGGAGCCCACCGCCCAGAAGTACTTCGTGATCGCCGCGCACGCCGCGCGCGAGGGCGGCGACCGGCCGCGGGCCGGCGAGGCGCTGTCCAGGGCGGCCCGCCAGATGGTGCACCTGGACCGCCCGGCCGACGCGCTCGACCTGATGCGGCTGGCCGCGTCCGGCTCCGGCGAGCAGGCCCTGCCCCGTACGCAGTCGATGCTGCGCACCATCGAGGCGTGGGCGCAGGCGGCCATGGGGCGCGACCAGGAGATGCGCCGGACCCTCGGCGAGGCCGAGGAGCTGTTCGCCGCCGACCACGGCGACCTGCCGACGCCCAGCTGGATGCAGAACTTCGACGAGGCCGACCTGCACGGCATGCAGGCGCTCGCCTACCGCACGCTGGCCGAGCACGACCCGTCGGCCGCCGTCCACGCCCAGGCACACGCCAGACGGGCGCTGGAACTGCGCGGCGGCGGCCACGAGCGGTCGGTGATCTTCGACCACCTCTCGCTCGCCTCCGCCTGCTTCATCGCCGACGACCCCGAACAGGCCGACAGCCACGCCCGCAAGGCGCTGACGACCATCGGGCAGACCTCCTCGCACCGCACCTGGGACCGGCTGCGCCAGATGCACAAACTCACCGACCGGTACGCCGCCCTGGCGGACATCCAGGAGCTGCGCCGGGAGATCGAGGCGGTGCTGCCCAAGCAGAAGCCGGCCAAGGGGGAGGTGAAGAGCGCCCCGGCGACCACCGCGCCGCAGGACATCGCGGTGCCGAAGTCCCGTTCAGCGCGCACCCGTTCGGTGTGACGACGCCGACACGTCACACCGGGCCGCGCGCGGACCGGAGTGCTCGGGCCATGCTGCTGCCGGGGCAGGCGACCCGTCAGGCGATCCGTCAGGCGATCCGGGCGATCAGCACGCAGGCGTCGTCCGGCCGGTCGGGGAGGTCGAACTCCTCCGCCACCATGCGCAGGCAGTCCTGCGCGGAGCGGGCACCGTTGAGCAACGGCGCGATGGCGAGCAGGCGTTCGGCGCTGCCGCCGCTGGTCGGGTGGTGCGGCGCACGCTGCGGCACCAGGCCGTCGGTGTAGAGCAGCAGTATGTCGCCGGGGAACAACTGCTCGCTCGCCTGGGCGTACCGGGCGCCCGAGGAGGCGCCGAGCAGCATGCCCTCCGGTGCGTCGAGCACGCGCCCCGTCCCGTTGCGGAACAGCAGCGGGGCGGGGTGCCCGGCCTGCGCCCAGTGCAGGACCCGCTCGGCCGGTTCGTACCGGCAGCACAGGGCGCTGCCCAGGGCCGGTTGGGCGGCGGTGTCCAACAGGTCGTTGAGCGAGGACATCAGCGCGCCGGGCGCCAGCCCGGCGACGGCCATCCCGCGCAGCGCGCCGAGCAGCATCGCCATGCCCGACGTGGCTGCCACACCGTGCCCGGTGAGGTCGCCGACCGTCAGCAGCGAGGAGCCGTCGGGCAGTTGCATCGCGTCGTACCAGTCGCCGCCGATCAGACCGCTGGTCGACGCCGGGAGGTAGCGCGCGGCCAGGTCCATCGCGGTGGCGCCGCCCTCCTGCGGGAAGCGCAGGCCGCCGCGCCACGGCGGGAGGACGGCCTCCTGGAGCTCCACCGCGAGCCGGCGCTCGGTCTGGGCGATCTGCCGGTGCCGCTCCAGGGAGTCACGGGTCTCCCGTAGCACGCGCTGGCTGCGCCGCAGGTCGCTGACGTCGCGGATCACGGCCCACATCGAGATGGTGCCGCCGTCGGCGTCGAAGACCGGCTCGCCGACCATGTGCACGGTGCGCACCGTGCCGTCGGCGCGCACGATCCGGAACTCGCCGTCGATCGGCCGCCCGTCGACCAGGCAGCCCGTCACCATCTCGGTGAGCAGCTGCTGGTCCTCGGAGAACAGCCACGACGGCAGCTCGTCCAGGGTCAGCGGGCCGTCCTGCGGGGAGCGGCCGAAAATGCGGTACAGCTCGTCGGACCACTGCGCCCCGTCGGTGAGCAGGTCCCACTCGGCGCTCCCGGCCCGGCCGAGCGCGCCGACCGCGGCCGCGTCGGGCAGCTCGGCCCCGGCGAACCGCCGGTCCGCCTCCCGAGCCCCCGCCGACCCGTGCGGCAGCGCCGCGACGGGCGTGTCGAGGGCGAACCCCTCGCGCAACTGCCCAAGATGCGTGCCCAGATCGTCGAGCTGGTGCACCGCCAGGTCGCACAGCGCCCGCTGCCAGCGCAGCCGCGGGTCCTCGGCGTCCGACACGCTCTCGCCGAGCACCGCGTCCACCCGGCTGCGCAACTGGCGCGCCTGGCTGATCAGTGCATCCACGGCCCCGGGGCCTGGTGGCTGTGCTGTGGGGGAATCCGCGTGCGCGGGGGACGGCATGACGCACTCCGAGGGATGTCTGCGGGCAGCCGCGGTGACGGCCGTGGCGGACGGCGGGACAGATGGACCAGTTACGACTGTTGCACAGCGAGCGATGGCTCGTAAGGGTTTCGGCGATACCCGATCCGGTGGTGCTCCTGACATATGCCCCCCGCCCACCAATCCCACCCGCCCCAACAGCGCCGCCAACCCCCCAACCACAACGCCCCCGCACCCGGACAACGCCCCGCCAGGGCCCCTCACCCGCCGGCGCGCGGAACTGGGCGAGGTGCCCCTCTGAGACACACCGTTCTACCGGGAGACCGGTCGGCCGACGCGCCTCCAGCGCGGAGTCAGTCAAAGGGAGCGAGGGCGTCTACCAGTTGTCGTCCCTCTTTGGCGCCCGCGCGCATGAGCACTGCCGCCGTGCGGTGGAGCTCGTTCCAGGAGTGCGGGCGCCCGATGACGGCTGCGTCCGCGAGCAGTGGCAGGGCGACCGTCAGTGCCTGGGCGGTTTCCCCAGCCGCCGCGTATGCGTGGGCAAGGCAAGAGCCGTACCACGTGCGGTCTCGCTGGTAGTTTGTCTCCAGAGCGGCGAGTCCGATCGTCAGCTTTTGCACGGCCCCGGACCAGTCGTGTAGGTGCATGGCGATCATGCCGCGCTGCAGCTCGAACCAGGTCTCCCCGTAGAAGTACATCCAGGGTGGTTCGTCCTCGGGGTGCTCGGACGCCCGAGTGATCAGGTTCTGGGCCTCGTCGATCAGGCGGTGCGCTTCGTCGACGGCACCGTTGAGGGCGTGGCCGCGCGCCGCCATCTGCACGGACATCCCCTGCACGCCCAAGGACGCGCCCGGCGCGGACCAGCGCGCGGCTTCAGCGAGGCGCACCGTGCGGTCGCCGCGTCCACCGGACCACGCCATGTGGGACTTCATGGACAGGGTGGTGGCGGCCATGTCCACGTCTTCGGCTTCCAGGGCCCATTCGTGGCTGCGGTCGTACCAGGCGAGTGCCGCAGCGGTCCGTCCTTGGTCCTGCGCCATCCATGCGAGGAACTGCGCGTGCTCCGCGGCGAGACGCACCACCCGGCGGGAGAGCGGGCCACGAGCACTGGCATACAGGTTCACGACAGTTCGCAGTTGCTGATGCATGATCTCGTCCAATGGCCGGGACCCGATCAGGTCTTCCGCCGCGCGGTGCTGGGCGAGTAGCTGGTCCAGCCAGTCGAGGGTGGCCGCATCCACCCGGTGCGTCGCGTTGGCGGCAGTGGTGACCCGCGCCAACAGATCCTCGTCGGGGCCGAGCCCCGGCAGCTCCAACCGCGGCACCGGAGATGGCGCAGGAGTGGGCGCTTCACGACGCAGCAGCTCATCCGGCACGTCAAGGCCGGACACGATGCGCTGACGGACTTCGGCCGAAGTGACCCGGCGACGTCCGCGCTCGATGTCGGAGACATCGGGCTGGACCAGACCGACCAGTTCGCCGAGTTTCGTCTGCGAGAGCGCAGCCACCCTGCGGTAGATACGGAAAACGGCGCCCCAGTCCTCGGCCTTGGCTGCCGCCCGGAGATCAGGATGGGACCAAAGCCCAAGCGGGGAGGCGTTCATAGCTCCAAATATAGGACGGCACATAGGGCCGTGCGATTGGTTCGGTACTTCTCACCCACGAGGGTTTCAGGTGCAGACCCCGGCGACCGCGGGCACAGTCCCGGGCGTGGCCGATCCGACACAGTTGCAAGGAGCAGTAGATCGACATGGACGAAAATACCGGTTCCCCCGGCATGGGTACGAGCGATTCTCGTCGTCTGTTACCAGCGGCGTTGCTCAAGGAAGCGCAGGGCGTGGTCGATGGCGCTGCGCTGTTGTCTGTCGCTGAACAGGTTCGCGCGGCGGCGCGGATGCGGGCGGTGCTGAGTGAGTTGGTCCCCGTCGTGGAGGGCATGGCGCAGCGGCGCCCGGAGGGAAACGACGTGCGGGCCATCGCACTGCTCAGCGTAGGTGAGGCCAGGCGCCGGCTGGATGCCGGGCCGCGTTCCCTTGATGCGGTTCGGTACACCGAACGGATGGGGCGGTCAGTGACGGCGATGTGCTGCCTGGTCGGCCGCTTGAGGGCTCAAGTGGAGGCAGGTCCCGTCCTGGCGTGGCAGCCCCCGCAACGGGGGCGGTTGGAGCTGGTGTCATGCGGTCAGGCGTGGGACGCGGTCAAGGTGCCAGGGCGTATCGGTGAGAGCGTGCTCGCTCGTCTCGGTGAAGAGACCGGAGCCGTCATCGAGGACCCGCGCGGACACGTCTGGTACTGGCTGGTGTTGCCCGGTGCTCCGGACAACTGGACCGAGTGCGGCGCCGAGTGCTTGGGCATGGCCGCGTACGTCGTGGTGCCGCCCGCCGACCGCACCGAGGGACTCGGCGTGCGGTGGCGTGTCCCGCTCAGCTCTGAGCACTACCTGACCGAAGCCTCGGCCTTGCAGGAAGCGCTGGCTGCGGAGACCGCGTCGTGATCCGTAAATGGCGGCTGGTCCTGTCGATGGGCTGGGTCGGGATTTCGGTACTGGTCGGTCTGGCGTTGCTGTGCGGGGTCGAGATAGGGGTCGCCTTCGCGGGTGATCCGCCCCGCCATTAGCTCTTCCCTTGTGAATCCCCTTGTAGCTCAGTCAGGGAGAGCCCGGGCTGTTCCGCGCTTCTCCGTTCATTGCGCGGAAACGCCCGACGACTCCGGTTCGATTCCGGACAAGGGGACTTGGCGGCCCGCCGCGCCGGTCTTCCCGCGTGGATCGGTCGCACCGCACCATCACCATCACGGACGGCATCGTACGAAGGGAATTTCCGCATGGCCATGGACAACACCGGTACGGGGAGCAGTGGGAGGCGTGAACCTGCCGACTGGGAGTGGTTGTCGGCGCGGGAGTGGTATGCGAGTGAATTGGCTTATCGGCGGCAGGAGTCGGGGCTGACGCTGGTGCAACTGGCGGAGCTGTGCCTTTACGAGCAGTCGTATCTGCACCGGTTGGAGCGGGGACAGCGGTTGGGGACGGCGGACGCGGCCGCCGCGTTGGACCGGGTGTACGGAACCGGCGACCTGTTGGTGAAGCTGTGGCACCTGGCGAAGCAGGAGGCGAAGGAACGGCCGTTCGTGGGGCTGGCGGCATTGGAGGCGGTGGCGGTCGGCATTCAGGAGTACGTGAACAGCGCGGTGCCGGACCTGCTCCAGACGCGGGCCTATGCGCAGGAGCAGGTGCGTCTGTTGCGCCTGGACGGTGTCGAGCAGGTGGACGCGAAGGTGGCCGGGCGGTTGGCGCGGCAGGAGCGGTTGGCCGACCCGGACCCGGTGCACTACCGGGCGCTCATCGATGAAGCGGTGCT
Organism: Actinacidiphila sp. bgisy145; assembly: GCF_057708125.1. Taxonomy (NCBI): domain Bacteria; kingdom Bacillati; phylum Actinomycetota; class Actinomycetes; order Kitasatosporales; family Streptomycetaceae; genus Actinacidiphila; species Actinacidiphila sp. bgisy145. Next base: position 112,495 of record NZ_JBYIRL010000022.1, read on the forward strand.
GCGCAGGAAGGCACGCGACCCGCGCACGTGGAGTGAGCAGTTGGAACATCTCGTCCAGGTGGCCCAGTTACCGCACGTGTCGCTGCACGTGGTGCCGTTCGGTGCGGGGCCGCACCAGTTGCTCGGTCCGCTGGAGTTGGTCTTCCTGCCGCAGGGCCGCATGGTCGCGTACGCGCGGAGCAGTTGTGGCGGTCACGTCGTGGAGGAGCCGGAGGAGGTCGAGCCGTTGCGGCTGGCGTACGACATGCTGCGGGACGCGGCGTTGACGCCGGCGGCCTCGCTGACGTTCTTGCGCGCGCTGCTGGAGGAGCACACCGGGGGTGGGGCGGCGAAGGACATTGAGCCGTGAGCGCTGATGAAGAAGCCGCTGCCGTTGCGGAGTTACGCACCACCGGGACACCGCGTACGTGGCGCCTCACCGCGACGAACGGTGTGACGGTGTCCGGGTACTTGCCGCCGTGGGCGTACGAGGACCCGAGCGCGTCCGGCATCGACCCGGACCGTCTTCCTGTGGCCGCGTGTGATGTCGAGTTGTTCCGCTACTTCGATGACCTCGCGGGCTCGCTGGTCGGTCCGGGCGACGGCGCGGAGGAGGACGACTATGTGACGCCCTTCGCCGCGATCACCTGCCACCCCTGCGCCGAGCGCGAAGCCCCCGACCGGCCCGTAGGCCCCGTCCTGACCGTCCAGGTCAGCGACACCGAGGAGACGGTCTGCGCCGATCCGGGCGAACTGGCCGCGCTCATCGCACGGTTGAAGGCCCATACGGACTACCTCGATCAGCACGTGCGGCCCGCCTTCACCGCGATCTACCAGGACTGGCAGACGCACCACCACACCGCGACGGAACCACGCCCGTGAGCCGGGACGCGGCAGCCGGTGCCGTGACGGTGCGGCGGGGTCGGTGGCGTCCGAAGGAGCTTCACCACGAACCGGTGGTGGTTCGCTGGGCGAGACAGAGGGCGGGTTTGACCAAGCGGCAACTGGCCGCAGAAGTGGGGATCTCCGAGCAGCTGATGGGCGAGATCGAATCCGGCTGGCGCAACGCCACCCCGGCCAACCTGGTCAAGATCGCCCGTGCGCTGAACTGCCCCGTTGTCGCCCTGGAGCGACGGCGCTACTGATCGGCGGTCGGCCGATGTGACGGGTCGCCCAGTCCAAAGCCGGATGCGCAAGGGGCACCTACCCGGGGGCGCGGGGAAGGGCCTAGCCACAACGCACCCGCACCCGGACAACGCCCCGCAGGGGCACCGCACCCTCCTCCCGCCGCCGGAGGCACCCTCACCCCGCGCTGAGCCGCCCCCGCACCGCCGCCTGGACGTCGACTTCCTCCGCCGGATCGGCGGCGAGCCGGCGCAACTGCGCCAGCACCCGCACATCGCCGGACGCGGCCTTCCGCGCCGCCAGCTCCCGCGTGCTCTCCTCGCAGTCCCACAGGCACTCCACCGCGAACCCGGCCGCGAAGCCGGGATCGGTGGCGGCCAGCGCGTGGGCCGCCACCCCGCGCAACTGCGAGGAGGACGTCTCCCGGTAAAGATGCCGCAGCACGGGCGCCGCCCGGCACGCGGACAGCCGCCCAGCCCCTTCGACGAGCGCGTCGAGCCCGTCGGCGTCGGCCCCGCCCCCCTGCACGGCACGCCGCAGCGCCGCCAGCACCAGGTCGGCGTCGTCGCTGCCGCCGTGCCGCGCGAGGACGCGCGCGGCGGCGTACCCGAGCGCGTCAGTGCGCGCCGCCCACTCGCGCGCCCGCGCGCACGCCCCCTCGTCCGCGCGCCGCTCGAACGCCTCCAGCGCCGCGCGTACCACCCGCTCGTCCGCGCCGGACCCCTCCGCCGCGGCGGCCTCCACGAGGGCGAACGCCTCGGGGTCGCGCCGGTCGACGAGATACCGCAGGGCCGCGGCACGCGCGGCCGAGGGCCCACCGCGGGCCGCCGCGAGGAGCGCCGGACGGTCCTCCGGCCCGGCCACGGAGGCGAGGCAGCGCGCGGCGGGCTGGTCCCGTTCGAGTGCCGGATACTGCGCGAGCCCCTGCTCGGCCCACTCCAGCACGGCCGCGACACCCCACCCGGGCGCGGGCCCGGCGGACCGCATCTGCCGCTGCCAGCGGTCGAAGGACACCTGCTCGCCGGCGCGGCGCACGCGCGCCGCGGTGTCGGGGTGGGCGGAGTCCTCGGCCCACAGCTGCCACGGCCGCGGCTCGTACGCCTCGCGGACGGCGAGCGCGAGCTGCGCGTCGCCCTCCTCGGTCGCGGGGAAGCGGGCCACCACCGCGGGGCCGAGCGCGCGCAGCCCCGCCTCGCTGTCCCGCACGGCCAGCTCGTCCAGCGCCCAGGCCCAGCAGCCGCCGGTCGCGGCGTAGCGGCGCAGCAGCCGCAGCGCGTCGCGGCGGCCGTACCCCGCCAGGTGCCCCAGCACGGACAGCGCCAGCCCGCAGCGGTGCTCGTCGGGCGCGAGCAGGTCGTCGGGATGGAAGAGGTGCTGTTCGATCCCGTCGAGCGGGCCCTCCAGATCGGAGTACAGCCGCGCGTAGTACAAGGAGCGCGACTCGACCCGCCAGTCCAGGCGGGGGTCGCGCAGTACGCACTGCTCCAGGGCGGCGAGTGCCTCCGCGCGCTCGGTCGCCAGGGCATGGAGGGGCCCGTCCCCGCGTCCTCGCTGGAGGAGGCCGAGAAGGGTGCCACTGGGCGCTATGTCTGGGTCGAACATGAGGTCAGCATCCGGTGCGGGGGGTCTCATGGCAACGGGATTTCCGTGGCCAGGCGGGTCACGCCGTCCGGCATCCTTACCGGCCACCGGGCGTTTCATGCCTGGCGGCCGTGCGGACTCCCGTGGGGACGGGGCGGCGGAAGCCTACCGACTCCGGCCCCCGGCTGTCGCACCCGCTCGCCCGGCACCCTCCCGCGCGGTCCGCCCGCCCGCCGCCGTACGCGCCCTTCCTACGCGCCACCTGTGCGCCGTCCGCGCGCTGCCCGCCCGTCGCCGGGCCGCCAACCGGGCCGCCGACCGGCCCACCGGGCCCGCCCCGCGGCTCCGGGTGCGCCGCCCACGGCCCGGGTGAGCTGCGAGCCCAACGCTCATGGGGCGTTCCCCTTCGGGAAAGATCCACGTGGCCCTGACAACTCCCGGTCCGGCGACAACCACCGTATGAGAGTCGCCATCGTCACCGAGTCCTTCCCCCCGGACGTCAACGGAGTGGCCCACTGCGCGCTGCGCACGGCCGAACACCTCGTCCGGCGCGGTCACGACCCTCTGGTCGTCGCCCCCGCCGGCCCCCTGGTCCCCGAACCGGGCCAGGACCCCTGCCCCGTCGTACGGGTGCCGTCGCTGCCGCTGCCGGGCTACCCGCAGGTGCGGGTGGCGCTGCCCGGCCGCCGCACCGCCGCGGCCGTCGCCGCGCACCGCGCCGACCTGGTGCACCTGGCCAGCCCCTTCGTCCTCGGCGCGCGCGGGATGGCCGCCGCCACCCGGCTCGGCGTGCCCGCCGTCGCCGTCTACCAGACCGACCTGGCCGGGTACGCCAGGACGTACCTGAGCACCGGCGAGGCCGCCGCCTGGCGCCGTATCCGCGCCGTGCACAGCGCAGCAGCGCGCACCCTGGCGCCCTCCACCGCCTCGGTGGAGGCCCTGGTCGGCCACGGGGTGCCGCGGGTGCACCTGTGGGCGCGGGGCGTGGACTCCCGCCGGTTCCACCCCGACCGCCGCGACGACGCGCTGCGCCGCGAGCTGGCCCCGGGCGGCGAGCTGATCGTCGGCTACGTCGGCCGGCTCGCCGCGGAGAAGCACGTCGAGCTGCTCGCCGCCACCTGCGCGCTGCCCGGTGTACGGGTGGTCGTCGTCGGCGACGGGCCCAGCGCACCGGGACTGCGCACCGCGCTGCCCGGCGCGGTCTTCCTCGGCCGCCGCACCGGCGGCGAACTGGCCCGGATCTACGCCTCCTTCGACGTGTTCTGCCACACCGGGCCGTTCGAGACGTTCTGCCAGACCGTCCAGGAGGCGATGGCCAGCGGTCTGCCGGTGGTGGCGCCCGCCGCGGGCGGCCCGCTCGACCTGGTCGACCACGGGCGGACCGGCCTGCTCGTCCCGCCGCTGGACGCCGCCGCCACCGCCGAGGCCGTACGGCGGCTCCAGGCCGACCCCGCCCTGCGCGCCCGCTACGGCGCCCGTGCCCGCGGCCAGGTCGCCGCCCGCACCTGGGAGGCGGTCGGCGACCAGCTCCTGGACCACTACGCCGACGTCCTCACCGGCCGCCAGGTGGCCGCGGCATGAGCGGCACGAGCTCCCCGAACTCCCCGAGCTCCCCGAGCGGCACGAGCTGCCCGAGCGGCACGAGCGGCGCCGCGACCGGGCCGCTGCGCATCGTCCGCGTGGCCAACTTCGTGACGCCTGTCTCCGGCGGCCTGCGCACCGCGCTGCGGCACCTCGGCGAGGGGTACGCCGCCGCCGGCCACGACCCGGTGCTCGTGATCCCCGGCGCCGAGCACTCCGACGAACCCACCCCGCAGGGACGGGTGATCACCCTGCCCGGCGTCGAGATCCCCGGCACCGGCGGCTACCGGGTGCTGGCCCGCCGCGCCCCGGTCGAGGCGCTGCTCGCCCGGCTCGCCCCCGACCGCCTGGAGGTCTCCGACCGCACCACGCTGCGCTGGACGGGGGAGTGGGCCCGGCGCCGCCGCATCCCGTCCGTGATGGTCTCGCACGAGAGCGCCGACGGCGTGCTCGGCACCTGGGGCGTCCCGGGCCCGTTCGCCCGCCGGGCCGGCGACGCCCTCAACCGCCGCTCCGCGTACGCCTACACGCGCATCGTGTGCACCACCGCGTGGGCGGCCGCGGAGTTCGAGCGGATCGGCGCGCGCAACGTCGTACGGGCCCCGCTCGGCGTGGACCTGGCCGCATGGCACCCCGCGCACCGCGACCCGGCGGTACGGCAGCGGTACGCGCGCGACGGCGAGGCGCTGCTCGTCATGTGCTCGCGGCTGTCCCCGGAGAAGCGGCCGGACGACGCGCTCGACGCGCTGGCCCAGCTGCGCGCCCGGGGTGTGCCCGCGGTGCTGGTGGTCGCCGGGGACGGCCCGCTGCGCGCCCGGCTCACCGAACGGGCCCGCGCGGCGCGGCTGCCGGTGGCCTTCCTCGGCCATGTCGCGCGCCGCGCCGACCTCGCGGCGCTGCTGGCCACCGCGGACGTGGCGCTGGCGCCCGGGCCGGTCGAGACCTTCGGGCTCGCCGCGCTGGAGGCGCTGGCCTGCGGCACGCCCGTGGTCGCCAGTGCCCGTTCCGCGCTGCCGGCGCTGATCGGGTCCGCGGGCGCCGCGGCCAGGACCCCGGCGCAGTACGCGGGCGCGGTACGGCGGCTGCTCGCGGTGCCCGAGGGGGCGCGGCGCGCCAGGGCCCGGGACCGGGCCGAGCTCCACCCGTGGCCGGCTGCCGTTGCCGCGTTCCTCGCCGCCCACGGCGTGTCCGCCGCCCGGCCCGCCGTTCACCCGGCCGCCGCCCTGCCGGACCCGCGGCCATGAGCACCGACGTGCCGCTCTCCCCGGCCGGCGCCGACCACCGGGGCGGCCTGCGGGCGGCCGCGCCGCGCGGCGCTTTGCGGTTCGCGGTGCTCGGGGACTCGCTGAGCGAGGGGGTCGGTGATCCGGTGCCCGGCGGCTGGCGCGGCTGGGGCGCGCTCCTCGCGGACGCCGTCGGCGAGCGGCCCGGGGCGGTGCACGTGGTCAACGCCGCCCGCAGCGGCGCCCGTTCCGGCGACGTCGCCGGACGCCAACTCGCCGTCGCCCTCGCGTGCCGGCCGCACCTGGCGTCCGTCCTCGTCGGCGGCAACGACACCCTGCGCGGCGCCTTCGCCATCGACCAGGTCGCCGCCGACCTCCACCTCACCCTCGGTGCGCTGCGTGCCTCCGGCGCCGACATCCTCACCGCCTGCCTGCCCGACCCCGGCAGCGTCCTGCGGCTGCCCTGGCCACTGGCCCGGCCGCTCGCCCGCCGCATGGCCGCGCTCAACTCCGTGGTGCACGCGCTGTCCGCGCACCACGGCGCGCTCCACCTCCACGCCGCCGACCGGCCCTGGGCCACCTCGCCCGGCGCGCTCAGCGCGGACCGGCTCCACCCGAGCGAACGGGGGCACCGCCTGCTCGCGTACGACTTCCACGCGCTGCTCGTCTCCCGCGGGCTCGCGGGTGGGCCGCCGCCCCGGCTCGAGCCCGACCGGCCTCCCCCCGGGCGAGCCGCTTCCACCTGGTGGATGGCGACGAAGGGGTCCCGCTGGGTCGCCGATCGCAGCCGCGACCTCCTCCCCGACCTCCTCCGGCTCGCCCTCGAGGAGTACCGCCACCGACTGCGCGGCAACGTCGCCCAACTCGACCTCGCCTCCCGCCACGCCACGGCCCAAGCGATCGCCTCCCTCCACCTCCCCCCGTAAAACGCCCCGGGGTGCTGCCCCATGCGGTGGGTTGTCCGTCCGCGGGCCGGTTGCGGGCTGGTCGCGCAGTTCCCCGCGCCCCTGACGGGGCTGCGCGCCGCGGAGAACCCGCACGTCCCCGAGGCACGCCCACCGACGTCGCACCGGCGGGTACGCACGTACCGCACGGGGCAGCCCCCTGGGGGCGCGGGGAACTGCGCGCTGAGCCACGACGCATGGGCAGTTAGGCACGTACCGTGAGGGGCAGGACATGGGGGCGCGGGGAACTGCGCGACCAGCCACCACGCACCCGCGGGTGAGTACGTACCGCACGGGGCAGGAGGGAAGCCGCGGGGAACCGCGCCGGGTCAGCGGAGGGACGTGGGGGCGAAGCGTACGGGGGCCCCGGGGGCGGCTTGGCCCGCGGCAGCGACCGCTGGGGAGGGGACGACCCCGATGACGGGGTACCCCCCGGTGGTGGGGTGGTCGGCGAGGAAGACGACGGGCCGCCCGTCCGGGGGGACCTGAACCGCCCCGAGCACCATCCCCTCGCTGGGAAGCTCCTCATGGCGCACCCGGGCGACGGGCGGCCCGAGGGTGCGCAGGCCGATCCGGTTGGAGGCGGGCGAGACGGTGTAGCGCCCGCGCGCCAACGCACGGAGGGCGCCGGGCGCGAACCAGTCCGCACGGGGCCCGGGCACCAGCGGAAGGACGAGTTCGGCACCGAGCGGACCGTACGGAAGGACGTCGCAGCCGCCGGCCGGGCCTAAGCGTGCGCGGCCCAGGGGGAGTTCGGCGCCGTCGACCAGCGGCGCGGGGCCCAGCCCGGAGAGGAGGTCGGCCGCGCGGCTGCCCAGCACCGGGGGAAGGTCGAGCCCCCCGGCGAAGGCGACGTAGGAGCGTATCCCGCAGGTCGCGGCGCCGACGTCGAGGACCGCACCGGCCGGGACCCGGACGGGCGCGCCCCAGGCGGCGGGGCGGCCGTCCACCCGGACCGGGCAGGCGGCCCCCGTCACGGCGGCGACGAGCGGGCGGGAGGGGCGTATCGCGCAGCCGGTCACGGTGGTCTCCAGCCCCGCCGCTCCGGGGGAGTTGCCGACCAGGCGGTTCGCGAGGAGGTGCGCCGGGCGGTCGAGGGCACCGGAGGCGGGCACCCCGAGGTGCGCGTATCCGGGCCGCCCGAGGTCCTGGACGGTGGTGAGGGCGCCGGCGCGTACGACGGCCAGCACGGCGCCGCTCACCGCATACCCGGCAGACGGACGTCCTGGCGGACGGCCCGGCCGACGTCCCGGAAGCGGACGGCGGTGCCGGGCGCGAGCAGGGCCGCCGGGTCCCGGCCGGTGTCCCACAGCACGGCGTCGGTCGTCCCGACGATCTGCCAACCCCCGGGCGAGGACCGCGGATACACCCCGGCGTACGGCCCGGCGAGGCCGACCGACCCCGGCGGTACGGCCGTTCGCGGGCTGGCCCGGCGCGGCACCGCCAACTCCGGCGGCAGGCCGGTCAGATACCCGAACCCGGGGGCGAACCCGCAGAACGCCACCCGGAAGCCGGTCCCCGCGACGGTCTCGGCCACACCCGCCGGCGACATGCCCCACAGCGCCGCGACCTCCGCCAGGTCCGGCCCGTCGAACCGTACGGGCAGCTCGACGGTGTCCGCGGCGGCGGGCGGCAGCGGCGGCACCTGCCAGCGCACCACGTCCGCCGCGAACGCCCGCGGGTCGGCGAGCCCGTCGACCAGCACCGTACGGGCCGCGGGCACCACCTCCGCCACGGCGCCCAACGCACCGGCCGCGCGGCGCCGTTCCAGCTCCGCGTGCAGCGCCTGCGCCTGCGCGCTGTCCGCCACCTCGACCAGGACGGCCGACGCCCCGGCCCGCAACGCCCGTACGGCCGGCACCCCGGCACCCGGATCGGCCGCGCCGGTCACGCGAACGCCTCCACCCGCAGCCCGGCGTCCTGAAGGGCGCCGCGCACCCGGGCGGCCAGCAGCGCCGCGCCGGGGGTGTCCCCGTGCAGGCACAGCGACCGCGCCGCGACCGCGACCGGCTCCCCGGTCAGCGCCGCCACCCGGCCGTCGCGGGCCAGCCCGACCGCGCGGGCCACCACCGCCTCCTCGTCCGCGACCACCGCGCCCGGCTCGCGCCGCGGCACCAAGGTGCCCGCCCGGGTGTACGCGCGGTCCGCGAACGCCTCAGGTATCGCGGCCAACCCGGCCCGCTCCGCCGCCGCGAGCAACCGCGAACCGGGCAGCCCCAGCACCGGCAGCGGCCCCGCCAGCCGTATGCCCGCCACCACCGCCTCGGCCTGCTCCGCGTCGTGCACCGCCCGGTTGTACAGCGCGCCGTGCGGCTTCACATACGCCACCACCGCGCCCGCCGCCCGTGCGAACACCTCCAACGCGCCTATCTGGTAGGCCACCTCCGCCGCCAGTTCGTCCGCGGGCACGTCCATCGCCCGCCGCCCGAAGCCCGCCAGGTCGCGGTAGGAGACCTGCGCGCCGATCCGCACCCCGTGCGCGGCGGCCAGGTCGCACACCCGCCGCATCGTCGCCGCGTCGCCCGCGTGGAAGCCGCACGCCACGTTCGCACTCGTCACGACCGCGAGCAGCGCCTCGTCGTCGGTCAGCCGCCAGCGGCCGAAGCCCTCGCCGAGGTCGGCGTTGAGGTCGATCGCCGCCGGTGCCGCCGCTTGCCGCGCCATGATGATCCCCGTCCCCCCGAGTCCGCCGCGCATCGCCGCCGATGCCCATGGCACGATCATGGCAGTTCCCGCGGCCGCGCGGCCCCCGTTGTCCACAGCCCCCCGTCCACCCCGTACGCATCCGTGCCGTTTCGTGTGTTGTCGGTGGCAGCGCCTAGTGTTGGGGGGTGACCACGACCGTCCCGCACCTTCCGCCGCAGCAGTCGCGGCAGCAGCCGCAGCCGCTGCCGGGTGCGCCGCGCCCCGCGCCGGGCCCGGCGGCCGACGAGGGGCTGGCCCGCCGGCTGCGCGCGCTGGCCTGCACCGCGCCGCTGCACGACCTCGACACCCGCAAGGCGAACCTCGCCGGGGCGTACTCGGTCTACGCGATGGCCGAAGTGGCGCTGGCCGCGATCGACCTGGTCACCCTCAACATGGACTTCGACACCGGCGCGGACCACGACCAGATAGTGGCCAGGCTGCTGCCCCGCGTCGCCGCCCAGGCCCCCGACCGCGCCCAGGCCGAACACGAGCGGGTCGCCCGCTGGGTGCTGGAGAACCTGATCAACGTCGGCAGCGCCGACCGCGGCTTCCGCGCCGTCTACGGCACCTTCGGCGCCGACGGCGCCTACGTCCGCCGGGACTACGACTTCAAGCTGATCGAGGAGGTCGCCGGCCCCGGCGGCACCGTCTACCTGCGCGCCACCGACGAGGCGGTCAACGTCCTGGTCGGCGCCCTGGACACCGACGTCACCAGCGCCCAGATCGCCGCCGAGGTCAAGTTGGAGGTGCTGATCAGCCGCGGCCGCCTCGCCGACGCCCAACTCGCCGCCGAGCAGGCCCGCTACCGCACGGTGCAGTATGCCGAGACCCTCCGCCGCACCCTGGAGGCCACCCGGCGCAACGTCCGGGCGGTCGACTGGCTGCGCCAGGTGCCCGACATGATCGCCGAGGCGCTGGACCACGTCGCCGACCGCTACCGGCACGAGAACGCGATCCTCACCAACATCCGCAAGGCGCGCGACGAGGCGGAGGAGCCCGAGCACAAGCGGCGCGCCGCCGAGCTGGTGGACATCGTCAAGGACTGCATCCGCCGCCACACCCAGCTCCAGTCCCGGCTGCTGGAGGCCGGGCCGCTCTTCCGCGCCGAGCAGGACCGGCAGGCGTTCGCCGCGCCGCCCGCCCGCGCCGGACTCGACCTGTACGGGCAGCTCGTCGCGCCGCTGCTGCCGCTGCCGGTCGAGCAGGCCTCCCGCGTCACCGACGCGTTCTTCGCCCGCGGCACCGGTCTGCGCACCCCCGGCGCCGTCCGCGTCACCGACCTGGTCGACCTGCTGCTCACCCCGCCGGCCGAACGCGACCACCTGGGCGCGGAGATGCCCGAACCGGACCTCGTGGCCACCCCCGACGACTCCCGGTTCAGCGACGAGCAGCTGGAGTCCGCGCTCGCCCTGCTCGACCTGCCGCCGGACGCGCCGCGCCGGCTTTCCGGCCTGCTCGCCGAGGCCCGCCGCCAGGACCCCGACCTGCCCTACCTCGTGGCGCTGCTGGCCATCCACGCCGCCTCGCCGCCGGTCGGCACCGCCCACCGCCAGGGCGAACCGCGGCTGCTGTTCGCGGTGGACGACGGCACTGTGCTCGACGACCCCGAGTTCGGCGGCGCCGACCTCGTCCTGGGCACCGCGCTGCTGGCCGGAGGCGCCGAGCATGACGGATGACGACCCCGTGTACCCGGCCGCACCCCGGCCGCCGGCCGCCCCCACCGACCACCCCCGGCAGCGCAACAGCCCCCGGCAGCAGAAGGAACGCACGACGTGAGCACCGATCGGCAGGACGACCCGCGGGAGTCGGGCGAGGCGGCCGGGCCGTCCCCGATCGTGCCCGCCGACGTCGCGGACGCCGCCCGCCTGGTCGGGTTCGGCCTGCAACCCAAACTGGTCCCGGCCCGCGACACCGAGTACGCGGAACTGGTCCGCCGGCACCGCGACGACCCGGCGTTCGCCCGGATCGCCGACGCCGTGGCGGCCGGGCTCGGCCTGATCGTCCTGGAGGTCTCGCCGCGGGCGGGCATGGCGGTCGCCGCGGCCGAGGACTCGGTCTTCGCGGTCCGGATGGGCGACTACGCCCGCCGCGCCGCCTCCGACTCCGGCGACCGCTTCCTGCACGGCCTGGCCCACCTCGCCGCGGCCGCGCTCGCCTTCCCCCGTCCCGAGGACCTCGCCGACGACGGGTACATCGGCCGGATCACCGTGCACGGCGTGGACGCCTTCGTCCGGCAGGCGTGCCGCCGGCTGGAGGAGCGCGCCGACGAGAGCGGGGAGAACACCGACCCGGCCAGCGACGCCCCCGGCCTGGAGGCGGCCTGGCGCGTCTACACCCGGCGCAGCGCCACCGGCGCCACCAAGGACGCCCGGCGACTGGCGAGTTCCACCACCGGCATCATCGGCAAGGCCGTCGCCTTCCTCGTCGACTCCGGCTTCCTCCAGCGCACGGGCGACGAGTCCGGCGGCACCTACCGCACCACCGCCCGCTACCAGCTCCAGGTGCGCGACATGGCGGGCAGCGCCGCGATGGCCGAGCTCCTCGAACTCGGCGTCGTACCGGTCGGCGACGGCACCGCCAGCCTCGTACCCGCTGCCGACGGGGAGGCCGCGGACCTCGCCGCCGACGCGGGGCTGCCCTTCCACGCCGGCACCTGACCACGGCGCTGACCCCGACCCGCCCCCGGCACCTGACGACCTGCGCCCGTCCCCGTACCCAGCACCTCAGGCGCCCCCGACCACCCCGACCCCTCCCGACAACGAAAGCCCCCCGCATGTACGAGCTCTCCCGGCTGCGCCTCTACTCGATCGGGCCGGCCGGCGCACGCTACGCCGACACCGTCCTCGACCTGCGCGGCGTCGGCGAGCCCGTGCCTCAACCCGCGCCCGCCCAGGGGGACTTCTTCGCCGACGAGCCGACCGGGCCGCCGCGCCGCCCCGCCCCGGCCGGCGTGCTCTTCCTGGAGAACGGCGGCGGCAAGTCGGTGCTGCTCAAGCTGATCTTCTCGGTGATGCTCCCCGGCCACCGCAACACCCTGGGCGGGGCCAGCTCCGGCGTGCTGCGCAAGTTCCTGCTCGCCGAGGACTGCGGCCATGTCGCCCTGGAGTGGCAGCACACCCTCACCGGCGAACTGGTCGTGGTCGGCAAGGTCAGCGAGTGGCGCGGCCGCCAGGTCTCCTCCGACCCGCGCAAGTTCGCCGAAGCCTGGTACTCCTTCCGCCCCGGCCCCGGCCTCAGCCTGGACTCCCTGCCGGTCGCCGAGGCCACCGCGGTCCGGCCCCCGGTCGAGGGCGCGTCCGGTGCGCGCGGCCGCCGCCGCACCATGAAGGGCTTCCGCGACGCGCTGACCGAGGCGGGCAAGGCGTACCCGCACCTGGAGGTCGTCTGGGAGGAGATCCACGACCGCTGGAACGAACACCTCGGCGACCTCGGCCTGGACCCCGAACTCTTCCGCTACCAGCGGGAGATGAACGCCGACGAGGGCGAGGCCGCGGGCCTGTTCGCGGTCAAGAAGGACTCCGACTTCACCGACCTGCTGCTGCGCGCGGTCACCGACACCCGCGACACCGACGGCCTCGCCGACCTCGTGCACGGCTTCGCCGGAAAGCTCGGCCGCCGCGCGGAACTCACCGCCGAGCGCGACTTCACCGCCGGTTCGCTCGACCTGCTGGACCGGATCGTCGAGGCCGCCGCCGTACGCGACCAGGCCCGCGGCGTACACGCCCAGTCCGAGCGCCGCACCCGGGTGCTGACCCGGCGGCTGTCCGCCCGCGCCCGGCAGGAACGCGCCCGCGCCGCCGACCTCGCCCAGGACATGGCCGACGCCGCCCACACCGTCACCGACACCGAGCAGGCCAGGGCCGGCAGCGCCCGCATCGCCGCCGAACTCGCCTACCGGCACGCCTCGCTGGCGCTGGCCGGCGCCGAGAAGGGCGCCGCGGCGCTGCGCCGCGAGCTGACCGACGCCCGCACGCTGCACTCCGCGTGGCAGACCGCCGAGACGGTGCTGCGGCACCGCGCCGCCGGCGACCGGCTGGCCCGCGTCACCGAGGCGATCCGCGCCGCCGAACGCGACGCGGCGCCCGCCCTCGCCGCCCGGACCCAGGCCGCCGCCGAACTGGTGCGGGCGCTCCAGGGCGCCGCCGTACGGGCCGAGCGGCAAGCCGACGACGAGGAGGAGCGTTCCGCCACGCTCCAGACCCTCGCCGAGGGCGCCCACCGCGACGCGACCGCCGCCGCCACCGAGGCGCAGCGCGCCCGCAGCGAGAGCGGGCACCTCGGGCAGCGGCTCGCCGAGGTCGAGCAGGAGACCGCCGAGGCGGTCCGCGCCGGGTGGCTCGACGACACCGCGCCCGACGCCGACCCGGCCCGTGCCGCGCTCGCCGCCGCCGACGCCGAGCGCACCGCGGAGACCCTGGCCAAGGCCGCCGCGGACACCGCGACCGCGGCGAGCGCCCGCGCCCGCGAGGCCGCCGCCGCCGAGGCCCGCGCCGAACTCGCCGCGGCCCGCGCCACGGACGCGCTCACCGCCGCCGCCACCGCCCAGCGCGCGGCGCTCGACGCGACCGCGTCGCTGACCACGGACGCGCGGGCGCTGGCGCTGCTCGGCCTGGGCGAGCACACCACCGCCGAACCGGCCGACAGCCCCGTCCCCCCGGCCGACAGCCCCGTCCCCCCGGCCGACAGCCCCGTCCCCCCGGCCGCGGCCGGCAGCCCCGTACGCCCTGAAGGGCCGCTGAGCGCCGAGGAGCTGGACCGGTTCGCCGAGCCGCTGCGCGAGCTGGTCGAGGACGCGGTGGCCACCGCCGAACGGCAGATGTTCGAGCTGCGCACGGCCGCCGCCGACGACGCCCGCATCCTGGGCGCGCTCGGTGACGGCGGACTGCTGCCGCCCGGCCCGGACGTCCTGGCCACCGTGGAGTTCCTGGGCGAGCACGGCGTGCCCGCGCTGCCCGGCTGGCGCTACCTCGCCCAGGCCGTCCCGCCCGCCGACCACGCCGCCGTGATGGCCGCGCGCCCGGAGCTGGTCGACGGGGTCGTGGTGACCGACCCGGACTCCTACGCCCGGGCCCGGGAGGCGCTGGCCCAGGCCGCGCTGCTGCCCCGCTCCACGGTCGCCGTCGGCACCGCGGCCGCCCTGCTCGCCCCGCCGCCCGCCGCCGACCACGCCCCCGACGTGTTCCTGGTGCCGCCGAACCCGGCGATGCACGACGAGATGGCCGCCGACGGCGAACGCCGGGAACTGCGCGCCCGGGCCGCCGCCCGCGAGGAGGAGATCCGCACCCTCGCCGCCCGGCTGGCGCACGACCGGAGCCTGGCCGCGCGCCTGGCGTCCTGGCGCGCGTCCTGCCCGCCCGGGCGCCTGGCGGAACTCGCCGCCGAGGTCGCCGCCGCCCAGGACACCGCCGAGGCCGCCCGCGCCGAGCTGGCCGCCGCCCGCGAGGAGCGCGCCGAGGCCGACGCGGCCGCCGCCGAGGCGGGCGCCGACCACGACGCGCGCCGCGCGGCCGCCGAGCAGGCCCGCCGCCGCGCGGACCAGCTCGCCGGGCTCGCCCACCGGCTGCGCGAGCGCGCCAACTGGCAGCGCCGCGCCCGCGAACTGGCCGCCGACGCGGCCGAGGCCGAGGCCCGCGCGGAGACCTGCCTGGACCGGGCGCGCGCCGCCGACGAGGACCGCCGGGCCGCCCAGCGCGCCTCCGACGACGCCCGCCGCACCGCGCGGGTGCTGCGCGCCGAGCGCGCGGAGATCGCCGGCGCCCCCGAGGACACCCCCGAGCCCGACCCGGACACGCCGTCCACCGTGTCGCTGCCCGCGCTGCGCGAGGCGTACCGGGCGGCCTCGCAGGTCTACGAGCAGGTCGGCGTCGGCGCGGACCTGCGCGCCGAACAGGCCCGCGCGGAGAGCACCGAGAACGCCGCGCTCGCCGAACTCGAACGCCTCAGCAACAAGGTCCGCAGCCGCGCCGCCCAGCTCCTCGAAGGACCCGACGGCGCCGACGGCCCCTCCCGGCAGGCCGCGGCCGGCCGCGCCGAACAGCTCGTACAGACCCTGGAGTCACGCCAGTCCGCGGCCAGCGAGCAACTCGGCCGGCTGCGCGCCGACGCCGAACGCCTCGCCCCCGCCGACGGCGACGCCCACGCGGAACTGCCCGACGCGCTCACCCCGCGCGACGCCGACCACGCCCAGCAGCTGCTGCGCGCCGCCAACGCCGAACTCGCCACCCACCAGGAGGAACTGGAGCAGGCCAGGGCCGCACACGCCGACATCGTCCGCGCCCACCGCGCCGCCGAGGACGCCGCGAGCGGCTTCGACGAGACCGCCGCCCTGCTGCGCGACCTGCTGCGCGACGGCCCCCACGCGGCGGCCGAGGAGGAGGAACCCGAGCCCTACCCCGGCAGCCTCGCCGAGGCCCGGCAGGCCGCGGCCGAGGCCCGCCGCGGGCTGCGCGGCTGCGCCGCCGACCTGTCCGCCGCCGACACCCAGCTGCGCGACGCCTGCGATGTGCTGGTCCGGCACGCCAACGCGGTCCGCTACGAGCAGGTGCGCACCCCGGCCCGCCAGCAGATCCGGGAACTGCCCGCCTCCTCACTGCCCGAGCACGCCGCCGCCTGGGCCGCCGCCTTCGCGCCCCGGCTGCGGGTGCTGACCGACGAGCTGGGCCAGCTGGAGCGCAACCGGGACAGCATCGTGGACCGGCTGCGCGGCCTGGTCGAGTCCTCCCTCGCCACGCTCCGCTCCGCGCAGCGGCTCTCCCGGCTGCCGGAAGGGCTCGGCGAGTGGTCCGGGCAGGAGTTCCTGCGCATCCGCTTCGACGACCCCGACCACGCCCTGCTCACCGACCGGCTCGGCGAGGTCATCGACGAGGCCACCCGCGCCGCCGTCCGCAAGAACTCCGACCTGCGGCGCGACGGCATGACCCTGCTGCTGCGCGCCGTCGCCGCCGCACTCGAGCCGCGCGGGGTCGCCGTGGAGATCCTCAAGCCCGACGCGGTGCTGCGCGCCGAGCGGGTGCCGGTCGGGCAGATGGGCGACGTGTTCTCCGGCGGGCAACTGCTCACCGCCGCCATCGCGCTGTACTGCACCATGGCCGCGCTGCGCAGCAACGACCGCGGCCGCGACCGCCAGCGGCACGCCGGCACCCTCTTCCTGGACAACCCCATCGGCCGCGCCAACGCCACCTACCTGCTGGAGCTCCAGCGCGCGGTCGCCGACGCGCTCGGCGTGCAACTGCTCTACACCACCGGCCTGTTCGACACGACCGCGCTCGCCGAGTTCCCGCTCGTGGTGCGGCTGCGCAACGACGCGGACCTGCGGGCCGGGCTGAAGTACATCAGCGTGGAGGAGCACCTGCGGCCCGGCCTGCCGGTGCCCGACCCGCGCGGCGAGCAGGTGCACGGCGAGATCACCGCAACCCGGATGTTCCGCCGCCCCGTGGAGGCGTGAGCGAAGCGCCCCGGCCCGGCCCGCAGCTGCTCAGACCCCGCCCGGCAGCGGGCCGCCGGGTATGTGCCGCCGATGGCCGGGGCCGCGGCGGGCGGCGGCCCGCGCCGCACGGCGGGCGCGGCGGCGCTCCCGCCGCAGGCCGCGCGCCGCGCTGCTCGGGCTGGACACCACTCCGTTGCGCTGGTTCCACACCTGGCGGGTGACCCACACGTCGAGCACCGCCCAGCTCGCCACGACACTGGTCAGCACCGTGGCCAGCGTCACCGGCGCGCTCAGCCAGGAGTCGCCGGCGGCCAGCAGCACGCTGGCCAGCGCCTCGGTGAGCGCGACCGCACTGATCAGCACCGCCCGCACCGCGGCCGCCCGCACCGGATCGGGCATCCGCCGCGCGCCCACGGGCTGTTCCTCCCACATCGACCGGTGTTCGAACTCCATAGAAGGTGCTTGCCCCGAAACGTCCGTACGCATTCCGCCCGATCCATCACTCGAAAAGGTGGCACTTTCCAGCCAGACCCGGGTGACCCTCCGGACTCACTTTCGAGTTGCCAGTGGTGCAGTAGTAGGCTCACGCCGTTTGCACGCCACAGACCGATCCCCGTTCCGGGGTGAGACGTTGGGGAGGCCATGCGCTTTCGCGGTACGACGATCCGCCGGAAGATCGTGGCGCTGCTGCTGATCCCGTTGGTGTCCCTCACCGCCATCTGGGTCTTTGCGGCGACGATCACCAGCCGTGCGGTGTTCGGACGGCCTGATCCCCAGCGAATAGCGAACAAGGTGCTCTATCCGCTCCAGAACGCGCTGGGCAGTCTCCAGCAGGAGCGGAAGGCGGCACTGCTGTACATCGCCAACACCCGGGACTCGCAGGCGCGGACCGCCTTCGAGAAGCAGGGCCAGGTGACGGATTCGGCCATTGCCGAGCTGCGCACCGACATCTCCGGCAGCGGTGTGACCAAGGACATCAACTCCCAGGCCCGCGCCCACCTCGACGCGTTCTTCTCCGGCATCGACGGCCTGACCGGACTGCGCCAGCGGGTGGACAACCAGCACATCTCCCGCGAGGACACCTACGCCGGCTACAACACCTTCGAAGCACCGGCGTTCGCGTTCTGCGACAGCCTCTACCTGATCGACAACACGAACATCGAGCCGCAGCGCACCGCCGGTATCGGCGTCATCAGGGCCGAGGAGCAGATCTCCCGCGAGGACGCCCTGATGGGCGCCGCGATCAGCACCGGCCACATGAGCCGCGACGAGTTGACCGCGTTCACCTCCGCGGTCGCCGTGGAACGCGGCTACTACGACGACAACGTACCGGTCCTGGCGAAGGCGGACCGCGCCCGGTTCGAGGCGTTCTGGCAGAGCACCGCGGGAAAGCAACTGCGCGCCGCGCAGGACGCGGTGTCGGCCGCCACCCCGACCGACGCGCCGATCGTCGCCGCGCACCAGTCCTGGCCGACGGTCGCCGGTACCGCCATCACCGACGTCAACAAGCTCGATGAGCAGGTCGTCGTCGACTTCACCGACAGCGCGGCCCCGGTGCCCACCACCCTCGTCGTGGAAGCCTCGCTGGCCGGCGGGCTCGGCCTGATCGCGGTGGTCGCCTCGCTGATCGTGTCCGTACGGATCGGCCGCGGCCTGATCCGCGACCTGACCGGGCTGCGCCGCGAGGCCCAGGAGCTGTCCGGCACCCGGCTGCCGCGCGTCATGCGCCGCCTCGCCTCCGGCGAGCAGGTCGACATCGAGACCGAGGTGCCGCGGCTGGAGTACTCCGACGACGAGATCGGCCAGGTCGGCCGCGCGCTCAACGTCCTCCAGCGGGCCGCGGTCGAGGCGGCCGTACGCCAGGCCGACCTGCGCAAGGGCGTCTCCGACGTGTTCGTCAACCTCGCCCGGCGCAGCCAGGTGCTGCTGCACCGCCAGCTCACCCTGCTCGACGCGATGGAGCGCCGCACCGAGCAACCCGAGGAACTTGCCGACCTGTTCCGGCTGGACCACATGACCACCCGCATGCGGCGGCACGCCGAGGGCCTGGTCATCCTCTCCGGCGCGTCCCCCTCCCGGCAGTGGCGCAACCCGGTGCAGCTGATGGACGTGGTGCGCGCCGCCGTCGCCGAGGTCGAGGACTACGAGCGGATCGAGGTGCGCCGGCTGCCGCGGCTGGCCGTGGCCGGGGCCGCCGTCGCCGACCTCACCCACCTGCTCGCCGAACTCATCGAGAACGCCGCGGTGTTCTCGCCCCCGCACACCCAGGTCCGGCTGCACGGCGAGCCGGTGGCCAACGGCTTCGTCATCGAGATCGACGACCGCGGCCTGGGCCTGACCCCGGACGCGCTGCTCGAGGCGAACCTGCGGCTGGCCGAGACCCCGGAGTTCGAGCTGTCCGACACCGACCGGCTCGGCCTGTTCGTGGTCAGCCGGCTCGCCCAGCGGCACAGCGTCCGCGTCTCGCTGCGCCAGTCCCCGTACGGCGGCACCACCGCGGTGGTGCTGGTGCCCTCGGCGCTGCTCACCGAGACCGGGGACGCCGACACCGGTGCGACCCGGCTGGACGCCGCCGACGACGAGATGGTGGCCGCGGAGCAGCCGTACCCCGGCGACACCGAGCACACCTTCCGGCAGTGGGGGATGGACGGCGCGGGCGGCGAGCCGCACAAGGAGCACGCCGTCCACGCCGAGGAACCGCCCGCGCCGCGCCCGGCCGCCGAGCCCGCCGGCCAGACGCCGTTCGGCCTGCCGCGCCGCCGCAAGCGCACCGCGCCGGTGCTGGTCACCGACCACGGCCGCGCGGTCGGCGACCCGCAGCAGCCCGCCCGCGACACGCCCGAACCGCCCGCCGACCAGGGCGGGCACGACCGGGGCGGGCCCGACCAGGACGAGAACACCCAGTGGCCCTGGGGCACGGGGGCACCGGCCCCGCGCGACCCGGGGCCGCCGGTGCAGGCCGTCCCGCACGATGGCGACGGCGCAGGGCCGCTGCCGACCCGCCGCGGCGGCGCCCGTCACCCCGGCCCGGCGCCGTCCCCGCGGAGCCCCGAACCGGCGGCACCGGCGGCACCCACCGCACCCGCGGCACCCGGCGCCGTCCCCGGTGTCCCCTCCGGCAGCACCGTCCTCCCGCGTCGGGTCCGCCAGGCCAACCTGGCCCCGCAACTGCGGGCCGACACCACGCAGTCCGTCCGCCGGGCCGAGGAGGGCGCCGCCCGTGAGCGGACCGCCGAGGAGGTGCGCGACCGGATGGCGTCGCTCCAGCGCGGCTGGCAGCGCGGCCGTTCGGTCGACGCCGACCCCGAGCCGACGCCCCCGGCCGGCGACGACGACCCATCGACATCCGCGACACGAACCACACGAACAACACCTGAGGAGTACGGCCGATGACGGCACCATCCAGCGCGACACGCGAGCTGAGCTGGCTCCTTGACGATCTGGTCGCCCGTGTGGCCAGCATCCGCAAGGCGCTGGTGCTCTCCGGGGACGGTCTGTCCATCGGCGCGTCCGACGGGCTGACCCGCGAGGACTCCGAGCATCTGGCCGCCGTCGCCTCCGGTTTCCACAGCCTGGCCAAGGGCGTCGGGCGGCACTTCGACGCCGGCCGGGTCCGGCAGACCATCGTGGAACTCGACGACGCGTTCCTCTTCGTCACCGCGGCCGGGGACGGCAGTTGCCTCGCGGTCCTCAGCGACGCGGAGTCCGATGTCGGGCAGGTCGCCTACGAGATGGCCCTGCTGGTCAAGCGGGTCGGGGTCCATCTGGGCAGCGCGCCGCGGCACGGCGGCGGCGCGGCGCTCAGCGGCTGACCGCGATGTGTTGAATCTACGGGGGTGGACAGGTCATGACTTCTGAGCCCGGGACTTCTGACGCGTCGGCGGAGCGGTGGTTCGACGCCGCCGCCGGACCGGTGGTGCGGCCCTACGCGATGACGCGGGGCCGTACCAGCCATACCGCGAAGGCCAGGATCGACCTGATCGCCCTGGTGATCACCGGACAGGCGCCGGAGGACGGCCTCACCGCGTTCGACGACCACACCCTGTCGCCCGAACACCTCGACATCATCGAGCGCTGCCAGTACCAGGCCGTCTCGGTGGCCGAGCTGGCGGCAGACCTGGACCTGCCGGTCGGCGTGGTCCGGGTGCTCGTCGGTGACCTGGTGGAAGCCTCGCATGTGCACCTCCACCAGCCGGTGCCGCCGGCCGAGTTGCCCGACGTGAGCATCCTGCGGGACGTGATCGACGGCCTGCGCGCGTTGTAGGGGCGGGCCGGGCCCGCGCCCCTGCCTGAGTCCTGAGTTCTGAGTTCCGAGTTGTGAGTACGCCAGCCGCGGGCACCGCCGCCCGCCCCGGTAGGGAGTAGAGAAGACACCATGGCCCTGCGCACCGAACGCCGTCCCGAGCAGCCGGCCAAAGAGCCGGTGGCGCTCAAGCTGCTGGTGGCCGGCGGCTTCGGCGCGGGCAAGACCACGCTGGTCGGCGCGGTCAGCGAGATCCGCCCGCTGCGCACCGAGGAGTCGCTGAGCGAGGCCGGCCGCCCGGTCGACGACACCGCCGGCGTCGAGGGCAAGCACACCACCACGGTCGCCATGGACTTCGGCCGGATCACGCTGCGCGAGAACCTGGTGCTGTACCTGTTCGGTACGCCCGGGCAGGACCGCTTCTGGTTCCTGTGGGACGAGTTGGCGCAGGGCGCGCTCGGTGCGGTGGTACTCGCCGACACCCGCCGCCTCGCGGACTGCTTCGCCGCGATCGACTACTTCGAGCAGCGCGGCATCCCGTTCGCGGTCGCCGTCAACTGCTTCGACGGCGCCGAACTGCACGAGCCGCAGACCGTCCGCGAGGCGCTCGACATCGACCAGGGCGTGCCGGTGGTGCTGTGCGACGCGCGGGAGCGCGACTCGGCGAAGAAGGTGCTCATCAGTGTGGTGGAGCACGCGGCGAACATGGCGGCGCGCCAGGGCGCGGTGTAGCCGCCGACCGTCAACCCCTCTCCGTACCAGGACACCTGACAGGCCGTCAGCCGGATTCCGGCTGGCGGCCTGTCACGCGTGCGTGGCGTCCTCCGCGTCGTCCGCCTGGTCGGCCGGGCCCGGACGGCCGTTCTCCGCGAGCCACTTCGCCGCGATCTCGCCGAGTTCCGCGTCCCGCCCCGCGAGCATCGTCGCGATCATCCGCACGTCGCCGCGCAGCGACCACGCGGGGTGCCCGAACGTCGCCGGGTTGTTCCCCTCGATGAGGAAGTGCGCCGGCCAGGCGGTCCCGTAGCCGAAGGCCGGCAGCGCCGCGGCGTACCGCAGCCGCCCGCGGGCCAGGCCGTATCCGGTGACGGCCAGCCCGGTGAGGCTGCCCGCGAGGTGCACCCAGCGGGTCGCCGCCTTGGAGTGCATCGCCGCGTAGTAGGGCCAGAACTCCTCGAAGGAGCCGTAGGTCTGCTTCGTCATCACCGCACCGTAGCGCCGGGCCTGGACCGTGTCAGGGGGTCGTGCTATGTTCTTCTCATATCGAGAAACACTCATAGTGAGAACAACTCGGAGCGGGTCCGGCCGCCATGGCGCGCCCGGCGAGCGGAGAGGGGCCGGCGTGGACGCGGCACAGCACGGGCACGGCGGCGAACGGGAGCGCCGTGAGCGGGACTTCCTCGCCGGGTACGACCCGCGCGCGTTCGACCCGATCGCGGTGACCGTCGACGTGGTCGTGCTGACCCTGCGCGAGGGGCGGTTGCACGTCCTCGCGATCGAGCGGGGCGGCCCGCCGTTCGCCGGGGCCTGGGCGCTGCCCGGCGGCTTCGTCCGGGCCGGCAAGGAGTCGCTCGACGCCGCGGCGGCGCGCGAACTCGCCGAGGAGACCGGGCTGGACGCCACCACCCTCGGCCGGGTCCACCTCGAACAGCTCGGGTCGTACGGCCACCCGGACCGCGACCCGCGCATGCACGTCGTGTCGATCGCCTACCTCGCCTTCGCGCCCGGGCTGCCCGACGCGCGGGCCGGCGGCGACGCGGCGGGCGCCGCCTGGCTGCCGGTGGCGGCGGTCGGCGCGGCCGGTGCGGTCGCTGCGGCCGGGCAACCGGAGGCGCCGGCCCGGCGTCCCCACGAGCAGGGCCGGCCGGCCGGAACCCACGGGGGTGGTACCGGCCGCCGGCCCCCGCCCACCGCACCCGGTGAGGCGGTCCTCGCCTTCGACCACGCCGACATCCTCGCCGACGCCCTCGAACGGGCCCGCGGCAAGATCGAGTACACCCCCCTGGCGACCGCGTTCCTCGCCGAGACCTTCACCATCAGCGAGCTGCGCGCGGTCTACGAGACGGTGTGGGGCGCGCCGCTGCACGCGGGGAACTTCCACCGCAAGGTGCTGTCCGTGCCCGGGTTCGTGGAGTCCACCGGGCAGACCGACACCCGCCCCGGCAGCCGCGGCGGCCCCCGGGCGCGCCTCTACCGGGCCGGCGACGCCAAGCTGCTCCACCCGGCGCTGCTGCGCCCGGACCGCGAGGCGGGCATACGGTGAGCGCCGCCGACGCCCGCCCGGCCCGCAGCGGCCCCGGCCCCGGCCCCGTACACGACGTCGGCGCCTCGTCCGGCGCCGAGTCCTCGTACGGCGCGGCCCCCGCCCCCTCGTACGGTTCTGGCGGCCGCCCGGAACCCCGCACCTTCGACGAGGCCCTGGCCGTACTCGACGGCGCCGACCCCGCCTTCCCCGCCGACCCCGCCCGCGCCGCGGCCCACTACCGCCGGCTGGCCCGCCTGCTGCACCCGGACACCGCCCCGCCCGGCCGCACTGCGCAGGCCAACGCCGCCTTCGCCCGGCTCACCGCGGCCTGGCACCACCACGACCGGCCGGTCCTCACCGGCGCCCGCCACCGCTACCTCCTCGGCCCGCGCCTGGCCGCCGGCGACCTGTGCGACCTGCGCACCGCGCGCTACGACCACGACGGGCGCCGCCGCAGCGCCGTCCTGAAGATCCCGCGGAAACCGCGCGACAACGACCTCACCGAACACGAGGCCGACGTCCTGACCCGCCTGGACACCGTTGCCGAACCCCGGCACCGCGCCTACGCGCCCACCCTCCTGGAGAGCTTCCGGCACCGCGCCGACGACGGCACCGAACTCAGGGTCAACGCCCTCGCGCCACTCGACG
The DNA here is from genome assembly GCF_057708125.1 of Actinacidiphila sp. bgisy145. NCBI lineage: Bacteria > Bacillati > Actinomycetota > Actinomycetes > Kitasatosporales > Streptomycetaceae > Actinacidiphila > Actinacidiphila sp. bgisy145. The sequence continues at coordinate 136,175 of NZ_JBYIRL010000022.1, forward strand.
GCTTCCACAGCCTCGCCGCCGTCGCCGCCGCCCACCCCGGCGGGCTCGACCCCCTCGACGCCGCCTGGATGTGGCGCCGCCTGCTCACCGCCCTGGGCTGGGCACACCGGGCCGGGCTGGTGCACGGCGCGGTCTTCCCCGAACACGTCCTCATCCACCCCGAGTTGCACGGCCTGGTGCTCGTCGACTGGTGCTACGCCACCGCCGTCGGCACCGACGTGCCGGTCCTCATCCACCGCCACGCCGCCGCCTACCCGCCCGAGGCGAGGCAGCACGAACCCGCCTCGGCGGCCACCGACATCCACCTCGCCTCGCTCTGCGTCCGCGACCTGATCGGCCCGCGCGCCCCCGGCCCGATGCGCGCCTTCCTGCGCGGCTGCACCCTGCCGGGGCCGAGCGCCCGCCCGCAGGACGCCTGGCGCCTGCTCGCCGAACTCGACGACCTCCTCGACCGGCTCTACGGACCGCGCACCTTCCGCCCGTTCACGATGCCGGCCGCCCGAACCGCCTGAACCGAACGCGCCCGGTTCCGAAGCCGACCGAGCCGCCCGGCCGTTCACCACCAACGCGCTTACCTGACACCTCGTCACCTTCACACCACCAGGGGGAACACCATGGGCAGCGGAAGCTGGTCCACCAACGTCTACGACGCCGCCGAGCGCTACCGTTCGGCCTCCGGCGCGAGCGCCTTCGCCTACAGCGACCGCATCAAGCACAGCTCCCCGCGGTCGAGTTGGACCGCGCACCCCTCGCTCGACCCGCACGGCCTCACCACCCGCGAGAGCCGCGACTCCGCCGAGCACCCCACCTCGCTCGCCATCTCCGTCCTCTTCGACGTCACCGGCTCCATGGGCGCGGTCCCGCGGGTCCTCCAGACCAAGCTCCCCGAACTCTTCGGGCTGCTGCTGCGCAAGGGCTACACCGAGCACCCGCAGATCCTCTTCGGCGGCGTCGGCGACGCCACCTGCGACCAGGTCCCGCTCCAGCTCGGCCAGTTCGAGTCCGACAACCGCATGGACGAGCAGCTCGGCAACATCCTCCTCGAAGGCGGGGGCGGCGGCCAGATGACCGAGTCCTACGAACTCGCCCTGTACGCCATGGCCCGGCACACCTCGCTGGACTGCCACGAGAAGCGGGGCCGCCGCGGCTACCTCTTCCTCATCGGCGACGAGATGCCCTACGGCAAGGTGAAGGCCCGCGAGATCCGTGCGGTGCTCGGCGACCGCGTCCAGCGGGACATCCCGCTGCCGGAGATCCTCGCCGAACTGCGCCGCAAGTTCCACGTGTTCTACATCCTGCCGACCGGCGCCGCCCACGCGGGCAACACCGAGGTCCTCACCCTCTGGCGCCGCCTGCTGGGCCAGAACGTGATCGAGCTGGACGACCTCGACGCCGTCTGCGAGACCATCGCGCTGACCGTCGGCCTCGGCGAGGAGGCCATCGACCTCGCCGAGGGCCTGGCGGACCTCGCCGACGTCGGCTCCGCCGCCGGCCCGTCGGTGGCGCGGGCCCTGGGCAGCCTGAGCAGTCCGGGCCGCTGAGCCCGCCGGGGCCCGGCTGGAATCCCTACACACGGACGAGGAGCCCGAAGTGCACACCACCGTCGTCGACCTCGGCTACGGAGACGCCGGCAAGGGCGCGGTGGTCGCGCGCCTGTGCCAGGACCGGGCCGTCACCGCCGTCGTCCGGTTCAACGGCGGCCCGCAGGCCGCCCACAACGTGGTGACCGCCGACGGCCGCCACCACACCTTCGCCCAGTTCGGCGCCGGCACCTTCCACGGCACCCCGACCCACCTGTCCCGCTTCATGTTCGTCGACCCGCTCGCTCTGGCCGCGGAGGCCGACCACCTCCGCGCGCTGGGCGTGCCGGCGCCGTACGGCCTGCTCACCGTCGACCGCGACGCGCGGCTGGTCACGCCGTACCACGCGGCCGCCAACCGGCTGCGCGAGCAGGCCCGCGGCGCGGACCGGCACGGCTCGTGCGGCATGGGCGTGGGGGAGACCGCCGCCTACGCCCTGGCCCACCCGGCCGACGCGCCCACCGCGGGCGACTGCGCCGCGCGGCCACGGCTGCTGCGCAAACTGCGGCTGCTGCGCGACCGCCTCAGCGACGAACTCGGGCCGCTTGCCGTGCCGCCGGTCGAGGACTGCGCGGCCGCGTTCGGCGCGTTCGCCGGCGCCGTCGCCCTCACCGACCACGCGCACCTCGCCGCCCTGGCCCGCGGCGGCCCCCTGGTCCTCGAGGGCGCCCAGGGCGTGCTGCTCGACGAGTGGCACGGCTTCCACCCGTACACCACCTGGTCGACCACCACCTTCGCCAACGCCGACACGCTGCTCGCCGAGGCCGGCGCGCCCGAACCGGCCCGCCGGCTGGGCGTGGTGCGCACCTACACCGTCCGGCACGGGCCCGGCCCACACGTCACCGAGGAGCCGGAGCTGGCCGCGGCGCTGCCCGAACCGCACAACGGGCACGGCCGCTGGCAAGGCGCCTTCCGCGTCGGGCACTTCGACGCGGTCGCGCACGCGTACGCCGTCGAGGTGTGCGGGGGAGTGGACGCGCTGGCCCTCACCCACCTCGACGCGCCCCCGCGCTGCCCCTCGCTGCGGATCTGCCACGGCTACGCGATCGAGGGGCAGTTGGTCGAACGCCTCCCCGTCGGGGCGCCCGGCGACCTCGACCGGCAGGCCGCCCTCACCCGCCTCCTGCTGGGCGCGCACCCCGCGGTGTGGTCCACTCCGGAGCACTGGCCGACGGCGGTGGAAGCCCTGCTGGGCGCCCCGGTGGTCCTCGAGTCCCACGGCCCGGCCCGGCAGGTGCTGACCGAGGCCACGGTCGGATAGGGTCCGCGCGTGCCTTCCGACCCAGCAGCCCGCGAAGTCCCCGAAGTCCCCGAAGCCCGCGGTGCCGCCGAAGCCGCCGACGTCCCCGCAGAGCCCGCCGCGGCGGCCGCGTCCGCGGGGGCCGGCGCCCCGCGCCGCCGCGACGCGCACTGCTCCACCTGCGGCGCCCCCTACCCCGGCACCGCCGCCTGGCCGCGCACCTGCACCGCCTGCGGCCACACCGCCTACCGCAATCCGCTGCCCGTCGCGGTCTGCCTCCTGCCGGTCCAGGACGCCGACGGCACCGGCCTCGTCGTCATCCGCCGCACCATCCGGCCCGCGCTCGGCACCCTCGCGCTGCCCGGCGGCTTCGTCGAGGTCGGCGAGACCTGGCAGCAGGCCACCGCACGGGAGTTGGGGGAGGAGACCGGGATCACCGCCCGCGCGGACGACGTGCGGCTCGCCGACGCGCTGACCGACACCGACGGCGGCTACCTGCTGCTGTTCGGCCTGCTGCCGCCCCGCCCGCTCGCCGAACTGCCGCCCTCCGCCCCGACCGACGAGACCGAGGGATACGAACTGCTGCGCGCATCTGCCGAGTTGGGCTTCCCGCTGCACACCCTCGCCGCCCGCCGCTGGTTCGGCGGCAACTACTGAGGCACCCCGCGCACCCGCACGGCGTAACCGACCTCGCCGCCGCCCTCCCGCTCCACCACGACCCGCTCCTGCGCCCAGCGCGACACGAACCGCTCCCGGCGCGGCGCCGCCCACCCCTCCGGGTCGCCGACAGCCACCTCACCGCCCCCGCCCCGGCCCGGCCGCGGCGCCCACGCCTCCAGCTCCACCGCCCCGCCCTCCCCGGCCACCGGCAGCACCGCACCGGCCCTGGCCAGCACCGGAACCCGGCCCAGCGGCGCCGCCAGCCGCACCGTCGAACGCCCCCGGTACGCCGCCCCCGTGGCCGTGTCGTGCCACAGCCCGCGCGGCAGCCGCACCAGCCGGCTCGTCGCCCCCTCCACCAGCACCGGCGCCACCAGCAGCGCGTCACCCAGCAGGAACGCGTCGTCGCACTCCCGCAGCGCCCGGTCGCCCGGCGACTTCCACCACAGCGGCCGCACATACGGCGCGCCCGTACGGTGCGCGACCTGCGCCAGCGTCTCCAGGTACGGCAGCAGCCGCTCCCGCTCCCGCAGCGCCTCCCGCGCGTGCCCCAGCACCTCCGGGCCGAACCGCCACGGCTCCCGCGCCCCCGCCCCGAGCGCCGAACGCGTACGGAACAGCGGCAGATAAGCGGCGAGTTGGAACCACCGCAGATACAGCTCCGGCGACGGGGTGCCGTCGAAACCGCCCACGTCGGGCCCCGAGTACGGCACCCCGCACAGCCCCATCCCCAGCACCAGCGCCAGCGACGCCCGCAGCCCCTCCCAGCCCGTCGCCACCTCGCCCGACCAGGTCCCGCCGTACCGCTGCATCCCCGCCCACCCGGACCGCGAGACGAGGAACGGCCGCGCCTCGGGCCGCAGTTCGCGCAGACCCTCGTGACCGGCCCGGGCCATCGCCAGCCCGTAGACGTTGTGCGCCTCGCGGTGGTCGCCGCCCCGGCCCTCCAGCGCGTGCCGGGCCGACAGCGGCAGCGTCCGGTCGCCGAACGCCGTGAAGGACGCCGGCTCGTTCCTGTCGTGCCAGAAACCGGCGAAGCCCTGCGCCAGGCGCTCCGCGTACAGCCCGCCCCACCACGCCCGCGCCGCCGGATCGGTGAAGTCCGGGAAGACCGCCTCACCCGGCCGCACCACCCCCCGCACCTCCTGGCCCCGCGCGTCCCGCACGAACGCCCCCGCCGCCGACCCGCTGTCGTACGCCGCCAACCCCGGCTCCGCCTTCACCGCCGGGTCCACGACCGACACCAGCCGTATCCCCTGCCCGCCCAACTCCTTGGCCAGGCCCGGCAGATCGGGGAAGGAACGCGGATCGGCGGTGAAGACCCGATGCCCGTCGAAGTGGTCGACGTCCAAGTGCAGCGCCGACAGCGGCAACTCCCGCTCCCGGTAGCCCGCCGCGATCCGCAGCGCCTCCTCCTGGCTGCCGAAACCCCACCGCGCGTGGTGGTGGCCCAGCGCCCAGCGCGGCGGCACCGCGGGCCGCCCGGTCAGCGCCGTCCACCCCGCCAGCACCCGGGCCGGCGTCCCCGCGATCACCCAGTACCGCAGCGGCCCGCCGTCCATCCGCAGCCGGCTGATCCCCTGCTGGTCCGGGCCCGACCCGGCGCCCTCCCGCCCGTCCCACAACGCGACCTCGCCGTCCCAGGTGTTGTCGTGGAACGCCAGATGGCAGCTCGCGTCCGCGACCACCAACTGCACCGGCATCGTCACCGACAGCGGATCGTCCCCCGCCCCGAACGCGCCCCTCGGGCCGGTGTTCCACAGCCGGTACCGCCCCGTCCGCAGCACCGGACCCGCCGCCCGCCCGCCCAACCCGAACACCCGCGCGTCGGCCGGCAGCCGCGCCCGCTGCTCCCAGCGCGGCGCGTGGCCCGCCACCGGCCCCGCCGCCGGGTCCTGCCACGACGGCGGCCCCTCCGACCGCAGCAACAACCCGCCCGGCGTACGGAAGTCCACCGCCCCGCGGTCCGAGATCCGCACCGTGATCCGCTCGGACACCACCCGCCACCCCGCGCCGTCCGGCTCCAGCACCGCCCGCGGGTCGGCCGGCGGGCCGTCCCCGGCCAGCGCGTACGACGGCAGCGGCTCCGCACCGTCCCACCCGCAGAACACCGCACCGCCCGCCGCCACCCGCACCCGCAACCACGCCCGCGCGAACCGCACCACCCCGCCACCCGGCTCCGGCACCGCCCCCACCACCATCCCCGGCGTACGCGTCCGCTCCGGCCCCGGCACCGGCAGGTCCCGCGCGTCCAGCGCGCGCCGCCGCCGCGCCGCCCGTACCGCCAACCGCCCCCGCGCCGAGCCCAACATCCACGCCGCCCGCACCAGTTCGGCGCCATCCGACCGCCCCCGCCGCAACACCGCCCGCAGGTCCCGCACCCCTCCCACGACCTCCCCCCACACCGCACCCAGCAGATACCCAGCGTCCATGCCCCCACCCTCCCACCGGCCCGGAAGACCGCGCCGCTCGTTCAGCCGCTGTTCACCTCGACGATCATGCCCGGCCCCCGGAGGCGACCGCGCACCGCGTCCCGCCACCCCACCCGCCCCACCCGCCCCGCACCCTGCGCCGTCCGGTGCGACCCGCCCCACACCCGCAAGGCCACCCTGGCGTCCAAGACGATCACGTGGCATCGTCCTGCCCAGTCCCCAGGCGACGGACGCCCGTCCCGGGTACCGACCCACCGACGCAACGACGCGTACCGTCCGGGAGCCGCCCATGAGCACCACGCCCGAGCCCGCCGCCAGCACCCCGGAGCCGCTGTGGCGCCCGAGCCCCGAACGGATCGCCGGCGCCCGGCTGACCCGCTTCCACCACTGGGCCGCCCGGCAGCACAACGCCCCCGCGCCCACCGGCACCGACCCCGTCGCCGACTACGCCGCCCTGCACACCTGGTCGGTGCGCGCACCCGAGGAGTTCTGGCGCGCGCTCACCGAATGGTTCGACGTCCGCTTCTCCACCCCCGCCGACACCGTCCTCGCCGACCCCGCGATGCCCGGCGCCCGCTGGTTCCCCGGCGCGCGGCTCAACTACGCCGAACACGCCCTGCGCCCCGCCCAGGACCCCGAGCGCGCCGAACAGCCCGCCCTCATCCACCTCGACGAACGCCACGATCCGGCCACCGTCACCTGGGCCGGACTCAGCCGCCAGGTCGCCTCGCTCGCCGCCGAACTGCGCCGCCTCGGCGTCACCCCCGGCGACCGCGTCAGCGGCTACCTGCCCAACACCGCACACGCCGTCGTCGCCCTCCTGGCCACCGCCGCCGTCGGCGGCGTATGGACCTCCTGCGCCCCGGACTTCGGCGCCCGCAGCGTCCTGGACCGCTTCCGGCAGGTCGAGCCCGTGGTGCTCTTCGCGGTCGACGGCTACCGCTACGGCGGCAAGTCCCACGACCGCACCGCCACCGTCGCCGAACTGCGCGCCGAACTCCCCACCCTGCGCGCCACCGTCCACATCCCCCTCCTGGGCACCGCCACCCCCGAAGGCGCCCTGGAATGGGACGCGTTGACCGCCCAGGACGCCGAACCCGCCTACGAACAGGTCCCGTTCGACCACCCGCTGTGGGTGCTGTACTCATCCGGCACCACCGGCCTGCCCAAGGCCATCGTCCAGTCCCAGGGCGGCATCCTGCTCGAACACCTCAAGCAGACCGGCCTCCACCTCGACCTCGGCCCCGGCGACCGCTTCTTCTGGTACACCTCCACCGGCTGGATGATGTGGAACTTCCTCGTCTCCGGCCTGCTCGCGGGCGCCGCCATCGTGCTCTACGACGGCGCCCCCGGACACCCCGACACCGCCGCACAGTGGCGCGTCGCGGAACAGACCGGCACCACCGTCTTCGGCACCTCCGCCGCCTACGTCATCGCCTGCCGCAAGGCCGAGGTGCACCCCGGCCGCGACTTCGACCTCTCGGCGGTCGGCTGCGTGGCCACCACCGGCTCCCCCCTGCCCCCCGACGGCTTCCGCTGGCTGCACGACGAGGTCGCCGCCGACCTGTGGATCGCCTCGGTCAGCGGCGGCACCGACGTGTGCAGCTGCTTCGCCGGCGGCGTCCCCACTCTGCCCGTGTACGTCGGCGAACTCCAGGCCGCCTGCCTGGGCACCGACCTCCAGGCGTGGGACGCCCAAGGACGGCCGCTGACCGACGAGGTCGGCGAACTGGTCGTCGCCAACCCGATGCCCTCGATGCCCCTCCGCTTCTGGAACGACCCCGGCGACGCCCGCTACCGCGACAGCTACTTCGCCACCTACCCCGGCGTATGGCGGCACGGCGACTGGATCACCTTCACCTCCCGCGGCACCATCGTCATCCACGGCCGCTCCGACTCCACCCTCAACCGCCAGGGCGTCCGGATGGGCTCCTCCGACATCTACGAAGTCGTCGAACGCCTCCCCGAGATCGCCGAATCCCTCGTCATCGGCGTCGAACAGCCCGACGGGGGCTACTGGATGCCGCTGTTCGTCCGCCTCGCCCCCGGCGCCACCCTCGACGACGCCCTGCGCGACCGCATCCGCACCGCCCTGCGCACCCAGCTCTCCCCGCGCCACGTCCCCGACGAGGTGATCGCGGTCCCCGGCGTCCCGCACACCCTCACCGGCAAACGCATCGAGGTCCCCGTCAAACGCCTCCTCCAGGGCACCGCACTCGACAAGGCGCTCAACCCCGGCTCCGTCGACGACCTCGACGTGCTCCGGTTCTACGAGCGGCTCGCCGCGGAACGCACCGCGACCGACCCCGCGTAGCCGCCGCCGACTCCGGCACCCCGCCCGATTGTCAGTGGGTGCGACTACGGTGAGTGATCAGTGGTGGTCGAGGCGGCACAGCCCCGGCCACCACCGACCCTGCCGACACGCACCCGCACCGGGGGAAGACATGCCACCCACCGCCGACCACACCGGCCGACCCGACCAGCACCGCGCCCGCCCCGACACCCGCACCCGCACCGGCGACCCCACCCGACCCGACCAGACCCGCACCCCCACCCGGCCACCCCGCACCGGCCGCCGCGGCGCCCCATCCGGCCGCGGCCGGCAGCGCCGCGCCCTGCGCCGCGAAGCCCCCACCGTCGTCTCCCTGCTCCTCGACGAGCAGGACTTCACCGCCATGACCCGCCACCGAAGCTTCCCCTTCGACGACTACGGGCAGTATCTGCACCACCTCGACGGACTCCTCCGCGGCCTGCACGCCCAAGGCACCCACGTCGCCGTCACCCACTTCGACCCCGACGCCTACGACTCCTACTGCCACAGCACCCGCAGACCACCCGACACCCCCGACACCCGCACCCACTACGTCGCCGAGGCCACCACCACCGGACCCACCATCCCCTACGCCCGCCAGCCCGTCGACGACCTGCGCGCCGCACTCGCCCGCGAAGCCGACCGCCGCGCCGTCTGGCAGCGCGCCACCGACCTGCTCGCGACCGCCGGCCCCTGCCCCGACTGCGGCCGGCACTTCTCCCACTGCGCCTTCGACGACGCCTCCGACACCCTCATGAACCTCCTCGACGCCGTCGGCCCCGGCGACCAGCACATCGTGTGCAGCCTCCCCACCGACGAAGGCCCACCCCTGCCCGCCGCCCTGCTCACCCACACCGCACCAGGCGGCGAACCCCACTTCGCCGAGGCCGACGCCCTCGTCCTGTGCACCGTCATGGCCGCCGCCACCGTCACCGGCCGCACCGCAGGACTCGTCGTCCGCACCCTCACCCCCGACGGCGACACCGTCCGCGGCTGGGAGCTGCGTGACGGCACCCCCGAACCCCTCACCGAAGCCGCCGTCTTCAACGCCTACTGCACCGACCCCGTCACCGGCGACCCCATCCCACCCGAACCCGGCGTCCGCTACGCCCCCGGCATCCCCCTGCCCTGAGCAGAGCCGCACACGGGGACCGGCGGCAGGCCGGCAGACCCGACCACCTGCCGACCGCCGCCGACCGCCCCGCCCCACCCCACCCCTCCACTCCGCATCTTGCCCGACTACTCGCCCGACTACTCGCCCGACAACACCGCCTGCGCCGCCCGCCGGGCGTCCTCCGCGCTGTCCGTCGCCCGCGCCGCCACCGCCGCCCGCTCACACTGCGCCAACGTGCACCTCGCCAACGCCGCCCGCACATACGGAATCGACGCCGCCCCCATCGAAAGGCTGGTGACCCCCAACCCCGTCAGCACACACGCCAGCAGCGGATCGGCCGCCGCCTCACCGCAGACCCCGCAGCTCTTCCCCTCCGCCCGGGCCGCCTCCGCCGCCGAAGCCACCAGGTCCAGCAGCGCGGGCTGCCACGGGTCCTGCCACCGCGCCACCGCACCCACCTGCCGGTCCGCCGCGAAGGTGTACTGCGCCAGGTCGTTCGTCCCCAGCGAAAGGAACTCCACCTCCTTCAGCACCGACCGCGCCCGCAGCGCCGCCGACGGAATCTCCACCATCGCCCCGAACTTCGCCGCCAGCCCCGCCGCCCGGCAGGCGTCCGCGAACGCCTTCGCGTCCCGCCGGTCCGCGACCATCGGCGCCATGACCTCCAGGTGCACCGGCAGCCCCTCCGCCGCACGCGCCAGCGCCCGCAACTGCGTCGCCAGCACCTCCGGGTGCTCCAGCAGCGACCGCAGCCCCCGCACCCCCAGCGCCGGATTCGGCTCGTCCGCGGGCGTCAGGAACTCCAGCGGCTTGTCGGCACCGGCATCCAGCACCCGCACCACCACCCGCCCCTCCGGAAACGCCTCCAGCACCTGCCGGTACGCCGCCACCTGCGCCTCCTCCGACGGCGCCGCCACCGAGTCGTCCAGGAACAGGAACTCCGTACGGAACAGTCCCACCCCCTCCGCCCCCGCCGCCACGGCACCGGCCACGTCCCCCGGCCCACCGACGTTCGCCAGCAACGGCACCCGGTGCCCGTCCGACGTCGTCCCCGGTCCCGACGACGCCGCCAGCGCCGCCTTCCGCTCCGCCGCCTCCGCCGCCAGCGCCTCCCGCTGCTCCTCGCCCGGCTCCACGAACACCTCGCCGGTGCTCCCGTCCACCGCCACCACCACCCCCTCGGCCAACTCCACCGCACCGGGCAGCGCCACCACCGCCGGTACCCCCAGCGCCCGCGCCAGAATCGCGCTGTGGCTGGTCGGCCCGCCCTCCTCCGTCACGAACGCCAGCACCAGCGCCGGGTCCAGCAGCGCCGTGTCCGCCGGCGCCAGATCCCGCGCCACCAGCACATACGGCTCGTCGCTGTCCGGCACCCCCGGCATCGGCACCCCCAGCAGCCGCGCCACGATCCGGTTCCGCACGTCGTCCAGGTCCGCCACCCGCCCGGCCAGATACGCCCCCGCACCCGCCAGCAGCGCCCGGTACGCGGCGAACGCGTCGTACGCCGCCCGCTCCGCCGTGCTCCCCACCGCGACCCGCCGCTCGATGTCCGCCATCAGCTCCGGGTCCTGCGCCATCATCGCCTGCGCCTCCAGCACGGCCTGGGCCTCGCCACCGGCGAGCTGCCCGCGCGCGTTGAGGTCGGCGGCGACCGCCTCCACCGCCTGCCGGGCCCGACCCTGCTCACGGGCCGCGTCGCCCGCCCTGCCCTGCTTCGCCGGCGGCTCCAGCACCGCGGTGCCCATGTGCCGTACCTGACCGATGGCCACCCCGTGGCTGACCCCGACGCCCCGCAGCGTTGTCTGCATCGCCCTACTTCCAGTCGAAGAGAGTGTCGCCCGCGGCGACCTCGCCGTCACGGACAACGCCGCCCAGCGCCCTGCCGGTGGCCTGCAACGCGATCACCGGGCACACCGGCGACTTGCCGCCCGCCTCGATCGCGGCGGGGTTCCACCGCACGACGGGCTGGCCGCGGCCGACCGTGTCGCCCTTGGCGACCAGCACCTCAAAACCCTCGCCGTTCAGCTGCACCGTGTCGATACCCAGGTGCGTCAGTACCCCATGCCCCTCGTCGTCCACCACGACGAAAGCGTGCGGGTGCAGGGAGACGACGACGCCGTCCACCGGAGACACCGCCTCCGCGGGCTCGCGCACGGGGTCCACCGCTGTGCCCGGGCCGACCATCTCACCGGAGAACACGGGGTCTGGGACGGCGTCGAGCCCGATGACCCGGCCGGCCATCGGCGACGAAACAGTCGTCATGTGCAGCACTCCTCGGTGCGGAGGTCAGGGTGGACCATCACCCCCCGTCACCGGACGGCCGATGGCTACAGCAGCCTAAGTCATACCAAGTACGGATCTGGCGCCCCGTCACCCGGGGGACCGCCACCCCCGATTTGCTCCACCCGAGGCCGGTCCAGTAGGTTGGCGCAACCGCCTCGACGAGACCAGCGGAAACGCGTGTTCTCGAAAAGGGGTTGGTAATTCCGACCGGAAAG
>NZ_JBYIRL010000023.1:0-142177 GCF_057708125.1 Actinacidiphila sp. bgisy145
CGTCCCACACCTATTGGGGCTTCTTTCCCCTCCCCCCCCCCCCCCCCCCGCGGCGGTCGAGGGGTTCAGGGATCAGTGGGTGATGCGGCGCTTGCGGCTCACATAGGCGAACACCGCGCCCGAGCCCACCAGGAGGGCGACGACCGCCAGGATCTCCGCGACACCGGACAGGCCGGTGTCCGCGAGGGTGCCCGAACCGGAGGCCTGCTGGGCCGGGTTGGAGGGCGCCGGGCCCGTGGTGGGCGCGGAGGTGGGAGCGGAGGACGTCGGCGGCGGTGAGGTCGGCGGCGGCGTCTTCGACGGGACGTAGACGCCCGCGTCGATGGTGTGGTCGACGCCCCCGGCCTTCGCCGGCGCGGTCACCGGCGCGGTGCCGTCGCACAGCTTGCCGCTGGTGGGCGGGACCACGTTGGAGTCGTGGGCCCGGTCGGCGCCGGCCTTCGGGAGGGTGAAGCGCAGTTCGGCGGCCCCGGGAGTGCCCGGCACGTCGCTGGTGTCGGCGGTGCAGACGTCGAACTCCACGGTGTACTTGGCGCCCGGCGTCAACTGGTAGTCCGCGTCGGCCCCGCCGAAGTAGTACTCGCCGTCGGCGTCGGTCGTGGTCGTGGCGACCTGCTTGCCGTGGGCGTCGAGCAGGTTGACCGTCGCGCCCGGCAGCAGCACCTGGCCGGCGTCCTGGATGCCGTTGTGGTCGCCGTCGTACCAGACCACGTTGCCGATCTGGATCGGCGCGTTCGCCGCGGCGTACGCGATGTCGCCGAGGCCGCCCGCTTTGCCGAAGCCGTTCTCCTCCTGGCCGACGAACTGGTAGGCGTTGGCGGTGGTGTCGTTGCCCGGGCCGAGTCCCGTGGTCAGGTCGTAGTAGCCGGTGCCGGCCGTCTCGACGTGGGTCGCCGGGTCGAACTCGGTGCTGACGACGGACTGTTCGCGCGCGATGTGGGCGACGGCCCCGAGCGCGGTCTCCTGGTGCCCGCCGGCGAAGTAGTCACCGGGGAAGTACTCCACGACGCCGCTGTCCTCGTTGTCGTCGTTGGCGGCGGTGGCGTGGTCGGGGCAGTCGCCGGTGCCTTCCCAGGCGTACCCGCCGGAGCCGTCGGCGCACGCCATGTCGATGTCGCCGCCGGACATGCCGAACTCCGCCGTGTTGTTCAGCGGCCGCGGGTCCAGGCCCTTCGCGCTGAGCACGTCCATGAACCGGTCGCGGAAGCCCAGCACCATGGAGCCGTCGTTGGCGAAGGCCAGGCCGGACAGCTCCGGCTGCGGGTCGATGAAGGTGGTGCCCGACGCCGCCCGCTGGTCCCAGCTGGCCAGGTCGGTGTTCCACGGGTTCCAGTGGGTGGACGCGTCGGTCTGGACGCCGACGAAGACCTTCCCGCGCTCGGCGCCGAGCGGCTGCGTCAGCACCGTGGAGAACCGCTTGCCGTCGTAGGTGTCGACGACCGCCTTCAGGTCCGAGCGCTGCTGGCTGCTCTCCGCGTCGCACACGCCGCCGACGTACAGCGCGTTGTCGTGGACGGCGAGGGCGAACGGCCGCCAGTCGCCGGCGCCGGCGCAGCCCGGGTCCGGGATCGGCACCGTCGCCTCGGGCGCGCCCGCGGTGCTGCCGGTCGCGTCGAAGCTCACCAGGGTGCGGGTCAGCAGGTTGACCGCGTAGAGCGTGGAGCCGTCCTCCGACAGGGCCAGCCCGCCGATGCTCTCCTTGCCCGGCGCCTGGGTGAACCCGGCGTCCTTGATCATGTTGCTGCTGTCGTGGGGCGTCACGGCGGCGCCGGGCACCTTCGCGAAGAGCTGCGCGCTGCCGCCGTCGACCGGCACGGTGTAGATCGCGTTGCCGCCGTCGGGCCCGTACGGGGCGTAGCGGCGGGCGAACGAGCTCTGGAAGAGCCGGCCGCGGTACCGGTCGTACGCCAGCCCGTAGGTGGTGCCGACCTCGGACTGCGTGTCCAGGGTGGTCGGGCAGGAGGAGTCGGTGGGGCAGGTACCCCGCGCGGTGGTGCCGAAGGACACCAGCGCCTGGGTGTCGGTGCCGCCCGCGCCGTTCTGGACCGGCACGAAGTAGCGGGAGTCCGGCAGCGTGTAGTCGGCCGCGTCCCAGACTCCGGTGATGACCGAGGCGTCCTTGCCGCCGGTGAGGTCCACGAAGCTGGTGAAGCTGTCGAAGTGGTTCGCCGCGGTCGAGGCGGGCGCCGCCTGGAGGTAGTCGCTGTACGGTGACGGGACGCTGACGTCCACGCGGTAGCGGCCGCCGGTCAGCTTGGACGACGGCGCCACCACGACCTTCCCGGTCGCGTCCGTGGTCCCGGTGACGTGGTGGCCGGAGGCGTCGGCCACGTCGACTTTCATGCCCCGCTGCGGTACGTCGGTGGTGGCGTTGATCACGCCGGTGCCGAGGAAGTCCCGCAGCACCTCGACGGTCAGTGTGCCGTCGGAGGTCGAGGCGCCGGCGGTGCCGGCGCCCGTCACGACTGCGCCGGTGGCGGTGCCCAGAAGCAGGAGGCCGGACAGCCCCACCCGCACCAGCCTGTGTAATGGCATGGCATTCCCTTTGGTCGTCCCCAGGTCGGTGCCGACGGTCGGCGCCGCCACAGTGATCTCACAGGCCACGTTACAAGTTGACGCACCGTCATGTCCTGGAAACGCTGAGTCTCCGTGGCCCGGTTTCCGGTTCCTGTTAGCATCGCGCCGCGTGAGGAGCTTGCGGAGCAGCCGAGGTCTCCCGCGGGGTACGGCGGCCCGCCGCCGACGGCCGCGGTTACGCTGGGCGGCCGCCGCGCTCGCCCTGGTGGCGGCCGGGACGGCCGCTTTCGTCCTGGTCGGCAGCGGCAGCGGTGGTGGCGGTGGTGGCGGCGGCAAGAGCGGTGACTCCGGCCGGCGCGCGCTGACCGCGGACGAGGCGAACCGGCTGGCGATCACCCGCTTCCGCAACTACCAGGCGGGCGGCCGCGCGTTGACGATCACCGTGCCGAGCACCGGCGGCGGGCTCACCGTCACCGGGGCCGTCGACTACCGCGCGAAGGTCGGCTACGGGGTGGTGCGCGGCACCGGCCGCGACACCTCCAGCGACGGCCTGATCGAGTGGTCGTCCACCGCCGTCCTCATCCTGCCCATGACGAACGCCCCTGCTACGGCGCCGAGTTCGCCGCCGACCTCCGGCTGGTACCGCCGCCCGGTGACGACGGCCGGCAGCTCGCTGGACAGCGCGCTGACCATCGCGCTCGGCCTCGGCAGCGACCGGCCCGACAACGCGGAGCTGCTCCCCCAGAACGGCGCCGCCCGCCTCGGCCAGGACGAGGTGCGCGGCCACCGGGTCGTCGTCATGTCCGGCCCGAAGTCCGCGTCGGCGCCCGGCGCTTCGGGCGCCGTACGGTACTGGGTCGGCTCGGACGGGACGATGTACCGGGTACGGGCGGACCTGGCGTCCGAACCGCAGCCGGTGGTCGTCGACTTCGACACGCACCCTTACGTCGCGGTGCGACCGCTGCCCGGGGTCACGCCGACGCCGTCCTCGTAGCGTCGTTCCTTCGTCGCCTCGTTCCTTCGTCGCCTGGTGACCCCGAACGCGGCGTCGTAGGCGTCGAGTTGAGCGGCTACGTCCGGGCTATCCGGCCTGGACCCGCGCCCCGGTGGCGAGCAGCGACAGGGGCGGCAGCGGGATGTCCGCGGTGGTCGGCAGCGCCGGCACGGCCGGTACGACGGTGGCGCCCGCGGTGGTGGCGTGCGGGAACTGCGGCTGCGGGCCGGGCGCGGCCACCTCGGTGAACGGGATGCCCGCGGGCGCCGTCGGCGCCTGCCATGTGCCGTACGGGGTCGCGGACTTGGCCGGCAGCGGGCAGGACGCCGTGGTCGCGATCCGCGCGGGCACGGTCGTGTGCAGGGTGTTGCCGCGCAGGCAGTTGCCCTGCCCGCGGGTGGCGTTGGGGAACGTCCAGCCCACGTCGAGGCCGTTGCCGGTGAACGTGTTGTCCGTGATCCGGTTGCCGTTCGGCGGCAGGTCGGCGGTCGCGGTGATCACCAGCCCGGCGTCGGCGTTGCCGGTGATCCGGTTGCGGACGAACTGGTTGCCGCTGCCGCCGTCCACGCCGATGCCGATCCCCCAGCCGCCGTCGGCCTGTTCGGGTGTGCCCGGCTGCTGGTTGTCCGCGATCAGGTTCCCCGCCACGACGGCGCCGCGCTGCGGGAGCAGCTTCTCCTGGTGGTCGGAGTCCGTGGTCAGGCCGACCCGGTTGCCGACGAGGCGGTTGCCCACCACGTACATGTCGCCGCTGGCGTTGGTGCCCTCGTAGCCGACCGCGTTGAGCTCGGCGACGTTGTCCCGTACGACGACCTGGCACGGCTTGCACTGCCCGACGTAGATCCCGGAGTCGGCGCCGCCCGAGGCGTAGGAGTGCTCGATCACGCCGTTCTGCGCGGAGAACGCGTAGATGCCGTAGAGCCCGTTGCGGGTCGCGGTCACGTAGGAGACCAGGAAAGAGCTGAGGAACTTCACCGGTTCGTCGCCGGTGTCGTAGCCGCCGCTCTGGCCGGGCAGCCCTGCCACCGCCCGCGCGGAACCGGTGACCAGCACCCCGTTCTGCGTGTTGTTCTCCACGGTGAGGTTCTCCACCGCGACCCCGGGCGCGGCCACGACGACACCGTTGGCCTGCTGCAACCGGCCGTCGATGACGACCTTCTGCCGGTTCTCCCCGCGCAGCGTGACGCGCGCGGTGTCGATGCGCACCGACTCGTGGTAGACGCCGGGGGAGACCAGGACCAGGTCGCCGGAGCGGGCCAGGGACACCGCGTCCGAGATCGTCGGGGCGTCGGCCGGTACGTGGATCGTGACGTGCGAGCCGGCGGGCCGCCTGCCCTCGGGCGCGCTCTTGCCGCTGCTCTTGCCCTTGCCCGTGGAACCGCCGCCGTGGGCACCGCCGCTGCTGCAACCGGCGAGGAGTGCCAGGGTGCCGCCCAGCAGCGCCGCGGCCACGCGAAGAGCTAATCGAGGCATGCGCTCAGTCTGGCACGGGCCGCCAACGCATCGCGTAGATAGCAAAATTGACGGCGCGTGATCTGGCGCGGCAGTCGTTGGGACATCGGCGGGCGCGGCGGCGGCGGGTATGGCACCCTGCACATCATGCGCCCGCCCGATCACCAGCCGTCACGCCGCAGGTTCCTCGACGCCACCGGGGCGATGGTGGCGCTCGGGCTCACCGCGGGGTGCACCTCGGACGCCGGCCACTCCGGTTCCGGCCGCGCGTCCGACGACGCCGAACCGCCGGACGCGCAGACCGCGTCCGCGGCCACCCCGGCGCCCGTACCGGCCACCGGCACCCACCAGGCGGGCATCACCCTCCCGCAGCCCGCCCAGGGCAACCTGCTCGCCGTGGTCGCCGACCTCACCGCCGCGGCCGACCCCGGCCCGCTGCTGGCCGAACTCGGCCGCGCCGTCGCCGCGTTGACCGCCGGCACCGACGCCCGGCTGCTCGGCCTGCCCCCGGGCGACCTCACCGTGACGGTCGGCGTCGGCCCCCGGCTGGTCCGCACGGCCGGCGCGGCCCTGCCCGGCGGCACCGACCTGCCCGGCGGCACGGACCTGCCCCGCTTCTCCCGCGAGCAGGTCGCCGCCGGTGCCCGCGGTGGCGACCTGCTGCTCCAGATCTGCGCGAGCGACGCCCTGCTGCCCGCGATCGCCGCCACCGCGCTGCTGGACCAGGCCGGCAGCCGCCTGCGCGAACGCTGGCGCCAGTCCGCGCACCGCGGCGCGAACATCCCCGTCGGCACGTCCCTCACCGCGCCGCGCAACCTGCTCGGCTTCATCGACGGGATCGTGGGGCCCCACACCGCCGAGGCGCAGCAGCGCAACCTGTGGCTGGTCGGCCCGTCCCAGGTCGCGGGCGGCACCATCGCGGTGGTGCGGCGGATGGCACTGGACCTGCCGCGGTTCGCCGCGCTGTCCGTCGCCGAGCAGGAAGCGGTGTTCGGCCGCCGCCGCACCTCAGGCGCCCCGCTGTCCGGCGGCGCCATCACCGCCGACCCGTCGCTGGGCGCCAAGACCCCCGACGGGCGCTACCTCATCCCCGCCGACGCCCACGTCCGCCGCGCCAACGCCAACGCGGTCGGCGCCGGCCTGATGCTGCGCCGCTCCTACAGCACCGACGCGCCCGCCGCCGGCCTGCTCTTCATCAGCTTCCAGAACGAGTTGCGGACCTTCACCAGCACCCTGGCCCGCATGGACGACTCCGACGCGCTGCTCGCCTTCACCACCACGACCGCGACCGGGACCTTCCTGATCCTCCCCGGCTTCACCCCCCACCGCCCCCTCGGCTCCACCCTCTTCCCCTGAGGCCGTGCGCACCGTCGGCCCGCACCCCCCGGCGTCACCCGATCCAACGGGCCGCGGCCTCGTACGTCGTGTCCGGGGAGCGGTTGAAGGCGATGGCCGCAGCGGGCGCGTAACGCCGGATCAAGTTGACGACCTGCTCCAGGAGTTCGACCTGCTCGTCGGAGTGCCGCAGGCCGCCGCCGACGGTGACGCACTCCCACGGATGCGCGCGCAGCGCCTCCCCGACCACCGCGCCGACGTCATCGCTGCCGTCGAGCCCGATGAGGCAGGTGCGCACGCCCACGCCGTGCGCGTCGAACTCCGCCAGCCCCGCCCGGATCGCCCGTGCCGCCGGCTCCGGGTCCCACGGCCCGGGCACCCGGTACGGATCGAGCCCGATCACCAGCACCCGCGGCACGTCGACACGGTCCATCCTCGGACGGTACGCCCCGAGGGAGGCGCTCGGGCGGCGCTGGGGCGGCGCCTGGCGTGTCGCGGGCGTTCGGCGGGCCCGGGCGGTTACTCGTACCGGGTGCAGACATTCCTCCCTTACCCGGACTTCGCGGCCACGGCGGGCGTGCTCGACCCGCGCCGCCTCGGCAAGCAGCGGGTCGAGGCCATCCAGGTGCTGCGGGGCCTGACCGTGCCCGGGTACGGCTGGCGCCACCACCCCGCGGTGCACATGTGGGCCGGGTACGAGGAGGCCCTGGTGCGCTACGGGTTGGAGATCTGCCGGGTGTGGACCGCCGCGGGGCGGGCCGACACTTGCGCGGACACCCTGCGGCACGACCTGCCGGCCCGGGCGCGCGCCACCCGCTCCATCCGCACCGCCGCCGAACTCGCCGAGGACGGCGACCTCCCGCCCTGGCTCGGCGACCCGGCCTTCCACCTCAGCCACCGCTCAGCCCTCGTCACCCGGGCCCCGGAGCACTACCGCCGCTACTTCCCCGACACCCCGACCGACCTCCCCTACATCTGGCCCTCCTCGGACCGTAAGCCCTCCGTCTGACCGGGGCGTCGGCGGGCGCCGAACGCAACCCCACCTCGCCGCCCCGTCCGTGCCGGAACCCGTCCGTGATCCCGGGTCGGCTTCCAGCCGGCTGCGAACCTCCATGACGAGTGTCCTGAGCTGCGCGATTGGGAGGAGGCGAGGACGGGTCAGTTGACGGTGAGTGCGGCCGTGTCGTCCGACGGGTTCGTGTCGAACGCCGGCTGCCCACCCGGGCTCCAGTCCATGGAGACGGAGCCCTGGGCGCCAGGGATCACCTGGTCGACGCGCAGGGTGAGGGAGAAGTCCGTGACAGTGCCGGCCGTCGAGACGATGCTCTGGTTCGAGCAGCGGTACCCGCTGCCCTGCTCTCGGCAGTTGGCGGAGGAGCCGACGGGCGACGTGCCCGGCGGCAGTTGGACGTCGACGGTGCCGACGATGTCGCCGCTGCGGTAGAAGATGGTCGCGGGACCGTTGTTGGTCATGGCGAAGTCCAGCGTGACGGTGTCGCCCTGGGCTGCGGTGGCGCTTGCGCCGGACACCGAGAAGTCCGCCGTGTTGGCGGCCTGCAGGTTGGTGATCCGGTAGTCGCCGTGCGTACCGCGCTCGGAGAGCGACACGACGCCGGACGGCGCGTCGTTGGCGGTTCCCGGCGTGATGGTCCTCAGCGTCAGTTGGCCGCCGGTGCCTTGGGTCCACTGGTGCCCTGAAGCGGACTGCTGGATGCCCGGATCACCGGCCGGCGCGATCATCGAGTCCAGGTAGGTGTAGTAAGCGGTCGACTCGACGTTCAGCCGGACGGCCGGCGCGAGCGCGGCCTTCTCTCCAGGCAGCACCTGTCCGGGGATGGTGCACAGCGCCATCTCCGCCACCATGGGGCCGCCGTCGGCGCTGTACTCGCAGTTGCCGAAGTGCTTGGCGAATCCGATCCCGGGGGACGCCCACAGCAGCACCTGCGTGCCGTCGGCGGCGCGGTCTCCGATGTTGGTGAAGCGCACCGGCTTGTTGACGGTCGAGCCGACCGCGAGATCGGTCAGGTTCGCCGGCTGGGCCTGGTCGAAGGCCGGGCCGCCGATCTCGACCGTGCCCTGGCCGCCGACGATCGACGCGTCGTCCGCGGTGCCGCCGATCGTGTACGCGGCGGACGATCCGACGGGAGCACCGGCCTTCGCCCTCACGGTCATCTGGGTCTCGGCGCCGATCGTGCCGACACCGGTCAGGTCGTCGTAGTAGAACGACTCCCCGCAGCTGGCGACGTGCTGGACCACCGTGCAGTTGTCCGAGAACGTCACATTCGCGATCTTGGAGAGCTGCGTCACGTCGATCGTCAGCGTGGCGCTGGTGCTCAGGCTCTTCGCCGTGGTCGTGAACGAGAGGTAGGGCATCGCGGTCTTCGACACCCCGGCCAGGGTGGCCGGGGAAACCGCGACCGGCGCGATCTGCCGAAGGGCGATGACCGGCTGGTCGTCTGCCTGCGCCGGGACGGTGCCGACCCCGGCGAGCGCGAGGCCCATCGCCACGCCGACGACTGCGGTCAGCACCGTGGCACGGCGATTCGGACTGTGTTTCACGCGGTCCCCCCACAGAGATTTCACAGGATGTGCACGGGACAGGCTAGGCACGGCAGTTGGAGTTGACTACTCCGGCCGTGCGCCCGGCTGAGGCCAAATCCGGCTGATCCAGCATGAACAGCCTGTGACTTTGCGGATATTTGACGAGCGCGCAACGGGGTCACCGGTTCGCGTTCCGCCGAACGTTCCTGCATGTGGCGTCCCCCCCGGCGCCTGCAATCCGTGAAGGCGGCCGTTGCGCCGTCGTGAGGGCGTACCGAGCGGACGTCAGGCGCTTGCGCCGGTCAGCGCGCCCGGGCGGCTGTCGAGAGCGGCGCGGACCAGGGCTCGGCCCCGGGCGGCGGTACGGGCGCGCTCGTCGACGGGGTCGGGCGGTGGGGCGCCCGCTCCGGCGCAGGTGCGGCAGATGCCTTCGTACGGGCTCGGTCGCGCGCAACTGCCGCACTCGTGCCAGCGGGGCTGCGGCGGCGGCGCGGTGATCGGCTCCGGCGGCGGGGGCAGCTTGCGGGTGAGGCGGTCGCGCAGGAAGGCCGACGCGCTGTGGACCCGTTCGGGCAGGCCGCTGAGCAGGGCGGGGGCGAGGTCACGCGGGCCGAAGCCGCGTTCCAGCCAAGGCGTCACCAGGGGCGCGAGCGTCATGGCCTCTGCCGGGCCGAGGCGTAGACGCGGCTCCGCCGCGGTCACGCGGTGGAGCAGGGCCGCCGCCTCGGTGCCCGTCGCGTCCGACGGCTCGGCCTGGGCCTCGGTCTGGGCCTCGACCTGGGCGAGGGGCGCGGACGGGAGGCCCCGCTGTGCGGGGAGGGTGGGTTCTTTCCCACGGTCCTTTACGGGGTTGGCACCGCGGTCATCGGCCGCCGGCCGACCGGAGCCCGGACGTACGGCACCCGGTCCCACCTGCGGGGAGTCGTACACGTGGGCCTGGCTGACGAAGGTGCCGTCCGGGCGCCGCACCCGCTCGACGCGGTAGTAGCCGAAGGCGGTCAGCTCGCGCAGGGCCTTCGCCACGGCCAGGCGGCCCTGGGGACTGGTGTCGGCCATGCGGCGGCCGTCCTCGCGCCAGCCGTCGGGGCGGGAGAGGAGGTCGGCCAGCAGGCCGCGCGCGGTGTACGACAGCCGCCGGTCTTGCAGCGCCGTGTTGGGCAGGACCGTGAAACCGCGCGTATGGCGGCTACGATGGATCTGCATGGGGAGAGTTGGCTCCTTGTGCCGGACCCCGGAGCGTTGGCGCGCTGCCGGGGTCACTCTATTAAGTTCACTGGTGACAGAACGTACCACGTGATTCGCCCAAGATCGACTGCTCTTGGGCGCCTTGTGGACCGGTGGAACGTTCCTCCGTGAGCGAGGACGGCGTCACGGGCCGGAAGCGGGCGCACGGTGTCCCGCCTCGGTCGGTGGCCGGGGCTCGGCCCGGCGGCGGGAGCGGCCCGGTGTGCCTTCGTCCGGACCGGGCCCGGCCCACGGGCGGGCCCGGTGGGCGTGCCCCCGGCTACCCTCCGGGTGTGGACCACGACAGACCGCTCCTCCGCATCGTTTTCCCCGACCTCGTCGCCGAGCTGGTTGCCCTGCTCGAAGCCGAGGGCGAGCGCGAACTCGCCACCTGCGCCTGGGATCTGCGGCTCTTCGGCGAGTGCGGCTGCCGGGACGACTTCTGCCAGAGCCTCCGTACGGCTGATCATCCGGAAGGACAGCCGTACGGTGAGGGCCACCGCTGCGTCCCGCTCCTGCCGTCCAGCGGCATGGTGAACCTGGACGTCGTGCACGGGCGGATCGTGTACGTCGAGATCCTCGACCGGCCACCGCTGGTTCGGCATGAGGCGGAAGGGTGACCACGGAGGGGTCATACCTCAGCGCGAGTTGTCCGAGGGCTCCTGCCGCCGGGCGAGCGAGAGCCCGCGGCGGGTCCGGTCGACTTCGGTGACGGCGACCGTGCCGGACAGCGTCGCGCCAGGGGGCAGGGGGCAGGGGGCAGGGGGCAGGGGCCACGGGCCAAGCGCCGGCGATGCGAGGCAGGCCCACAGCTCCGGGTCCTCAGGTATGCCGCTTCACACCAACCGCCCCCGTACGGAAGGCTGTTGTCCTGGCCCGCAGTTTACGGGGACGGCAGGTCCGGGCGGTTCGGACGGGCAATCGGATGTGCATAACTCCTGGGCGCCCGAGAGGGGGCGCGGCATGGGGATGTTCAGCAGGGAAAGGCCCGGCCGGCGGGAGTTTCCGCCGGAGTTGGTCGAGGAGGCCAGGGCCAATCCGGGAGGCTGGGTCTACGAGATCGACGGGGACATGGTCGACGATCCGAACGGGGACGTGCCCCCTGAGGCCATCATCGGAGCCTGGCAGGTCAACACACGGGGGAAGATCTACGGCGACTTCCGGCCGAATCCGAACTACCGGCCGGGACCGGAAGGCCCGTAGCCCGGCATCGGTGCGCGCGCCGGAAGGCCCAGACCTCCACGCGGCGGACGTATGACAACTACTCGTCGTCCAGCCGCTGGAGGATCTGCTCGAAGTCGCCTTCGTCGAGTACGCCACCGGGTCCAAGTCCTCACCGGCACTGGGCAGGAAGGACGCCACGAACCTGTTCGTCCGCAGTCGGCCCGGGGGATGACGACGGCGCAAGGGTCAGTCCCCCTCGTCGGGGTCTGCATCCTGACGGGCACAGCGTTGCGAGGGCCGCCTCTGACAAGGGAGCCGGTACCTCGATCTGACGGACGGCGACGGCTCACCGTTCGACGTCGGGCGGCGCGCGGCGCCTCGCGGAGAAGGAGCTGTTGCGATCGACCGGCGCCGGCGCCGGCGACCGAGCGGGCCGCGGGACCGGCGCAGGCGTCGGCCGGCCAGGGCAATGCGCACCGCGGAGACGATGGCCGGCAGCAGCGCGGCGCACCGGGTGGCTGCGCTCGTGCCCCTGACCGCTCCCACGACAGCCGCCACCACGTAGAGGGCGGTGAGGATCGAGCCGGCTGCTGGTGCCCTGCGTCTTGCGGGGAGTGTGATCGTGGGGCTCACGGGATGAGGAGGTGCCTCCTGCCGCGGGACATCGTGGTCTTCGACGCGTTCTGGAGGGCGGCGTCGCTTGGAGTGGGAGGAGTGCATTGCCACCTCGGTGCACGGAGAGGTAACCCCGGACGGGAGAAGAAGCCTGGCTCGCTGCCTCCGGAGCACCCTTCAGGGCGCCAGGGGCGTGAAGCGGCTCTTGGTGGACGGCTCACAGCCGGCGCTCCTGGGCGCCGTGGGGCCCAGGAGCACCGCGTCGGTGCGTCCGCCACGGCGGACCGCGGCGTCGGCTTCGGAGCCCCGCCTGCCATGGCGAGAGTGGGCCTGCCCGGGCGGGACTTCGCCGAATGCGGTGACTGCCGTCAGCCCCGGTCGGATTCGAGGCGTTCCGCGAGGCGTTCCTCGAGGCGTTCCGCGAGGCGGGGAAGGATGCGCAGCGCGTTGTCCCCCGCGACGCGACGCGCGCCGCCGGCGCCGAGCAGTTGTGTCAGGTCGTGCTCTCCGGTCCGCGTGTGGTCGAACAGTTTGTCGGCGTAGATCCAGTCGGTTCCGAAGAGCATGCGGTCCGTGCCGACGGCGTCGACCATCGTATTGACCTGGACCTGGGAGTCAGCCACTGCGACGTCGTAGTAGACCGAACGCAGGTATGCGGGGATCGGGCGGCGGACGAGTTCCTGGTAGGCCTCGACCACACGGGGCGCGGCGGCGAGTCGGTGACCGAGGTAGGGCACCGCGCCGCCGCCGTGCGACAGAATCCAGTTGATGCGCGGGTAGCGGTCCAGCACACCGTTGAAGACGAGCGTCATGAAGACGCGCGTGGTGTCGAACACGTACTCGCCTATCCAGTGCTGCCAGGGCAGTTCCGGGGTCTGCTTCGGCTCGACCGGGTGGAGCAGGACGGTGGCTTCGCGCCTGTCGAGGGCGGCGTAGACCGGCTCCCACTTCGGGTCCCCCACGTAGGCCCCGTCCACCTGCGACACCAGGTACACCCCGTCGAGGCCGAGGTCGTCGTAGATGTGGTCCACTTCGGCCAGAGCGGCGTCCACGTCCGGCAGCGGAACCGCGCCGAACACACCGAAACGCTTCGGATGGCGCCGGACGACATCGGCGCCGATGTCGTTGACATTCCTGGCCAGTTCGTTGGCTTCCCGCTGGTCTCCGAAGTAGACCCCGGTCTCGGCCAGGCAGGACAGCACCCCGACATCGATCCCCCAGTCGTCCATGAAGCGGAGGTGGGCCTCCGGGGTCCACGGCGGGAGGTCGACTCCGCCGGTCCAGTTGATGCCGTGGCGAATCAGGGTGTCGATGTAGGGCTGCGGCAGGAAGTGCGTGTGCACGTCAATCGTGAGCATGACTGCTCCTCAGGTTTTCTGGGTCAACCTACCCAGAAAACGTACCGCCGTGATTCTGGGATGGCAACACCAAAAAAGTCGGTAGACTGGGTGACAGCACGGGAGGTGACGCCGCGTGGAGTCCGAACGGTGGACCGCGAAGGGAACTGCTACTCGATCCCGCATCGTCGACGCGGCCGCGAAGCTGATCTATGAGCGCGGCCTCACGTCGGTGGGGATCAACGACGTCCGGGCGGCCAGCTCCACCAGCCATGGCCAGATCACCCACTACTTCCCCGACGGACGGGCCGAGTTGCTGAGGGCCGTCGTGGAACGGCAGGTCAGGCAGGCACTGGACGACCAGGGACCCGAGCTCAACGCACTGGACTCCTGGGAGGCGTGGCAGCGGTGGCGCAACCACTTGATCGCGGTGCATTCGGCTCGCGGCGGGGCCGGAGGGTGCCCGCTGGGCTCACTGGTCGCACAGATGGCGCAGAGCGATCCCGCCGCCGCGCAATTGATGGAGGCGGGGTTCGACGCGTGGGGCGACGCGCTGGCACGCGGGATCGACACCATGCGCCGCAACGGGGACCTTGCGCCGGATACGGACGCGCGGCTGCTTGCGGCATCCCTGCTGTCCATCGTGCAGGGAGGTCTCGTGCTCATGCAGGCATCCCGGTCGGTCGAGAAGCTGGCACGGGCACTGGACACCGCCCTCCAAGTGCTGCGCGCGCACGCGTCTGACCCCGGGTGAACCGTCCTCGGTCCGCCCTGCGCTGCGCGCTTCCGAGGAGACCGGCCACCGCTGGAGGTGGTCCAGGGGCTGGCCGCGGAAGGCGGTGAGCTGGGTGTCCAGGTCGGAGCAGATCCGTGAGACCTCGCTCTTGGAGACCCCGCTGTCGGCTCCGAGTGCCTTGACCAGATCATCAACGGACCGGGTGGACACGCCGTGGACGTATGCCTCCATGATCACGGCGAAGAGGGCTTGGTCGATCCGGCGGCGGCGTTCCAGCAGGCTCGGGAAGAAACTGCCCGAGCGGAGCTTGGGTATTGCCAGGTCCAGGTCGCCGGCCGGAGGGTGAGCGTCTTGTCGCGGTGTCCGTTGCGGAACGCGGTGCGGGTCTGGGCCCGCTCGTTCCAGCCGGCCCCGATATGGCTGGTGGCCTCGGTTTCGATCAGCTCCTGGAGCATCCGCTCGGCCACCGAACGCACGAGTTCGAGCCCGTCTGCCGAACGCAGTGACCCCAGGAGCCGCAGTAAGGCATGCTGGGACATGCACCTCCTGGTTGGAATTGGCCTTCTATCAGGGAGAATTGCATGGTGGCCCCCGTCGGGCAGGGAGCGAAAACCGACCGACCGCACGCCCCCGGCGCACACCGCCATGCTGATCGGCTACACCACATCAAGGGACACGACCTGCCGGGTACCGTCGAGGCCCAGTCGGCTGCCAGGTCACCCTCGGTATAGCGTGTCCCAGTGACAGCGCTGGATTTCGTGGGCCCGACCTTCGTGAACTTCCGGGACCATGTGTTCCCCGAGGACAGCACCCACGGCTTTCGGTGGGTCGACCTCAAGTCCTTCCGCTTTCGTCAGGGCGGCCAAGACAGGGAACTGCTGGAAGCTGTCATCGCCCACGAACAGTTCCGCGATGACTATGCGGGCGGCGGCGTCGACCCGGACGGCACCTGCCACGGCCCCTACTGGCTTCACTCGGTCAGCCCGGACGGGTACCAGCCAGTCAGTTGCGACATGGCCACGCAGACGCTGCGGCGCTGGGCGTGTCAGCACGGCGAGCTCCCGGAGTCGCTGCGGGACGTACTCGATACGGAGCTGTTCACCGTGGTGATCTCTGCCAGTCGGCTCTACCGCCTCCGCGATCTCGGCAGCACGTGCGTTCATGACTGGGGTGGAGTGCACCTCGACTTCCACGAGTTCATCACCATCGACGAGGAGCGGCAGTCGATGACTCTCCTCGTCGCGGCCGACGACTGATCAACGTGGACCCTACCCTGGTGAACTTCATGATTCATCGAATGCAGGCCCACCTTTGTTCGCTGGGTCCAGTGAGGCGGTCGGGTGCGGCTTAGTGGTCGACGCTCGAAGTCCTTCGGGGGTTGATCATGCTGCCGGGGCGGCGGAGGATTCTTCTTGGGGATCGGCGGTGTTCCGGTCGAGTCTGGCCAGCAGATCGTCCAGGTCGGAGGTGGTGAACCTCCACTGGAACGGCTGTGCTGTGGCGTTGTAGCGGTCTTCGAATGCCCGGAGTCGGTCTTGGACCTCGTTGAGGTCGGTGAAGTCGTTGGGCGAGACGACCTTGCGCTGGACGATCGAGAAGAAGATCTCGATCTGGTTCGTCCATGAGGCGTGCACGGGCGTGTGGACCATAACTGCATTCGGAAACCTGATGGTCAGGCGGTCGATGGCCTTCTTTCCCCGGTGGGAGGAGCCGTTATCGACGATCCAGAAGACGCGTTTGGCGCTGGCGTAGGGCTCTTGCGTCATGACCTGGGTGACCAGGTTCATGAACGGAACGATGCCGGTGGTGGGTTCGCAGCGGCCGAGGACGCGCGCGTGGTGGACGTCGTAGGCCGCCAGGTAGGCCAGGGCGCCGCCGCGGCCGTAGGTGTGGTTGACGCGCATCGCCCGGGCCTGCCCGGGTGCCAGGGTCGGGTGGCAGCGGCAGCGGGCCTGGATGGAGGTCTTCTCGTCCGCGGAGATCACATACTCGTCGTCGTCAAGCGGCTTGCCCTGCCAGGTGCGGGCGTACAGGTCCATCACGCGGGCGGCCTTGGCACGGAAGTCCGGGTCGCGGATGAAGATCCAGGACCGGTACTGCCAGGGCTTGAGCGCGTCGTTGGCCAGCCAGCGGCGCACGGTGGAGGCGGAGACGGACCCGGCGATGGCCCGGGCGGCCACCTCGCGGGCCAGTTCCGGACATGACCAGCGCGATAACGGCGTGCCGGTCTCGGCAGGCAGCTGGCAGGCCAGGGCTATGACCTCGGCGATCTGCAGCGCGGTGAACGACGGCGGGCGGCCGGACCGTTTACGGTCAGACAGTTCCGGCAGGCCGCCCTCGGCGAACCGGCCCCGCCAGGTACGGACCGTGTCCAGGTGCAGGCCCGTCTCGCGGGCGATGCGCGCGTTGGAGCGTCCGCGCGCCGCGTGCAGCACCACCTGCGCGCGCATCCGCAGCCGGTGCTCGGTCTTGTGGCCGTAGGCCATCTTCTTCAGCCGTTCGCGCTCGGCGGCGCTCAAGGCTATCGGGCAGGCAGCGGCAACGGGCAAGGCAGGCAAGCCGATCGGGAGAAGTGGATCTTTGTCGGCCGTATCCTGCCGCACCCGGCTCCCGGCCGTCCGGCAGGATGGCCGCCATGCCCACACCTTCGGAATCCACCCGCCTCTCGCTCGAGCAGCGCCTCGGCGAACACGCCCGCACCACCTGGCCGCAGCTGGCACGGCTGCACGTCCGCCACCGCGGGGCCTTCGCCTACGCGGAAGCCGAACTGGCCGACGGCGAACGGGTCAAGCTGATGCGCCTGCGCTACGGCGGTACCGCCAGCAGATGGGGCTTCGCCCTCTACTACGCCAGCAGCGACCGCTACGAAGACTCCCTGCTACCCACCGGCGGTTTCGCCGGCACCCCCGAGGACGCCCTGGACTGCGCCTGCCAGCTCCACCTCGCCGCCCCCGCTGTGAGTGTGGCGGGCCAAAGCGAACCGGTCGACTGGCAGGCACTGGCCGACAGTATCGGCGCTGATTCGAACATCAGCGGTGACCGCATCGCTCGGCGGGCCATCGCCTTTCTGCTGGGTGATGAGGCGATTCGTGGGGCGGTGGACTGGTACGTCGAGGGTCTCCCGGCCGACGAACTCGCGCGTTCGGTCTTGTGGCTGCTGCAGCCCGACGCTGCTCGATCTCGCTGCCAGGAGATCTATCGCAGCGACCCGGATCCGGAACGTCGGCACCTCGCGGTTGAGCTGCTGCGCGTCGTCGCCACGGCTGATGACCTCCCGCTGGTCGGGGAGTTCCTCGCTGACGCTGATCCGGCCGTCCAGACCTGGGGAATCGGCGTCCTCGACCAGCTCCTGTTCCGCCGCCATGTCGACGCCGACGACGCGGAGCCCTTTCTGCAGGCCGCAGAGCATCACCCGAACCCCCAGGTCCGCGAAAAGCACACCTACCTACGCGATTTCCTGGCATCCCAAGGGTGTCGCGATTGAATGCTGGCGCGGTCCTGGCAGGTTCTCCTGATGATCGGCGGCGTGCCGGTCGAGCCTCACCAGCAGATCTCCACAGGCGGCACGCATCTCACCGGCCACATGGTCAACCCCCGAAGGAATTCGAGCGTCGACCACTTAGCTGACGGGGGTTTCCGGGAAGATCCGGTCGACGACGGCAGCGGCCTGCTCCGGGTGGCTCTCCAGCCAGTTGCCGAGATGCTCCTGGACGCCTTCCGCGATGCAGGGACGCACCGCGGAATTGCCCAACGTGCTCCGGGTGGCGCCTTCGAATCAGGGGGCGTCCAGCTTCAGCGACACGATCGCCGTCAGGCCCTTGCAGATCTGCTCCGGACGGAGACCGGGGTGTGTCACGGGCAGCAGTCGCTGTTTGCGCGCGTAGGCGTTGACCGCGTGCGCCGCCCCGTCGCGAAAGCCCAGGACGTGCGTGCTGCCCTCGCGGGTGGGGCGGCAGTTGGCGAAGCCGTGGACCTGCTCCTCATGGGAGGTACACCACCGGAGGGCCACCTCCGCGGTCCCCTCCATCCGCGGGTCCTCCCACTCGAAGCTGATGACGTCCGGGTGGACGGGTGATCGCGTCGGCGTGTCGAGGAAGGCGATGAAGTCCTGTGCCCCGCCCGGGGACCGGAACCGTATCGATCGGGGTTCACCCGGGTGGCGCGCGTCGGTCAGTGAGACGGTCAGGTGCCGGTTCAGGTAGGCCAGTTCCCTGAAGCGGTCCGCCAGCACCGCGAACGAGCACTCGACGGTCTCGAAGATGTCGGAGTCGGGCCAGAAGGTGATGGTGGTACCGCTGTCCGCCGATGTTCCCGCGGCAGTGGCCGGACCGACCGGAACGCCGTGTACGTATCGCTGGACCCAGCGGGTCCTCTCGCGCCGCACTTCCGCCGTCAGTCGACTCGACAGGGCGTTGGGGACGCTGAGACCGAGGACCGCCGGGCCCATGAGGGCGGTGCTGCGCCCGACCGGCTCCCATCCATCGGGCATGCGCGCCAGCAGGGCTTGGAGACCGGGCTCGTCAGTGTCTCCGGCTGCCTCGACGGGGACCCCCGGCCCGTCGTCGGCGACGCTTATGCCTCCGTCCGGTCCGAGGGTGACATCGACGAAGCCGGCACGGCCGGCCAGTAACCTCGCTCACCGCCCGGCCCACGACATCGAACACCGCTTGGTGCAGACCCCGTCCGCTGGTCGAGCCGACATACATCCCCGGTCGTTTCCGAATGACCTCCCATCCGTGCAGAACCGTGATGTGCGTCGCCTCGTAGTTGTCGGTATCGCCGCTCACGAGGTCCCCCTCCGACCGTCCAACGGAGTTAGCAGGTTAGTTGAGTTATGGTGAAATGCCAGTTCAGAGGTAGTGTGGGGAGGTCATGGACGCGCTCGTGTGCAGCTGTCGCCCAGTCGCTCACACAAGGACCGCGGGGTGCGGTCACCACGTCTCCGGTCCGCGGCCGAGGCCGTGCAGGACCCCTTTCGCGACGGGCCCGGGACCTCTGCTCTCAGGTTCTCACTTGCCCGTACCCCTATCGATCTGGGCTCCGCCGCCGAGGACGGCTTCCGTGCGGCACTCAGGGTTCGAGGAGAGCCGCGGTCAGGCTTCTTGCGGTGGCCGGCCGGGCGGGGCGGCTCCTGTTGAGTGCCGTGCGGGCCAGGGCGCGGCGGGCGCGGATGCGCCGGCCGTCTTCGGGCCAACCCGTCGGGGGCGGAGATGAGGGCCGGCGAGCAGGCCGCGGGCTGGATGGAACAGGTGGCGGTGGACGCGGCGCGAGTGGTCGGTCGATGCCTCGCGGCTAATGGAGCTCTACGCCCGGCTGCCGCCTCTCTATGATCCCTTCGTCCGAGCGGGGACCCGTCCCAGGAACCAACTCTTCCGGGAGATGCGACAGAGCAATGCTCAGGACTTGTGGATCGGTTTCGGGAGGGCACGCGGAGGGCGTACCTTCCCGATGATCCTTAAGGTCTCCGAGTAGGCCCGCGTTGCAGCGCGGGTCGGGAAGGCACGCCCGTGCTCAGCGTAGTAACCGATGAAGGCTCGACCCAGTCCGGCTCCCTGATCGACGAGATCGTGCGGGAAGGCGCCCGCCGGATGCTGGCCACCGCGCTGGAAGCGGAAGTCAATCAGTACATAGCCGAGTTGTCGGCCGAGACCGACGAGTACGGCCGACGTCTCGTGGTCCGCAACGGCCACCACAAGGCCAGGACCGTGGTTACCGCCGCCGGACCGGTCGAGGTCAAGGCCCCGCGGATCAACGACCGCCGCGTTGACGATGAGAGCGGCGAGCGCAAGCGGTTCTCCTCGAAGATCCTTCCGCCGTGGTGCCGCAAGTCCCCGAAGATCTCCGAGGTGCTGCCGCTGCTCTACCTGCACGGCTTGTCTTCCGGTGACTTCGTCCCGGCGCTGGAGCAGTTCCTCGGCGGCACGGCCGGCCTGTCGCCCGCGACCGTTACCAGGCTGACGAAGCAGTGGAGCGACGACCACGCCGCCTTCCAGGACCGGGACCTGGCCGATCGTGACTTCGTCTACGTGTGGGCGGACGGCGTGCACCCGAAGGTCCGCCTCGGCCAGGCCCACTCGTGCGTCCTGGTCCTGCTCGGGGTCCGGCTGGATGGCACGAAGGAGCTGATAGCCCTGGCCGAGGGCCTGCGCGAGTCCACCGAGTCGTGGGCCGACCTGTTGCGCGACTGCCGCCGCCGCGGCATGCGCGACCCCGAGCTGGTCGTCGGCGACGGTGCTATGGGCCTGTGGCGAGCGCTCGCCGAGGTGTTCCCGGCCGCACGGCCGCAGAGGTGCTGGGTTCACAAATCCCGCAACGTCACCAACTGCCTGCCCAAGTCTGCGCAGCCCGGCGCGACGAAGGCGATGCAGGACATCTACAACGCCGAGGACCGCACCCACGCCGAGAAGGCGATCGAGGCGTTCGCGAAGACCTACGGCGCCAAGTTCCCCAAGGCCGTCGCGAAGATCACCGAGGACCGGGACGAACTGCTCGCGTTCTACGACTTTCCCGCCGAGCACTGGATCCACCTGCGGACCACCAACCCCATCGAGTCGACCTTCTCCACGGTCAAGCTCCGCACCAAGGTCACCCGCGGAGCGGGCAGCCCGGCCGCGGCGCTCGCGATGGTGTTCAAGCTGGTCGAGTCCGCTCAGGCGCGATGGCGCGCGATCACCGGAGCCCACCTGGTGTCCCTGGTCCGGGCCGGCGCACGGTTCGAGAACGGTGTCCTGGTTGAGCGCGGGGAGCAGGCCGCATGAACGTCGACGACATCCTGCAGAACCCGGACGAGCACGTCCGCTTCGCGGCCTACCTCGACGAGCTGCAGCAGGTCTCCGACCCGGACGAGGTCGACCTGGTCACCCGCGTGCTCACTGATCCGGATAAAACGATGGCCGAGTCCGCTGTGCTGCGGCACCTGGACCGTCGAGCCGCCGACCTCCACCCCGGTCCCGCCTACGAGGAGTGGGCGCAGGCGATGACCCGGGCCACGATCGACCGCCCCTTCCTGGTTCAGCGTCTGCGGGAGTGGTCACTGTTCCGCGCCATCACGCTGAAGCTGCCCTGGCAGCCGGACGACCTACTCACGTCATCCAACTGGCTCCAGCTCACGACTGCCGCCGGAACGAACACCGAGGCCACCGAGATCCTCGCCGAAGCAGGTCGCACCAAGCGGATCCGCAACACCGCGAAGGCCACCCTCAACCACCGCAAGCAGAGCTGAAGAATCAGCTCACCCACAACTCTTGACTATTGCTCATGCGACAGCAGGCGGGGCGAACCAGACGGAGTGACCTCGTGTCAGGTTTCTACGACGGGGTTGCCCTGCAGGTTGTGATCGGTGCAGGGCCACGGGCCTGTGGCGAGCGGGGCGAGTGGCGTCCGTATGAGGTGCAGGTCCTTGTCGACGGTGAGGGCGGCCATGCCGTTGTGGAGGATGAGGACACGGCTCGTGATGCCGGTGCCGGGAAGTTCGGCAAGCCGGTGGGCGTTCAGCCCGGCATCGACGGCGGTCAGTTCGCCGTGGCGCCAGTAGACGGTGGTGCTTCCTTGGTCCATCGCGGCGGGCGCGGTGTAGAAGCCGGGGAGGTCCGTTCCCCCGTTCGACGTGCCGTCTGGTTCGAGGCGCTGGAATTTCGAGCGAGAGGGTAGTCAGTCGGTTCTCCATCTCGACGACGGATGTCACGCCGCCAGCGTCCACAGTCAGTGCTCCGTGGCTCGGCCATGTCGTGACGCGGGTGTCCTCGGGGGTTATCCGGGCCGTCTCGAAGATCGCGTCCCTTGGTGTGGTGTAGCCGATCAATCAGCGGTGGTGTTGGGTAGTGCGGGGGCGCTTTCGGGGGTCTCGGCGGGATAGAGCTCTTCCATGCTGCCTTCGGGCAGGTAGCGGCGGGGGAAGGCGATCCACTCGTCGTGCAGTTCGAAGAGCACGGCGGTGACGAGCCTGAGCAGGGCGTCGTCGTTGGGGAAGACCTGGACGACGTCGGTGCGTCGTTTGACCTCGCGGTTGATGCGTTCCAGCGGGTTGGTCGACTGGATCTTCTTCCAGTGGCGTTCGGGGAAGCTGGAGAACGCGGTCAGGTCGTCCTTGGCCTCCAGCAGCATCTCTTTGACCTTGGGGAACTGCGTGCCGAGCATGTCGGCCACGGTGTCCAACTGGCTGCGGACTGCGGCGGCGGTGGGCTGGGCGAAGACTGTGCGGATCGTGGCGGCCACCATCTCGGCCGCATCCTTGCTGATCACGTTGAAGACGTTGCGCAGGAAGTGAACCCTGCACCGCTGGTAGCCGGCGCCGAGCATGACCTTGCGGATCGCGGCGACCAGCCCGAGGTGATGGTCGCCGATGACCAGGCGCACCCCACCCAGGCCGCGTTCGCGCAAAGAGCGCAGGAACGCGGTCCACGAGGCCTCGCTCTCGCTGTCGCCGACCATCACGCCGAGCACCTCGCGGCCGCCGTCCTCGGTGATGCCGGTCGCGATGACCACCGCCCGGGAGACGATCTGGTGCTCGACCCGGGCCTTGCAGTACGTCGCGTCGAGGTAGACGTAGGGGAACCGCACGTGATCCAGCCGCCGCTGGCGGAACGCGGACAACTGGCCGTCCAGGTCCTGGCAGATCCGCGAGACCTCGCTTTTGGAGATGCCGGTGTCCGAGCCCAGGGCCTTGACCAGGTCGTCGACCGAGCGGGTGGACACGCCGTGGACGTAGGCCTCCATCACGACCGCGAACAGCGCCTGGTCGATCCGGCGGCGCCGTTCGAGCAGGACGGGGAAGAAGCTGCCCGACCGTAGCTTGGGAATCCCCAGGCTCAGGTCACCGGCCTGCGTGGTCAGCGTCTTGTCCCGGTGCCCGTTGCGCAGGGCGATGCGGGTGTCGGTGTGCTCGTTCCACTCGGCGCCGATCCTGGCCGTGGCCTCGGCCTCGATCAGTTCCTGCAGCATCCGCTCGGCCACCGAGCGGACCAGTTCCAGGCCGTCTGCTGAACGTAGTGACTCCAGCAGCCGGAGTAGGTCATGCTGAGACAGGGCCACCCTGCACCTCCCGCGTCGAACTGCCCGTTCACAACGGAGAGTTGCACGGTGGCCCACCCTGTCGGCAGGGAGCGGAAGCTACCCTGCCCCACGCCCCCGGCGCACCACCCAACCTGATCGGCTACACCACACCAGGGGACGCGATCGTCTCGAAGGCTCCGTAGCCCTGGACACCGATGAGGAAGCCTCGGTCTTCGTCGATCGCCTTGTGCCCGTCAGGCGCTGGTGCCGTCGCGAACCCGGCCTTTCCCGTACGCAGATCCAAAAGGAACGTACGGGCCAGCCCGCTGCTGCGGTCACGGAATGATGCGGCGACGCAGTCACCGCTGATCATCAACGGCTCGTGGTAAGCGACCGCGACTTCGCGTGGCGGGCACACCGGCGACGTCGGGGGCGTGCCGGCGCACCTTTGGCCGGGACCGGATGTTCGGGGCCAGTTCCCACAGCACGCGGGGCGAACTGTGCTGGAGGGACGCCCCGGGAACGATTCAGGGCCCCGATCCGTGGAAGAATCAGGGCCCTGACCTGCTGCTTTGGAGTCGGGGTGGCGGGATTTGAACCCACGGCCTCTTCGTCCCGAATGAGGCCCTGCCCCGCCGCTGGCCTGCGGGGTTTGGGAAACCACAGGTCAGAGGCTGGGTGGGGGTTGGTCCGAGTGGGTCTCGGGAGGCGGCTTTTCCATGATCGTCTCCCAAATTTCTCCCAGCACCGTCGGATGTGGCAGGTCGATCGTCAAGGAGACTGTCCCAGTTTCGCTCAGTTGCCCGTCACCAGGATTCGAGTCGTCGCCCACCGGGCGCACCGACCGGCGGCAGTGCTTCACGGGCCAAGGAGTTGAGTCCCATCAGCTGACCCGTCGCATCGTCGAGGTAGAAGACGTATGCCTTGGCCTTGTCCGCGAAGGCGGCTGCGGGGCGCGTGACGCCAGCGCTTGTGATGACGATAAGCCGCTTTGGCACAGAATCTCCAGCCGCGGAGGCCACGCCGTTCAGCCGCTGGATGGCGGAGGCCGAAAGGTTCTTCGTACTTCGGTGCCACTCGATGTAAAACGTGTTGGACTTGACCGGGAGATCAGCATCACCCTCGAAGAGGTCCGAGAAACCCAGGGCCGTGAGCTGCTGGAGGACATCTTTCGTGACCTCGCCAGGAGCGACCGAGTTCGGGCGGTGCCGTGATTCCTCCCCGTCATCGGATTCGTCCCCGTAGTCGGGCAGAATGCTCTGGACCGGTCGGAAGAGTCGATCAAGCAGAGGAGTTCTGGACTCCTGCACGGACCGCTCGCCTGTCGGCGCCGGTGCACGTGACGGTTCCATGTCCCATGCTTCCGGTCCGTTGCACAGCACTTCGGCGATCTCCTGCACGGATACGTCCGTGCTCGGCACTCCCGGAGAGGGGGATGACGTTCGACCAAGACACCGGTTGAGTGCGATCCGGTCCCAACCGGCCCAACGCGGTGTGTGCACGTCCACCAGCCACCCGAGAGCGGGCTTGAGCGAGACACGCACGAACGCCGCAGGGAACTCGGCTTCGAGGAACGACCCGTCACGCCCGCTCACGACGTCGAGCTTCGGTGCGAGGCGTGGGCCGTATGCGAAGTAGCCATTCCCCGCGACGACGCGTTGTACGTGCACACTTCGTGAGTTGAGGAGGTCGGCAAGGTCGGTCATCGCAGAGGGCTCACTCTCGTGCCAGCACCAAGGCGAGGCAACCGGTTCTCCAGCGAGATGGGCCGAAGCGTAAGCGTGCACGATGTCCACGAGTACGTCGCCGGGGGTGTCCAGCGGCCAGAGGGACGGCTCGCTGTTCAGATCCGGGTCCAGGACCGCCCAGACAATGGCATGTTCCATGCGGATGTGCGCCAGGCCAATCGACTGAGCGCCGTACAGCGTGACCTTCAGGAGCATGCGCCCCTGCGAGTCGTCGAAGTGAACCCGTTCAGCCAACTCGGGGTGACGTTCACGCAGGGTGCTTGCCAGGCTCTGGAAGTAAAGGTGTCTACCGAAGGCTGCGACGACGTCGCCGGGTGGGAAAGGCAAGGGAGACTCCTGTCAGGGCGACCGCGCACTCGGTGGGTGTCGGTGTCTTCGTCTTGGTCATCGAGCGTAGGCCGAGCCGCTTTCGTTACGCGGCCTGATCGTCCAACTCCGCATTGTGCTCGGTCGGGATGCCGACGACCTCCACTTCCACACTGTAGGAGCGGAGCGTGCGAGCCGCGTACGCGAGAGAGACCTGGGCGAAGGGGTAGAGCGTGTCGACGGTCAGGGTGTCGTGCCCCTTCAGGAGGATGGCGAAGACCACCCGGCGGGGGAGGAACCCGTCGGGCAGGCGACGGCCGCCGCCCAGTTCTGCGACCTTGGTGACGAAGCCGGCCCGCGCCTCGGGCTGGTTGTACAGGGCGTCGATGGCCACGACGCCCTGCTGGAAGAGGTGGCTGAGAGCGTCCGAGCCGCCGGCCCGCTTGACCATCACCAGGGTGTCGTCGGGCGCGAGGAGATCGCACACCTCCACCCCGTTCTTGCGGTGCAGCGGCGTCTTGACGTTCTTCCGGTCGAGGCAGAGGAACCCACCCTGGACCTTCTCGTTGTACGTGCGCTCGTCCCATCCGTTCCGCCAGGGGGGCAGGTCCACCGAGGGCGATTCCGTGATGAGGCGACGCGTGGTGATGGCCAGCCCCTCCAGGTACGCCTGGTCGAATTCGTGCCACTGGGCGTCCT
This sequence comes from Actinacidiphila sp. bgisy145, assembly GCF_057708125.1. Classification (NCBI taxonomy): domain Bacteria; kingdom Bacillati; phylum Actinomycetota; class Actinomycetes; order Kitasatosporales; family Streptomycetaceae; genus Actinacidiphila; species Actinacidiphila sp. bgisy145. Next base: position 25,660 of record NZ_JBYIRL010000023.1, read on the forward strand.
GGAGGACGAAGCGGCGGCCATCCTCCAGGAGCAGATCGGCTTCGACCCACAGGGCCAACATGTCGGTGCGGATGATGTCACCGGCTCGCGCCCGGCTGTCCGAGTACAGGGTCACCCGGCCGTCGTACAGCGCCGGCATCCGGCGCCCCGGCCGGTGGAACCGCAGCCGACTGAGGATGTAGTCGAGATCGAAGCCGTCGCTGATGTGCTGCTCTTCTCCGGGGCCGAACCGGACGCCGACGGCCCGGACGGCGGCAATGTCCTCCAGGCAGTCGGTGGGTACGGTCGCGGTGACGCGCACACCGCCCAGGGTGGCGAGTCCGTGGTCGAGTGCGAGGTTGAGCGCCGCGACGATCCCCTGGTCCTGAACCGACGTCACGGACTCCACGAACTCCAGCTCCGGGAGCGGCAGCTCCTCCGTGGACACCTTGGCGATGGTACGGATGTCGCTGACCAGGGCGGCCGGGTCGGCGCCGTAGGGAAGACGCAGGCCACTGCCACCCTCGACGCTGCGCACGCGCCCGGCGCCGCTCTGCTCGACGGTCAGTTCGGGCCTGTCGAGGCGGCCGGTAAGCCGGTCCACGAGCTTGGTGTAGGTGTCGAGTCCGAGCCGGCCGATGGGCGCGCCGCCCGGCAGCATCGCGATGTCGGTGCGCCCCTGCCCGGGGGTGCGGGCGACTGCCGCACGGATGTCGTCGGGGTCGACGGCGCGGACCACGAAGCGCAGTCCGAACCGCCGGTCCTTGAACCCGGCCGGAATAAGCCGGAAGCCGTCTCCGAAGGTGAGGACGTACACCTGCCCGTCCACCGCGAGCATGACGAGCGCAGCGCCACGCTGCGACGGCTCGCGCACCTCCCAGTTGGTGAGGCGCGAGAAGCCCGCGCACCAACCGGACTCGACCTTGTTGAAGCAGCCCCGCACGGCGACGGCGGGGACGCCGAAGTGGTCGAGTACACGCAGGTCGGCGTTGATCTCGTCCAGCTTCTCCACCTGGAGGCAGTCCACCATCGCCTCAACCGTGGGCTCGACGCCGATCAATCGGTAAAGGGTGCGGTTGAACGTGGCGCTCTGCCCTTCGCCCTGGTCGGTCACGGCGGATCTCCTCTCACGAATGGTCTCTGCTGCCGGTGATCCGCGGGATCGGCCGGGAGGGAGGCGGACCGGAAGCAAAGCAGGGGTAGTGCGGAACATCGGCGGCACGGCCGACGGCCGGACGCTTCCAGTGGAAGCAACACGAGATAAGCACGAACATGAAAGCATTGTCAAACACGATTTCCGGGTTGGTTCGTGGTGTACTGTGTGTCCAAGGCACTTCAGCCCGCGTCGAGGAAGGCACCGAGGCATGTCGAAGTCATCCGCACAGGTGACCGCAGCGGACATCTCGCGTCTGGCCGGGGTCACGCGGGCAACCGTCAGCAACTGGCGGCGTCGGCACCAGGATTTCCCGTCCCCGAGCGGTGGCACCGACGCCAGTCCGCTGTACGACCTGCCTTCCGTGATCAGCTGGTTGGAGGCACGCGGGCAGAGCTTCGCCGCCTCGCCCGCCGAGGAACTGCGCTCCGTGCTCCGTCTGGCGCCCGGCGGGAGTGCGACCCGGCTGCTCCCCGCCGTCCTTGCCGGCGCCCGACTGGGCGAGACACAGGCGCTCTCCGACACCGCCGCCCTTGCGGACGCCGACCTCGCGGCCCGCGCTCAGAAGGCTGTCGCCGACCTCGCCGACACTCTGCCCGAGGCTGAAGCGATCACCTACCGGGCAGGGGACGCACACCTCCTGCGTGCTCTCCTTCGCTGTGTACAAGCCGAGGGCGGTCAGTCGGCCCTCGACGTCATCGCCGAGAGGGAACTGGAGGACAGCGCCGCAACCGGTGCGTACACGACACCGGCACCGCTGGCTGATCTGATGGCCCGCCTCGTCGCACCGGCCGCCGGCGACGTGTACCCTTCCGCAGTGCTCGATCCGGCGTGCGGCAATGGTTCGTTGCTCGTGGCTGCCGCGCGTCTCGGAGCCACACGTCTTCTCGGCCAGGACATTCTCACGGTGCAGGCCCAGCGCACGGCGGTTCGGCTCCGACTGACCTCTTCCGCCGGTGTCCCGACCATTCGGTCCGGGGACACCCTGCGCGCGGACGCGTTCCCGGGACTCACCGTGGACGCGGCCCTGTGCCAGCCGCCCTACGGGGTTCGGGATTGGGGGCACGACGAGTTGGCGTACGACCCGCGGTGGGCGTACGGAGTCCCGCCCCGCGCCGAGTCGGAACTCGCCTGGAACCAGCATGTGCTGTCCCACCTCGTCCCCGGTGGGCAGGCGGTGGTGCTGCTACCGCCCGCGCCGGCCTCACGCGGTTCCGGTCGTCGCGTGCGCACCGAGATGCTGCGCAGCGGTGCGATCCGTGCGGTGATAGCGCTACCGCCGGGCGCGGCGACTCCCCTCCACATCGGCCTGCACCTTTGGGTGCTGCAACGCCCTGAGACCGGTGCCGCCGAACAGCACCGTGTTCTGTTCATCGACGCGTCGGGCGGCCTGCGTACTCCGGCGGCCGGCTCCATGAGCCCGCGGAAGGATCTTGGCGCGGACGCCCTCGACTGGAGTGCGCTGACCGCTCTCGTCCTGGGTCACTGGCGGGCATTCGACGCGGACCCCACCGCATTCACGGACGAGCCCGGCGTCGCCCGCGCGGTGCCCGTCATCGAGCTCCTCGATGACCTCACCGACATCACCCCGGCCCGCCATGTCCGAGTCACTCCGGGGACCACGGACCCGTCCGCCGTCGCGCGTCGCGTGGACGACAGCCACGTGAAGCTGACCGAGAGCGTCGCTACGTTGGCCGATCGGGTTGCCGCCGTCGGTGGGCCCCAGACTGCGGGGGAACAGTCTCGCTCCTGGCGTACGGCTACTATCGCTGACCTCGCTCGCGGCGGCGCCGTCACCGTGCATCGAGCCGTACTCGCAGGGCGGGACCAGGAACCCTCACAGGAGTACACAGGGCGCGCTGTCCTGCTGGGGGGCGACGTGAGCGCCGGAACCCGCGCGACAGGCAGCACTGATGACCGGGCAGCTTTGCTGCACCCGGTTCTCATCGAAGAGGGCGATGTCTTTCTGCGAAGTATCCGGGGGAGCGCAGCGATCACCGCGCGAGTAGCCGACGCGCAGGATGCGGGTGCGCTCCTCGGTCCCTACATCCATCTTTTCCGGCCTGACCCGGGCCGCCTCGACCCGTGGTTCCTCGCGTGTTTCCTGTCGGCGAAGGACAACATCAGCAGCGCCACCGTCGGAAGCACTGCGGTCCAGATCCAGGCCCAGCGGCTACGCGTCCCACTCCTGCCGCTGGCCGACCAGCGTCGCTACGGCGAGGCTTTCCGGCGCCTGTACGAACTCCGTACCGCGGCCCGGCAGGTGGCGGAACTCGCCGCGGAGACCACCGAGCTGCTTACGACGGGCCTCACCAGTGGGGCTCTCCTTCCGGCCGACGGCCGCACCGTATGACCGAGGAAAGGTGCAGGACTGCTCCTGGATCGGCGCGAGTTCCGCACGATTCCGGCTCGGCTGTGCCGAAGGGCCGCACACCGCCCCCTACATCGACCACACTGGCTCTTCCGTCCCTTTCCGGCGGAGAAGTGAAGGGAACCCGACCGCGTTGAACACCAGCAAGCACACGGAGTTGGCGAACCACGCCTGGTCCGTCGCCGACCTCCTACGCGGCGACTACAAGCAGTCCGACTACGGCAAGGTGATCCTGCCGTTCACGGTGCTGCGCCGCCTGGAGTGCGTCCTGGAGCCGACACGCGACAAGGTCGTCGAGACCGTTGCGAGATTCGAGGGCCAGGAGATCGACACCGACCACTTCCTGCGCCGTGCGTCCGGCCACTCCTTCTACAACAAGAGCGACCTCACGCTGCGGAAGATCGCGGCCGACCCGCAGAACGCCGCGCAGAACCTCCAGGTCTACGTGGGGGCATTTTCCGACAACGCCCGCGAGGTCCTCGACAAGTACGAGTTCAACCAGCAGGTCAGGAAACTCGCCAGTACGAAGCTGCTCTACCAGGTCATCGGCAAGTTCACCGACCTCGACCTGCATCCCGACGTCGTGTCCAACCACAACATGGGCTACATCTTCGAGGAGCTGATCCGCCGCTTCGCCGAGCAGTCGAACGAGACCGCGGGTGAGCACTTCACCCCACGCGAGGTCATCAAGCTGATGGTCAACCTGCTGGTTGCGCCGGACGCGGACGCGCTGAGTCTCCCGGGCGTCGTCCGCACGGTCCTGGACCCGGCCTGCGGCACCGGCGGCATGCTCAGCGCCGCCGACGACCGAATCAAGGCGCTCAACCCGGATGCGACGGTTGAGGTGTACGGGCAGGAACTCAACCCCGAGTCCTGGGCCATCTGCCGGTCCGACCTGATGATCAAGGGGCAGGACCCGCAGAATATCGCCTTCGGTAACTCGTTCTCCAACGACGGGCACAAGCGCCGGAAGTTCGACTACATCCTCGCCAACCCGCCCTTCGGTGTGGAGTGGAAGAAGGTCAAGGAGGATGTCGAGTACGAGCACGAGTCATTGGGCGAGGCCGGCCGCTTCGGCGCGGGCCTGCCGCGCATCAACGACGGCTCGCTGCTCTTCCTCCAGCACATGATCTCGAAGATGCAGCCGGTGGACGTGGACGGCGGGGGCGGCTCCCGTATCGCCATCGTCTTCAACGGCTCCCCGCTGTTCACTGGCGCGGCCGACTCCGGTGAGTCCAAGATCCGCCGCTGGATCCTGGAGCACGACTGGCTGGAGGCGATCGTTGCCCTGCCGGACCAGCTCTTTTACAACACGGGCATCTCCACGTACTTCTGGATCCTCACCAACCGGAAGGACGCGGACCACAAGGGCAAGGTCGTGCTGCTGGACGCCCGCGACTACTGGGTGAAGATGCGCAAGTCGCTCGGCGACAAGCGCAAGGAGCTCGGCGACGGCACGAACGGCCGCCCCAACCACATCGCCGAGATCACCCGCCTCTACGACGAGGCCATCGGGGTCGCAAAGGACCCTGAGCACCCGCTGCACGGCAAGGTCAAGGTCTTCGCCAACGAGGACTTCGGCTATCAGCGCATCACGGTGGAACGGCCGTTGAAGCTGCGCTTCGAGGTCACGGAGGAGACGTTGACGGCGCTGGCGGAGGCCAAGTCGGTGGCGAAGCTGGAGCGCAGCTCGGAGTTCGTGTCAGCCGTGCGCACGCTGCTCGGCTCGTCGTGGCCAACGAAGTCTGACGCGTTCGTCGCCCTCAAAGACGCGGTGGTCGCGGCTGGCCTGACGTGGCCGTCGGGCGCGCCGTTCTCCAAGGCCCTCCGCGAGGCCATCGGCGTCCGGGACCCGGAGGGCGAGGTCCAGAAGATCAAGGGCGAGGCGGAGCCGGACGCGGAACTGCGGGACTTCGAGAACGTCCCGCTGGGGGAGGACGTAGAGGACTATCTCAAGCGCGAGGTGCTGCCGCACGTGCCGGACGCGTGGATCGACCATGCGAAGACGAAGATCGGGTACGAGATCCCGTTCACGCGGCGCTTCTACGTGTACAAGCCGCCGAGGCCGTTGGCGGAGATCGACGCGGAGCTGAAGTCGCTGGAGGCGGAGATCCAGACACTGCTCGGGGAGGTGACAGGACGATGAGTTTCACCTTCAACGAACTTCCATATGGCGCCTCGCCTCCAAGCACGTGGAATGTCGTCCCCCTCAAGCATCTGGTGACACTTTCCAACGGTTACGTATTCAAATCGGATAGCTGGGAAGAAACTGGAACCCCTATTATTCGCATCGAGAATTTGAATGGTTCGGCGAATTTTAACCATTCGAACCTCGCGTTGCCCGCCAAGCATCGCATTTTTCCGGGTGATCTACTATTTTCCTGGTCGGGAAACCCAGGTACGTCCTTCGGTCCTTTTCGCTGGGGAAGGGTGGGCCTACACTATTTGAATCAGCACATCTTCAAGGTTGCCGTCCATGGCTGCGAAAAGGATTGGCTCTACTGGTCGCTTCGTGCTGCCACATACTGGATCGAGCGAGAGCTGACGAGTGGCATGATCGGGATGGTTCATGTCACGAAAGATGAGTTGGCTAACGTCCCGATCCCCGTCCCGCCGCTGGAAGTGCAACGCCAGATTGCCGAATTCCTGGACACTGAGACCGCCCGCATGGATGCCCTCAGGCAAAGGATTCAGCGACACGTTTCCTCCCTGAAGATGCGTCGGCAGCTTCAGATCACAGAAGCAACCAGAGGGTCAGATTCGGATGTGCAACGTTCTTTGCACGCGATCGCAGAGGTAATCCTCGGGCGTCAGCGGTCACCGCAGCACGCCGAGGGGCCGCACATGGTCCCCTACCTCCGGGCGGCGAATGTCAAAGACGGAAGACTGGACCTGTCCGATGTGATGGCGATGAACTTCACTTCTGACGAGCAGCGGGTCTTCGCGCTCCGTCCAGGCGACGTGCTGGTGACCGAGGGGAGCGGAAGCCTCAAGGCAGTTGGCGCCGCTGCGGTTTGGGCCGGAGAAATCTGCGGGACAGTTTGCTTCCAGAACACCCTGCTCCGTATTCGCCCAAGGGTTGGACTCGCCGATGGCGAGTTTCTTGAGTGGTGGGCGCGCTCAGCCTTTGCCTCGGGTGAGTTCGCATCCATCGCTACTGGTGCCAACATCTACCACCTCAGCGCCGAACGAGTTAGGTCGCTAGTCACAAGATTCCCCGACTTGGACGAGCAGCGGCGTATCGCCACCCAGCTAGCTGTGGAGACTCGAAAAGTAGACGACCTCATCGCGACTCGTGGACGCCAGCTCAACGTCCTCGCCGAACGTCGCCAAGCCCTCATCACCGCTGCCGTCACCGGCCAGTTCGACATCTCCACCGCCAGCGGGCTCAACGTCACGGACGGAGTGGGTGCGTAGCCATGAGCCCGATCCACACGGAGTCCGCCTTCGGTGAAGCGATTGTCGCCGCCATGGTCGAGCGGGGCTGGCGCGAAGCGCGGCCGCAGGACTACCGGGCCGACCTCGGCCTGGACACCAATGAGTTGTTCACCTTCATCGGTGCCACCCAGCCCGATGAATGGGAGGAACTGCTCACCCTCTACGGTAGCGACCCGAACGAAGCCCAGCGCGGGTTCGCCGCGCGCCTCGATCAGGCCATCGCCACCGACGGCCTCCTCGATGTCCTGCGCAACGGTGTCAAGGACCGCGGGGTCCTGCTCCGGGTCGCGTACTTCAAGCCGAACCTCGTCGCCCACGACTCCGTCCTCGACGGCTACCGGTCCAACCGCCTCACCGTCGTGCGGGAGCTGGAGTACGCCACCAAGCAGGCCGACTGGGGCCACCGGCTCGACCTCACGCTCTTCCTCAACGGCATCCCCGTCGCCACCGCCGAGTTGAAGAACCCGCTCACCAGGCAGGGCGTGGAGCACGCCAAGGCGCAGTACCGTACCGACCGCGACCCCACCGAGCTGATCTTCACCCGGCGCGTCGTCGCGAACTTCGCCGTCGATACGGACATGGTCTTCGTCGCCACCCAGCTGAAGGGCAAGAACACCCGCTTCCTGCCCTTCAACACCGGCTCCAACGGCCCCGGCCAGCCCGGCGGTGCCGGCAACCCGGCGCCCACCGCCTACGGCCAGTACGCCACCTCTTACCTGTGGGAGCAGGTCTGGCAGCCGGACAACTGGCTCGACCTGCTTCACCGGTTCGTGCACCTCCACACGAGCAGGACCCCTGGCGGCGGTACGACGAAGACGCTGATCTTCCCCCGCTTCCAGCAATGGGACGCGGTCAAGAAGCTCACTGCACACGCGGCCACGCACGGTGCCGGACACGACTACCTGGTCATGGCCTCCGCCGGCTCCGGCAAGTCGAACACCATCGGCTGGCTCGCCCACCGCCTCAGCGACCTGCACACCCCCACCGACCCGGGCCAGCTCGACGCCGAGGCCGTCGCCAAGGGCGTCAAGCCGGGCGTGCCGGTCTTTGACAAGGTCATCGTCATCACCGACCGCCGCAACCTGGACGCCCAGCTCCGGGAGACGATCGGCAGCTTCGAGCAGACCGCCGGCCTGGTCGTGAAGATCGACGAGAAGTACGGCGCAAAGGGCGAGCAGCTCGCGAAGGCGCTCTCCCGCGACACCGGGAAGATCGTCACCGTCACCCTGCACTCCTTTCCGGCGCTGCTCGACTACCTCCAGCGCAATCCCACTGAGATCAAGGGCAGCCACTTCGCGATCGTCGTGGACGAGGCGCACTCCTCGCAGTCCGGCGACGCTGCCACTTCCGTACGGGCAGCCCTGCGTGATCTCGGCCTGGACGCGGACTCGGACGATGACGGCGCCACCAGCGTCGACGCCTCGGCGGACGCTGTCAGGAAGCAGCTCCTGAAGCGGGCGGAGGATCGTTCCCGTGCCGCCAACATCTCCTATTTCGCCTTCACCGCGACGCCCAAGGCCAAGACGCTCGAGTACTTCGGCACGCTCCAGGACGTCGACGGCAAGGCCACGTACCGCCCTTTCCACACGTACTCCATGCGGCAGGCCATCGAGGAAGGCTTCATCCTCGACCCGTTGCGTAACTACGTCACGTACGAGACGTACTGGAAGCTGGTCAACAAGAACCCGGACGAGCGGGAGGTCGATCCGTCCAAGGCGAACACCCTGCTCGCCCGGTACGCGCTGACGCACGACTCGACGGTCGCCCAGCACGCCCAGGTGATTGTCGAGCACTTCGTCACGCACAGCCGGGGCCGTATCGGTGGGCGGGCGAAGTCGATGGTGGTGACGGCCTCGCGGCAGTCCGCCGTGCAAATGGGGCGAGCGATCAAGAGCTACATCAAGGATCGGGACTACGACACCAAGTACCCTGACCTGGGTGTGCTCGTCGCCTTCTCCGGCTCACTCACTGTCGACGGCGTGGAGACCACCGAGCAGAAGGAGAACAACGGCCTGCCCGAGAGCGCGCTGCCGAAGGCGTTCGCGTATACGCGCGCGGACGACAAGGCGGTCCGGGCCGGCGGCGCGGGCCAGCGGGAGTACAAGATCCTGGTCGTTGCGGAGAAGTACCAGACCGGGTTCGACCAGCCGCTCCTCACGACGATGTACGTCAACAAGACGCTGACCGGCATCGCCGCCGTCCAGACGCTGTCGCGGCTGAACCGGACCGCCGAGCGCAAGTCCCAGGCGGACCTCGCGGTCCTGGACTTCGTCAACGACGCCGAGGACATCCAGGAGTCCTTCCGCCCGTACTTCGAGGAGGCGATGACCCTCCCCTCCGACCCCAACCTGCTCTACACCGCCCAGAGCCGGGTCATGCGGGCGCCGATCCTTTCGGGGAAGGAGATGGACGACTTCGCAGCCGCGTACTTTGCCGCCAAGGAGAAGGCCGCGGGCTCGCAGTCCAAGTGGGAGAAGCTGCACGCCGAGCTCTACCGGTTGCTGTCCCCCGCGGTTACCCGCTTCACCGCGTTGCAGGAGAGCGAGGACGAGGACGACCAGGAGACGGCGGAGGACTTCCGGGCCGATCTCAACGACTACGTCAGGAAGTACGGCTTCCTCGCGCAGATCGTTCCCTACCGGGACGCCGAGCTTGAGCGGCTGCACCTTTACGGCCGCTACCTCCTCAACCGGCTCCCGCGTGGCACGGACGCCGGCGTGGACATCGGCGAGATCGACCTCAGCCACATGCGGGTGGAGAGGACCGGCGAGTACGACGTCTCCCTCACCGCCGAAGGGCCGACGATGATGGCGGGCTTCGGCGACGGCACGGGCGGCGCGCAGGACGCGGAGAAGTCACTGCTCTCCGAGCTGATCGACAAGTTCAACGAACGCTTCGGCACGGACTTCACCGAACAGGACGTCATCCGGCCCTTCGAGGAGGCCATGGCGGACCCGAAGGTGCGGGCGGCGGCCGTCGTCAACGGTGAGGAGAACTTCGGGCTCGTCTTCGACCCGGTCTTCGCCGACAAGATGGCCGACCACTTCGAATCCGTCGCCGACATGGGCCGCCAGTACTTCGGCCCCGACAAGGGCTTCAAGTCCAGCCTGAACCGCAGCGCCCGCAAGGCCGCGTGGCGGATGATCCGCCGCGAGGCGGGCCTGGACGACGCGGCCTGACCGGTGCCGCGAGGTGCCCGCCGAGGACCCGCCGCCGCCCGTGGGGTGCGTGGCCGGTCCCCGGGGCGGTGGGCGGATCACGGCCTCTACGTGCCGGACGGGCCCGCTGGCCCTCTGCAGCTCTGGACGAAAACCACACCTGGCGGCCAGACTTGGCCACTGACGGTGGCTATAGCGTGACGCATGTGGGGGGCAAGGTGCCGCAGGAGGCGATCTCCGACCGTTACGAGCTCCTGGAAGAGCTCAGCCACGGCGGCATGGGCGATGTGTGGCGCGGCTACGACGCCGTGCTCGACCGCCCCGTCGCCGTCAAGCTCATCCGTCGGGCGTCGGTCACCTCCCCGCAGTTGGCCGAGGAGCTCGCCAAGCGCTTCCGCCGAGAGGCCCGTATCACCGCGCGCATCCAGCACCCCGGCGTACCGCAGGTGTACGACGCGGTACTCGACGTGTCCTACGAGCGGTTGTTCCTGGTGATGGAGCTCGTCGACGGCGTCCCACTGTCCTCCTACGTCCACCCCGGCCGGCCGCTTCCGATCTCCTGGGCCGCCGCGGTGGCGGCGCAGGTCGCGACCGTTCTGTCGTACGCGCACGATGTGCCGGTGATCCACCGGGACCTCAAGCCCGGCAACGTCCTGGTGGCCCGCGACGGCACCGTGAAGGTCCTCGACTTCGGCATCGCCGCGATCCTCGGCACCGACGTCACCAAACTGACCGCGACAGGCAGCCCCGTCGGCACCTACCAGTACATGTCGCCCGAACAGGTCCGCGGCGGACGCATCACCCCGCAGACGGACTTGTACGCGTTGGGCTGCGTACTCCACGAACTCCTATGCGGCCGCCACCTGTTCGAAGCGGACGGCGAATTCCAGCTGATGTACCAGCACATCAACGCTGCCCCCACGCCGCTGCGGCAGCTGAGGCCCGACGTGCCGGAGGCCCTGGAGGAGCTCGTCCTGCACCTGCTGCGCAAAGCACCGGAGGCGCGCCCCTCGGACACGCAGGAGGTCTATGCGCGCCTGCTGCCATTCCTCCCGCCCCCCGACCACGAACCTGCCCCCGCTGACGTCGGCCTGGCTGACGCGCCCGACCCGACGGTCGTCTTCCGCCACCCTTTCGCGCCGCGCGCCCGCGCCAAGGACTTTCCTTCCAGCGGCCAGGTACCGGTGGCCGTGGCTCCCGATGCCCAGCCAGCGCCCGTTCCCGCCCAACTGCGCGAGGACATCAAGGCGGCCTACGCCCACTCCGACGCCCTGCTGGAGGAAGAGCGCTTCGCGCAGGCCGCCGAGGTGCTGGGCGAGGTCATCGAACCGGCCGCTCTGGTCCTCGGCGGCGAGAGCAAGCAAGTCCTGGCGCTACGCCGTCAACGGGCGGCGATCCGGCTCCTTGGAGGCGACTACCGCGCGGCGCTACCGGAATTCGATGCTCTCGCCGATGCGTACGCCCGCGTCGCCGGACCGACCGGCGAGCACACCCGCGCCTGCCGGGCCCAAGCGGCGCGCTGCCGCGCCGAACTCGGCCAGGTCACCGAGGCCCTCGCCACGCTTAAAGCCGTGCTCGATGTTGTACGCACCGTCGACGGCGACCTCAGCGAGGAATCCGTCGAGTTGCGGCACAACATCGGGATGCTGCTGCTCGCCCAAGGCCGGGCCTCGGAAGCCCGACACGTCCTCGAACCCCTCCACCAGGACCTGTGCACGGTGTTCGGTCCTGACGACGAGATGACCGTGGAGATCGCCGAGGTACTCGCAGTGATCCGCCTGGGGCTCGACGGCGACGCCGCGGGATGACCGGTCCGCACGTCGAAGGCTCTCGTGGCCACGGGACTCGTCCAGCGCACATGCAGAACGGGAGATCATGCCGCACCTTGCCTTCGACATCGGCTTCTGCGCCCAGCTCGGCAAACTTCAGGGAGCTGACAAGCAGGGCGTCTTCGAAGCCTGGGAGAAGTTCGAACGCTTCACCCTCGACCAGCTCTTCAAAGATCCGGGTCTGAAGCTGGAGTCACTGAAACAGGCCAAGGATCCGCACATCCGCACCATGCGCATCACCCAGGGCACCCGCGGGGTCGTCCTGGCCCCTGACACCGGCGACACGTTCGTACTTCTGCGCGTCATGCCGCACGACAAGGCCATCGCATGGGCGATCAAGCAGCGGGCCAGCATCAACACGGTCACACGCGCCGTAGAGATCCGCGACATCACGATGCTGGACCAGCTGACCCCCGCATACGAGCGGATCTCCCCTGTGCCCGCCGAGCGTCTTTTCGCCAAGGTCTCCGACGGCGACCTGGCTGCTCTCGGTATCGACGAGGCCACTGTGCGCCAGGCGCGGGTTCTCACCAGCAAGGAGCAGTTGGAGGTTTTCGCCCCCTACTTTCCGCAGGACCAACGAGAGGTCCTGGAGTACCTCGCCGAGGGCTTCACTGTGGAGGAAGTCTGGCGCGACCTGGTGTCCGTCAACCTCCCCACAGCGTCCGACCCGGTCGACACGGCCGACTACGCGACCGCGATTCGCCACACGCGCACCCGCATCGCCCTCGTCACCGCCTCTGACGAGCTGCGCGACATCCTTGACAAGCCGTTCGCAGCGTGGCGGGTGTACCTACACCCCTCCCAGCACAAGGTCGCCTACCGGGCCAGCTATTCCGGGCCGGCACAGGTGACCGGCGGACCCGGCACCGGCAAGACCGTCGTCGCACTGCACCGGATCAAGCACCTGCTGACATACCTGAGGGACGGCGACCGTGTCCTGCTGACGACGTACACCAACGCGCTCGCAGCCGCACTGCGCACCGGGCTGTCCACTCTGGTCGACGACGAGGAGCTGCTCGCCCGCGTCGACATCACCACCGTCGACGCCTTCGCCAGTCGCGTCATGTCCACCTCGCGTAGGCCCCTTCACAGCGGAGAGGAGGAGACCCGCTGGGAACTGGCCGCCCGCGCCACGGGTTTCACCGGCACAACCCAGTTCCTGGCCCAGGAGTACAAGCACGTTGTCCTGGGGCAGAACCTGCGGGACCAGAAGGAGTACGAGGCTGCCGATCGACGCGGGCGCGGCAGCCGTCTTCGTGCCACCGAGCGTCCTCTGGTGTGGCGAACGATCCAGGAGTTCACCGACCGCCTTGCGGCGGACGGCCTGCGCACCTATCTGGGAACCTGCGCTCAAGCCGCCGAGCGGCTTCAGACGACGGGCCCCGTATACCGGCACATTGTTGTGGACGAGGCGCAGGACCTGCACCCGGCCCAATGGCGACTGTTGCGTGCCGCAGCCCCCGCGCGCCCCGACGACCTGTTCATCGCCGGCGACCCTCATCAGCGCATCTACGACACCAAAGTCTCCCTGCTGTCATTGGGCATCAAGGTCGCCGGGCGCACCACCAAACTGCGTAAGAACTACCGCTCCACGCACGAAATCCTCAGCTGGTCCACCGCACTGCTCGTCGGCCGGCCCTTCGAGCAACTCCAGGACGACGCACGCAGCGAGACCCTCCTCGGCTACCGATCTGCCCTGCACGGAAATGGGCCTGAGACCTACGCCGCCACCTCGGAGGAAACCGAGCTCGACGCGCTCGTGCATCGCGTACGCGCATGGGTGGACAACGGCGTGGCACCCGGTGAAATCGGTGTCACCGCACGATTCAACAAGGCCGTCGAGAAGGTGATCGCCAAGCTGTCCGCGGCTGAAGTCCCGACCGTCAAGCTGAGGGCTGACGGGGCGCAGGGCGCCGACGCCATCCGTGTCGGGACCATGCACTCCTTCAAGGGCCTGGAGTTCCGCTGCGTTGCCGTGGTCGGCGTGAACGCGGGTGCGGTGCCCGCCCCCAAGGCTGTCACACCAGAGGAGGTGGACCGCCTTCAGCATGAAACCGACCTGATGGCGGAACGCTGCTTGTTGTTCGTGGCATGCACGCGCGCACGGGACGGGCTGTATGTGTCATGGGCAGGGGAGCCGAGTCAGTTCCTGATCGAGGCCCAAGTGGCGATCCCCACTGGGCCAACGTGATGGCGCCGACACTGCTCCCACGTTCGGGGTCCGGCAGTGTTTGAAGGGCCCGGTTGCCGGAGCTGAAAGCTGCCGTCACTCTACTAAGAGTGACGGGGGCATCTTGGCGTCTCCGACATCACTTCAGCCCAGCGGAAGGCCGCGACCCATGCCCAAAGAGACTCTGTTCCGGTACAGGCTTCGCGCGCGCCACCTCACCGTCTACGAAGCGTTCGTCGCCCAGTTCCAGCGCGCGGCACGAGAGTTGGCTGAACGGGAAGAGGAGCCACGGCTGGCCTCGCTTACCGTCTCTTCGCGGCAGTTCGACCGGTGGCTGAGCGGGGAGTTACGGGGGCTGCCGCATCCGGATGCTTGCCGGGTGCTGGAGTACATGCTCGCGAGCTCGGCCGAGGAGTTATTCGCGGTACCGCAGCAGGCGTCCGCAGGTGGTGTCCCTTCGTCCGTTGCGGCGGCGGCCCGGAGCGGGGCTCAGGTGGAGCCGGCGGACGACGAGAGTGTGATCGCCATCGTCACGCGCACGCGGCAGCTCACGGCCACCAACGCCGACGACCGCACACTCGAATTCCTCCGCTCCTCGCTGGACGGAGTCGTCCGACGCTACGACCGGGAGGGGCCGAAGTCTACTCGGGGAGAGGTGCGTTCGCTGCGGAGGTTGGTCCACACGCTGCTGGACGGGCACCAGCCGCCGCGTGTGCGGCAGGAACTGTTTCGGCTGGCGGCGCGGGCGGCTGGCCTACTCGGCTACATGGCCGTCAACGTGGGCGACTACGGGCTGGCGGAGGCGTATGCCACCGAGGCCCGGGACTTGAGCCAGGTGATCGGGGACGTCAAGACCGAGCTGTGGGCGCGCGGGACGCTGTCGTTCGGTTATTACTACGCCGGTCGCTACGCGGAGGCCGATGCCTGTGCCGCGGCAGCGGTGGAGATGGCGCCCGAGAACGCCCAGGCCATTCGGCTTCTCACGAACGGACGCGCACGCGCGCTGGGGAAGATGGGCGACCGGGAGGGTGTCGAGCGCGTCATCGGGCATGCTCTGGAGCTGTCGGCCGCGCACGAAGTCGCCACTGGCCTCACCCCGTGCATCTCGTTCGAGCCTTACGGGTACGCCCGCACGCTCGCGAACGCGGTGACGGCTTACTTGTCCGCAAGCCAGGTGGACCAGGTGCTCGGCACGGCCGAGCGTATCGACGGCATCGTCGAGGACTCCGATCCGTGGAGCCGGTGCCTCGTCCGGCTCGATGTCGCCACCGCGTTGCTGCGCCAGCCCACCCCGGACGTCGACCGCTCCATGCAACTCGGCCGTGAGGCGCTGGCTCTGTGCCGTGACGTGCCGATCACGTCGGTGTGGCAGCGTTCCCGTGACCTGTATGCCGAGGCTCTCGAATGGCGCAACCGCGAAGCGGTGCGGGATTATGGCGACGCGCTCCGCATGTGGAGTTCGCAGCCAGCAGCCCTGCCCATAGCGCGTGCAGGGGCTCTGTAACGCCGAAGGAGAACGCCGGGTGCCGCTGCTCACGCCCCACCACGCCACGTTCCCGACTGAGCCTCCCGGCGATCTGAACGATCACGGCATCATCACCGCACATGACTGGGCTGCATTCGACGCCCTCGACGAGATGGTCGACCACTGGGCGCGGCCCGGCTGGTCGGACGGCACTCGGGCCTACTACTGGCTGCTCGCTTTCCGCGATGTGCCGCTGCTCGACGCGCTCGCCTCCCGCTGCCAGGGGGCGCTTTCCCCGCTCGGCCTCGACCCCGTCCGTGCCGGCTGGCGGCACGTGACCCTGGCCAGGGTGGGATCCCCCGACTCCGTAGGCGACGCCGAGCTCCGGCGGCTCTCGGAGACGGCGCAAGACCTGCTGCCCGCCGCCTTCACTGTGCGCGCCACCCCCCTTGCCGGATCCCGCGGGGCGGTGCGCCTGACACTCAGCCCGTGGAAGCCGCTCATCGGGCTGCACGGCGCGCTCGTATCAGCCGGAGCCCAGGCCGGCCTTCCGGCAGGTAAGCCGACAGCCCATTTCCGGCCTCACCTCAGCCTCGCTTACAACAACCGCCGACGTGACGCCGCCCCTGTGATCGAGACCGTGGCCTCGTTGCGCGCGCTGGCCCCCGTCGATCTCCACGTGGCGGATGTGCAGCTCGTCGAGCTGTACCGCCGCGGCACCGAGTACCGCTGGGAAGTCCTGCGGAGCCTCCCCCTCACGGCGTCTGCGTGCGTCTGAGGCGGCTCAGGGGCATGACCGCCGCCACAGCCTTCCCCCGAGGCGCGGGCCACACGAACCACCTGTCGGCCAGGGCATCGACGAGGAACAGCCCTCGTCCGCCTTCGAGCTGATCTTCGTCCGGCGGCGATGCGGGGACCTGTACGGCGTCGGCTCGGCCGTCGCCGTCATGAACCCAGAAGACCGCGGTGTCCTCGTACACGTCGAGATCCATGCGCACAGGGCCGCCAGAGGTGTGCTGAAGAGCGTTGGTGACCAGTTCGGAGGCGACGACCTCCGCGTCATCCAACTCCGAGGTCGTGGCGCGAGCGTCGAGCGCCTTCCGTACGAGTTCGCGGGCGAGGCGCTGCGGTTGTTCACAGCTCCGAAGTTCCAAGCGGTGGTGCTGGACGTGTCCGTCGCCGAGGTCGTCGGTCGTCACACGTCCGGACTGTGATCGGGGCACGGTCTTCGTCTCACTTCTGGTAGGCGCCGGCCGGGCTTTCCAGCGTCCCTACGAGCCCGGCGCGCACCTACGCCTCCAGCGCGCCTTCCAGCCGCCGCCTCCCACTGTCGGAGACGGCGTACAAGCGGCGTCCGGACGGCGTGCCGACGCCTTCTCCCGTCCGCGAAGGTCTTCGTGGACCTCCGCTGCTGGACAAAGCACGACGTGGAGGCCGGGCTTTTCCGCCAATGCGTTCCACCGGAGTCGCCGGCGGAATGCGCGAGACGAAGAGAGAGGAGTACGTGCATGGCCGAGAACGCGGCCCCCTCGCGCGAGGGCGGCCTCCTCGTGGCGGTGGAGGCGCTGGCAAGCGTCCACAACCGGCACGACGTCACTCGTTCCGACCCGCCCCCGGACGGTGGCGGCGACGCGCCCTGGCCCGAGGGCGACTCACTGAACCACCCCGCCTGAGGCATCCGATCGGCCACGGGCCCGCGTACGTACCCCGAGTGCGGGCCCGTGGCTCCCGTCCCGCGCGCACATCCCGGAGGAAGGGCAGAGATGGAACACCGCTTGGTCACCGCCATCGAGGCGGCTCTCGGCTGGCCGGACGCCAGCCCGCTCGGTACGGAGCTTGCGAGGGGCACGGTCGACGCCCCTGCCTTGCCCGAACGCATTCTCACGCCCAACAAGCTCCTGGACCTGGTGATGCGGCGCAGCCTGTCCAACCCGCAGTTCCGCTGCTTCCAGAACGGCGACGAGCTTCACCCCAACGCCTACCTCACCGACGAGGTCACCCTGCGCGGCCAGAGCGTCCGCATGGCCGACACCCACCGCCTCGGCGCCCTTCTGCGCCAGGGCGCGACCGTGGTCCTGGACCAGGTGAACACCTTCGACCCCACCATGGAGGTGACCTGCCGGGCCTTGCAGTGGTGGTCCCGCGAGCGCGTTCAGGTCAACGCCTACCTCACCACCAACGACGCCTCCGGCTTCCGCCTCCACTGGGACGACCACGACGTCCTCATCGTCCAGCTCGCAGGCGAGAAGCAGTGGGAGGTACGCGGTCCGTCCCGCACCGCCCCGCTCTACCGCGACGCCGGCCGCAACGACCAGCCCAGCGAGGATGTCGTCTGGGCCGGGACCATGCGCACAGGCGACGTCATGCACATCCCCCGCGGCTACTGGCACCAGGCCACCCGCAACGGCAGCGGCTCCGGCAAGAGCCTCCACATGACCTTCGGCTTCGCCAAGCGCACCGGCGTCAACTGGCTGACCTGGCTCGCCGACTGGTCCCGCGAGCAGGAGATCTTCCGCCACGACCTCGACCGTACGGAGAGCGCCGACGCCGAAGCCCTCACCGTCGCCGCGGCCGAACTCGTACGGCAGCGCGGCCCGGCCAGCTTCCTCGCCGCCCGCGAGCAGGAGGTGCCCGTGCCCCGGCACGTACCGTTCCTCGACATCTTCGGCCCGCTGGAGGGCGTCGCCTGCATCACGCACTTCCCGCCCCAGATCACCGACCGCGGCGACACCGTCGAGGTCACCGCGGCCGGCAGGAAGCTGACCTTCCGGGCCAAGGCACTGCCCGCCCTGCGCCTTCTGCTCAGCGGCCACCCCGTCCACCTCGCCGAGGCCGCCGCCCAGGTCGGAGTGGACGTCGAGCAGGTCGCCGAGATCCTTGTCCAGGAGGAGCTGTGCGCCGTACTCACCCCCGAGTTGTCCTCGGGCTACACCGGTCTCGTCACGAACGCCGCACCCTGACCGCCGCACTTGACCTCGGCGTCACCGCCATCGACACGAGTTTCAGCTACCGGGCCTTCACGTCTCACCGGACCCTGCGCCGGGTGGTCGGCGACCTGCTTCCCCGGCTTAGCATCTCGACCAAGGTCGGCTTCTTTCCCGTCGGAAATGGCCGGGCCGAGCACTCCCTCGACCCCGGCCGACTGCTCGGTGCCGTGGAAGCGACGAACGCCGACCTCGGTCGGCCACCCGACCTGGTCCTCCTCCACAACCCCGAGCGCAGCCTGGCCTTGGGTTCTGGGCGAGAGGAGCTTGCCGCCGCGTGTGACGTGCTCCGGACGGCTACGGCCACCGGCCTGTGCTCGGCGTGGGGTGTCTCGACCTGGGACCCGACCACTCTGGTGAACCTGATCGACCGCACCACGCCCCGCCCGGCCGTGCTCATGGTCCGCGCCGGATTGACGGTCGGTGCTGCGGCGCTTGAAGTGTCTGAATCCCTGGTCGCCCGGTGGCAGCCGGGGGCGATGTGGGGGATGAGTCCGTTCGGGGGCGACGCGCGCGATCCGGTCTGGGACGCGTTCGACCCACGGGCCTTCCTACGAGCCCCCGGGACCGACGCCGCCCGCCTCCAAGCCGCGTTCCGGGTCGCCTACGACCTGCCACCCGCGCGCACCGTTGCGGTGGGCGCCGACGACCCCGACCACCTCCGCGAGCTGCTCAACGCCCTCGACCTGGAGGTCGATGCCTCCGCAGTCCGCCGCTACCGATCCCTGCTGCGAGACCGCAACAGCCGTCAGTCCGCTTGAAGCTTGTCCACCAGGCGCTCCGCCGCCGCTCGGGCCGGGGCAAGGCGCGGGTCCTGCGGGTGCGCGTATGGCCCTGCGATCTTGGCGCACGCGAACAGCATCATCACCTTGCCGTCCCGGCTGCTCAGATCGCCGGCACGCTCACGCCGCACCCGATCCGCGAGCGCTGGGACGCCGAGGGACTGCGCCCACAAGGCCGCCGAGTCCATGCCCCGCGGCGCCATGCCCCAGTCCTCCCAGTCGAACAGGCAGAACCGCGGGGCCGTGACGTTGGCCCAGTTCAGGTCCGCGTGCGCGGGATTCCAGCGCTCGACCGTCGTGTTCGGCGACCCAGGAAAGGCTGTCTGGATTACCTCTGCGATGTGGGCTTCGGTGATCGTCACCGTGTCCGGCGTGGCGATCCTGCTGGTGCGGTGGGCAGCCAGAGCATCCAACGTGCCGTTCAGCCCTTCCCACCACTCGTCCGGCAGCACCGGCTCCTCGGCCAGGACGCCGCCCGGCTTCACCGGGGCGGAGAGCAGGAGATCGCTCTCGTCCGCCCGCCACATCGCGGCGTCGTCCTCGCCGCGCCACGACACCGCCGCGCGCCATGCCGGCTGGATGACGCCTTCGAGAAGTGCGGCGCTCTCGGTGCCGTTCCACCCCTGCTCGCGGATCCGGCTGACCGGTCGTCGCTCGATGCGCACCCACGTGGCGCGGTCCGTTCGCGCGCCGATGGTGCGGCGCTTGCGCACTACAGTTTCCGGATCCAGGCGGACCTGGAGAGCACGCTCGACATGTTCGAGAACGGCGTCGGCCGGTTCTCGACGCAGGTCGACCGCGGCGGCTGAGGACACCGAAAGCGCCATGGAAGCGACCGTAGCACCCCTTTCGTCCTATCGGTCGAGCATTGGAAAGAGCTGTCTCCGTGCTGAGGGCGCCGGGGCGAAGTGGTCACCTCCGTCGAGTCGGTGCCTGGCTCGGGAGGGGAGGTGCGGGGGCGCTAAGTGGAGGGGCCGGGCGCCAGCCTTGACGCTGAGGTGCGGGCGTCGGGGCTGCGGGGAGGCCAGCCTCGTGGCGGAGGCGCCAGAGGAGGACGTCAGCCAGGGAGTCGGCCGTCGCGAGTTCGCGGTTGTCCACAGCCCTGTGGAGGAGGGCGACGGGGTCGTGGCCGGCCTGGGCGGCTTCGGCGAGGGTGGCTGCCAGGGCGGGCCAGTTGGGTTCGGCCTGGATTCGGGTGGCCTCCGTCGGGAGGACGGTGCGGATCGCCTCCGCCGCGTGGTGCTGGGCCGGGGCGGAGAGGGACTGGCCGTTGGCGCGCAGCGTGGTGAGGGGTGACGCGGCTGCTGCCTGGTAGGCCGTGCGGAGGTGGGTGGCCGTCTCGCGGGCGGCTGCTGCTTGTTGGGCGTGGCCGCGGGCGGCGTGCCAGTGGGCTGCCATCACCGCGGCGGTGATCAGGACGCTCACGAGCATGGCCGTTGCCGCGCCGTCCTCGCCCTTGCCGAACGCCGGGCCGGACTGGACGAGGTCCCGGGCTGCCTTGCGGAGAGCCTGGTTGTGGGTGTTCGCCGCCTGGATGTGCGAGCGGGTGGCTCGTTCGAAGGTGCGTGCTGCCGCTTGGAGTTCGGCGCGGGTGGGGCCCGCGCTCGTCTGCGCAAGAGCGTCGAGGACTTCGCCGATGCCGGTGAGCTGGTCGGCCGCGGATCCGTCGTTGTCCTGTGCTAGTGATCGGAGGGCGTCTGTTGCGGCTGTGGTGCCGGTGCGACGGGCGCGGACCGGGTCCGTGATCCCCGGGGAGGCAGGATCGCCGGCGGCCAGGCGTTCGCGGATGCGGGGGAGGGACAGGTCGGGGGCGAGCTTCGAGCCGGAGAACCAGATGGGTTTGCCGTCGCGGTTGCGGTCGCCGGGGAGGGCGACCGTGAAGCCGGTGACGTCGCCGGAGGGTGCCACGCGCTTGGTGGTCCGTACGCCCTGCTCTGTGAGGCGGTGGAAGAACTCCTCCTCCGTCGCCGCTCCTGCCAGGGCGCGGCGGACGGCGTCGCGGAGTTGGTCCCGGGCTGGGCGATCGAGGCCGCGGCGGTCGGCCTTGTGGCGTTCGGCGCTGGTGGCGCGTTTGGCTGCGGTGCCGTCGCCGGGGTGGAGTTCGCGCAGGCCGTAGTCCTTCTCGATGGCTCGGGCCTCGGTCTGGACGGCGCGCTTGTCGAAGTTGCGGCGGGCGGTGCGGCCGTCCTCGCGGACGAGGGTGGCGGCGATGTGGATGTGGTCGGGCGCGTGGCGTACGGCGACCCAGCGGCAGGCCTTCGCGTCGCCCTCGGGCGCGATGCCGGCGGCGTGCACGATGCGGCGGGCGACGGTGGCCCATTCGGCGTCGGTCAGCGGGCGGTCGTCGGCGGCGGTGCGGACGGAGCAGCGCCAGATGGTCGTCTTCGGGTGCTGTTCGCGGGGGAGGGACTTGACCGGGAGGTCGAGCTGGCGGGCGAGCTTCGTGATGGCCTCGCGGTCGGCGGTGGGGCCGGGGTCGGGGGCGAAGCCGTTCCAGGAGGCGACCATGTGCTGGTCGGTGTGCTCGTTCGCCTTGCCGGGGCCGTAGAGGTACGTGAGCAGGCCGTACGTGCCGCCCGTGCCTGTCGTGACCTTCGGGATCACCGATCCGCTACTTCCCCGCCATGTCGGCTGCCGTGGTGTCGACGGCGTCGAGGGCTTCGCGAACGAGTGCGAGGGCGCGTTGGGCCTGATCGTGGAGGTGGTCGGTGGTGGGGAGGTGCGGGAGGAGCTGGGCGAGGTTGTTGCCGACGGCGGCGAGCTGGCGGTTGGCGTTCATCAGCTCTTCGAGCTGGCGGCGCGTGTCGGCGATGGCCGCTAGCGGGTTCTGTGCGCGTGCGGCCAGGAGTGCGGCAGCTGCCGCGTACCCGCCGGGTTTGAGGCCCCTGGCGCTCGCCGCGGTGGTGAGGTCGGCCCATTCGCTGTCGCTGAAGCAGGGGTGGGTGCGGTTCCGGCGGGCGGTGTGCGATCGCTGTCGGTGGTGGTGGGTGATGTCCGCGGCTGGCGTTGTTGGGCGGGTTGGCTGCTTCGTTCCGGCCGTGGGGAGGGTGGTTACGGCCGAGGTGACGTGGGCGACGGCAAGGGCGACGCGTTCGAGGAAGCGGACGGCCGGTTCGGGGTTCGGGGTGCCGCCGGAATTGAGGAAGTAAGCCAGGGAGTTGAGCTGGCCGCCGATCGCGTGGAGGGTGGCGTTGGCGTTCATGAGGGCTTCGAGGCGGTGGCGTTCGTCGCCGAGGCTGGTGCGCCGGTCGGCGCGGGAGTAGGCGATGGCTGCGGCGCTCGTGAAGCCGCCGGGCGTGAGCTGGCAGGCCCTGGCTGCCGCGGTGATCTCCGTCCATTCGTCGTCGCTGAAGCAGGGGTCGACGCGGTGGCGGCGCGGTACGACGAGGCGTCGGCGGTGGTGCGCGATGGTTTCGGTGGGGTTGAAGGTCGAGGGAGCGGTGGGGTGCGGCGTGGGCGCGGTGTCGTCGTAGGTCCTGCTCGGCACCCCTGGGCCGAGAGCCGACGCCGCCCGCTTCAGGAGGGCGGCGTCAGGCCAGTCCGCCACCCCTGCGGCGGGCGCCTTCCCGGGATGACTCATCCCGGGACAACTTGCTCCGCCGTGCGGTCCGTCGTCGTGTGCGTTGGTGGTGCCGGGGGCCTCTGCGCAGGCCTGACCTGGCGCGAGTGCGCGGCGGTTGCTGCTGGGGTGGTGCGGCATGGCGATTCATGGGGACGGCGGGGGTTTTCGGCTGCTGGGACGGGGCGTCTGCGGTGGCGGTAGGGCCACTTACGCGGACGCCCCGCCTTCTGGAGGGCTCAGGCCGTGGGCAGTTGGGCCTGTTCGCTCCGCCTCTCTGTGAGGCTGGCGACCGCTTGGGCGACGCGGTCGTTGCCGGCCGAGAGCCCGGCGGCCTGGATCGCCTCGCGGGCCTCGGCTCGGCTCACCTGGGCCGAATCTGGGTACGCGGTCGCGATGACGGTCGCCAGTTCGTCGATGCTGGCGTCGGCTCGTCGTCCGGGGCGGCCGGTGCCGGTCGGGGTGCGTGGACGGCTCGGCGCGGTACGGCGGGTAGGCGCCGCTTTCCGGCCGGAGGTTGCGGCCGGTGCCTTCCCGCTAGGTACGGGTGATGCCGCCGCCGGAACTTGCTCCGTAACGGCCTGACCCGGGCTCGGGGTTCCGGCCGACGCGGATTCCGGCGAGGCAGCGTGCCGCGTGACCAGGATGTGGAGGTGCGTGGCGCCGCCGAGTGCCAGCGGGGCGATCGTGGAGAGCACGCCGACGGGGGCGTTGCCCAGGACCAGGGTGTGGGTGCCGGGGGAGTTCAGGCGGATGGCGTGCAGGACGTTGGCCCAGAGGCTAGCGGTGCTCGCGGCGGCGAAGAGCGTCCAGGCGTAGCGGCGGGCGCTCGGCGGGGCGTCGCGCAGGAGGAGGATCGCGCGGACGCCGTACCCGATGAAGCCGTCGATGATGATCGGGAAGAGGTAGGCGAGGACGGGCCGTACGTGGGCGGCCAGGGCGACCTGGCGCAGGGCGTCGAAGGACAGCGTGCACGCGGAGCCGCCCAGCAGCAGGATCGCGAGGCTGTCGAGCGGTCGGGCGCGGCGTCGTCGGGTGCGCTCGGGTATCTGGGCGGAGGGCGTTGGCGACACGGACGTGGACATGCGGGCTCCAGGCATGGCGGTGGGCGGCGCGGCGCGCGCGTTGGCGCGGGCAGGCGGCATCGCCCGGTGGGTCGGGGGAAGGGCGCGCGTCAGGGCAGGGACGGGCGCGGGGCGGCGTCGGCCGCGAAGGAGGAGGTCAGGCTCTCGCGCCGGTCAGCGGGCCTGGGCCGCTGTTGAGGGCCGCGCGGACGAGGGCTCGGCCGCGGGCGGCGGTGCGGGCGCGCTCGTCGACGGCTTCGGGCGGTGGGGCGTCCGCTGCGGCGCAGGTGCGGCAGGTGCCCTCGTACGGGATCGGGCGCGCGCAGTCGGCGCACTCGTACGAGTGGGGCTTCGGCGGTGCGGTGATCGGCTCTGGTGCTGGAGGCAGCTTGCGGGTGAGGCGGTCGCGCAGGAAGGCCGACGCGCTGTGAACCCGTTCGGGCAGGCCGCCGAGCAGGGCTGGGGAGAGGTCGCGGGGGCCGAGACCGCGCTCCAGCCAGGGCGTCACCAGGGGCGCGAGCGTCAGGGCCTCTGCCGCGCCGAGGCGCAGGCGTGGCTCTGCTGCGGTCACGCGGTGGAGCAGGGCAGCCGCTTCGGTGCTCGCCGCGTTCGGCGGCTTGGCCTGGGCGAGGGGTGGAGACGGGATTTCCCGCCGCCCTCCCCGATTCGCGCCGCGTACGGCACCGATCGGTGTCCGCTGCGCCGGGAGGGTGGGTTCTTTCCCACGGTCCTTTACGGGGTGGGCGTCACGAGAACCAACGGCCGGTCGACCGGAGCCCGGGCGTACGGCACCCGGTCCCACCTGCGGGGAGTCGTAGACGTGGGTCTCGCTGACGAAGGTGCCGTCCGGGCGGCGTACCCGCTCGACGCGGTAGTAGCCGAAGGTGGCCAGTTCGCGCAGGGCCTTCGCGACGGTGAGGCGCCCCTGCGAGCTGGTATCGGCCATGTGGCGGCCGTCCTCGCGCCAGCCGTCGGGACGGGAGAGGAGGTCGGCGAGCAGGCCGCGGGCGGTGTAGGACAGCCGCCGATCTTGCAGCAGCGCGTTGGGCAGGACCGTGAAGCCGCGCGTATGGCGGCTACGATGAATCTGCATGGGGAGTGTCAGCTCCTTGTGCCGGACCCCGGAGCGTTGGCGCGCTGCCGGGGTCACCCTATTAAGTTCGTTCGTGACAGAACGTATCACGCGGTTCGCCCAAGATCGACTGCTCTTGGGCGTCTTGTTGTCCGGCGGAGCATTGCTCCCTTGAGCGAGGAAGAAGCCGCGGGCCTGAAGCGTGCGCACGGCGTCCTCCCTCGGTCGGCGGCCGGGGCTCGGCCCGGCGGTGGGAGCGGCACGGTACACCCTTTTTCCGGACCGGCCTCAGATGCCTGTCCGACCGACGGCCTTCTGGTCTTTACCGGAGGGCCCGGACGCGCAGGGCCGAAGGTCCGCACAATGAGTTCATGCGCGAGCAGGGTGGGGACGTGGCGGTGTGGCGGGTGCACCCGCGGTTGATGGTCTGGGCCGGGGTGTTCTGGGGGCTGGCGATGCTGGCCACCCTGGGCTCCTGGCTGGCGTGGGCGACTGATCAGGCCGGGGGAAGGGCTGTACAGGCTCTTGTGGCGACGGCTCTTGTCGCGGCGGTCTCCCTGATCTGGGGACTGGTGCTGCTTCGGCCTCGGGTGGAGTTCTGCGGTGAGACCGTGGTGATTGTCAACCCGCTGGCCACCTATCGGCTGCATCGTGAGGACGTCGTGGCGGTAACCGATGGTCTGCACGGGGCGGCGGTCTTCCACCGCAGGGACGGCTTCAAGACCCGCGCAGTCGCCTTGGGGGAGGCGTCCGCTGGCATCAAGGACGAGCGGCTCTCCGAGGTTCGTGCGGTGCTCGGGCTCTGAAGCCACCAGGTCATCCGAAGGCGCAACGCGGCAGCTGCGGGGCGATTACCCGTTGTCCAGGCGCTGGAGGATCTGCTCGAAGTCGCCCTCGTCGAGTGCGCTGCTGATCGCCTCGGCCATGTTGACGACGCCGGCCTCGCGAACGATCAGCCCGTCCGAGCACCAGAAGTAGCGACCTCCCGCCTCCTCGCCGGTCTGGGCCCACCTTTCCATCAGGCGCTGCACCTCGTCGACGGTGAACACGGTCGCGCTCCAGCGTGAGCCGTCCGTCAGTCGGACCTCGACGTCGACGTTGCACACCGCGTCCAAGTCCTCGCCCGCACTGGGCAGGAAGGACGCCACGAACCTGTCGGTGCGGACCCGGTACCAAGGCTCGTCCCACCAGCCTTCGGTCGACGCGAGCGGTTCGTCTGTCATCGGGTGAGTATCCCGAGCGGATCGCCGGGGGATCAACGGACTTCCTACGGGCCCCGAGGCGTGTCCGGGATTCCGTGCTAACGTCCCGCGACGACCACCCGACCAGGGCGAAGTCGTACGCGAAACCGCTTCCGCAGGGCCGCGACAACGAGGTACAACAGCACCTCGGCCGCCGACCGCCCGTGCACGTACCGCCGACGAAGGAGGGACCATGCGCTTGCCAGTCGTGCCGTGTCGGGACCTCAACCGGCGCTGGAGATCCGCCTGCTGACCTTGCGCCGTTCCGCGCCAAGCGTCTGAGCAATGTTCCCGCTGCGCAACCGCAGCCTCCGCGCGCCCTGTTACTGCCCTCCCTCGTCCCGAGGCCCACTATGTCCCCTCCCGCTTCCCCGCTGCCCGTGCTCTACCGGCCTGCCCAGATCGCCGACGTCCTCGGCTGCTCCGAGTGGTGGGTCAAGGAACAGGCCCGACGCCGACGGATTCCGTTCACCCGGCTCGGCGGTAGCTACCGCTTCACCGCCGGCCACCTCGCGGAGATCATCCGGATCTTCGAGGAACGGCCGCTCGCTCCGCCCGATGCCGGCACTCTGCCGTCCAGCCGGGCGCCGTACCGAACGGCCCGCGCCGCGCCCGTTGCGGCCGAGCCTCGGCTCAACGCCCGGCCGCCGCGACGGCGGCGGTCACCCGCAGGACCCCAGACCACCACCCCGGAAGGAGCCAGGCATGGGATACGGCGAGAAGCGCGGCGACTACTGGCGCGCCCGATACAAGATCGCGCCCGGCAAGTACCGCACCCTCGCCGACGGCAACGGCGAGCTGCTGCGCTTCCGTACCAAGCGAGCTGCTGAGCAGGCCGCCAACGAGGAAGAGGCGAAGGTACGCGGCGGGCGGTGGCATGATCCGGCGGCGGCGCGGATCACCTTCGGGGAGTACGCCAACCGCTGGTACGCCGCGCAGGACCTGGCCCTCCACCATGCAGAACTACCGGCGGCACATCGAGGAGCACCTGCTGCCGTACTTCAACGACCTGGAGGTCGGCGAGATCAACCGGCACCACGTCGAGCAGTGGGAGCGGCAGGAGCGGGGGCGGGGATACGCGGCCGCCACCTTGAAGACCTGGCGCAGCACCCTGCACCTGATCCTCGGAGACGCCGTGGACGACGGGTTGCGGGAGACGAACCCGGCGGCACGGCGAAGGGGGCGCGGCAAGCGTGCCGGGCGGTCGCGGAACCGCGGGCCGGAGAAGGTGATCACCGACGCGCTGGGCATCCTGCTCATCGCCGAGCGCGCCGCGCTGCTCACTGGGCGGGACGACGAGTTCGTCGCTCTCGTCACCAAGGGCTACACCGGCATCCGATGGGGCGAACTCATGGGGCTGGAAGCGCAGTTCATACGTCCCGGCTCCCTCCGCGTCGAGTGGCAGCTCTACGAGCTGGACGGCGGCGAGTTCCACCGGTGTCCGCCGAAGGACGACTCCTACCGGACCATCGACACCCCGGACTTCCTGACGGGGCTGCTCGCACGGCACGTTGCTGCCAAGCGGCCCGAGCCCTGCGGCTGCCACGGGCTGCGGTACGCCTTCAACGGTTACAGCGCCGCCAACGGAGCTGCCCGCCGGCCCGGCGCGAAGGTCGTCGACGTCGCCCGCAAGGCCGGAGTCTCCGCCGGGACCGTCTCCAACGTGCTCAACTGGCCGGGGCTCGTATCGGAGGACAAGCGGCTCAGGGTGGAGGCTGCCATCGCCGAGCTCGGATTCGTACGCAACGCGGCCTCAGGCGAACTCGCCCCTCACTGGCGGCGCAGCGGCTTCGCCTCCTGGCTCTTCTATCCCGCCACTACCGGTTCCTACCCGGCCCGTGCCCCCTACGACGCCCACCCCGTGCCGCTGCTCGCCGAGCCCTGGCCCGGCATCCCCGCCCGCGGCAGGGGCGCCGCCAACCGGGCCCAGGCATGCTGGGTGCCCATCGCCCCGGGCCTGACGCCCCACGGCCTCCGGCACACTCACCGCACGATCATGGAAGAGGCCGGCACCCCGCCCAAGCTCATGGACGAACGCCTCGGTCACGAGGACGGCTCCGTCCAGGCCCGCTACTCCCACGTCACCCCGCGCATGCGTGCCCGGCTCATGGACGCGCTTACCGAGCAGTGGGAGGAGGCACTGGAAGTGCGGCGTCAGATGAGCCCCGGCTCCCCGGTCGTGGCACTCGACGCGCTCCTCACATCGCGAGAAAGACCAGGCCAGAAGGGGGAAGAAGGGAGGCCCCGACCAAGATCTTCTCCCAATTTTCTCCCAAGACCCCCTCGAAACGCCGTGAGGGGCGGCCTTCCTGATCGGAAGACCGCCCCTCACCTGCAGTTTCACCAGTCGGGGTGGCGGGATTTGAACCCACGGCCTCTTCGTCCCGAACGAAGCGCGCTACCAAGCTGCGCCACACCCCGGTGCAACGAGGATTACTCTAGCGGACCCGGAGCCGGAGGCGAAATCCGGTTTCGGGGGCGGGCTGCAGGCGGGCCGGGGGCGGGGCGGGCCGGGGGAGTGGTCAGGTGAGGGTGAGGAGCGTGGCCTCGGGGGGGCACGCGAACCGCACCGGGGTGTAGCGGTTGGTGCCGCAGCCCGCGGACACGTGGAGGTGGGACGTGAAGCCGGTGGCCGTGTGGGTGGAGAGGCCCTTGACGCGGTCGGTGTCGATGTCGCAGTTCGTGACCAGCGCGCCGTAGAAGGGGATGCAGAGCTGGCCCCCGTGGGTGTGGCCGGCCAGGATCAGGGGGTAGCGGTCGCACGTGAAGGCGTCGAGGACCCGCAGGTAGGGGGCGTGGACGAGGGCCAGGCTGAAGTCGGCGTCGGGATCGGGGCCGCCCGCCACGTCCGCGTACCGGTCCCGCTTGATGTGCGGGTCGTCCAGCCCGGTGAGGCCGAGCACGGCCCCGTCGTCGAGCTTGAGCCGCCCGCGGGTGTTGCTCAGGCCGACCCAGCCGGCCGCGTCGAAGGCGTCCCGCAGCTCCCCCCAGGGGTTGCGGATCACGCCGTGGGCGCCGGAGCTCTTGCCGTTGAGCCCGTGCTGGCCGCGGGCCTTCTCGACGAGGTAGCGGCCCGGGTTGCGGAACTTGGGGCCGTAGTAGTCGTTCGAGCCGAAGACGTACGCACCCGGGAAGCGGAGCAGCGGGCCGAGGGCGTCGAGCACCTCGGGGACGGCGGTGGGGTCGGAGAGGTTGTCGCCGGTGTTCACCACCAGGTCGGGGCGCAGCCCGGCCAGCGACTGGAGCCAGCGGCGCTTCTTGCGCTGCCCGGAGACCATGTGGATGTCGGAGAGCTGGAGGATGCGGATCGGCCGCATGCCCTCGGGCAGGACCCGAACCTCCACCCGGCGCAGGCGGAAGGACCGCGCCTCGAAACCGGCCGCATAGGCCACGCAGGCCGCGCCTGCCGCCGTCACACCCAGGGGGATTCCGTATCGCGCGCGCATGCGTCCATCGTGTCAGAGTCCACACCCCGTGTGGACGCTGGTACGGCCCCGGAACAGGGGCAAATACGACGGTAGGAAGGTGCGACCGTACGATCCCCCCGGGGTCGCCGGTTAATCCGGCGCGCCCGCCGCGCGGCGGTGCGAAAATCGGGGCATGACCACGACCCTCAAGCAGCGCCTGCACGACGACCTGACCGCCGCGATGAAGAGCCGCGACGAGCTGCGTTCCGCCACGATCCGGCTGACCCTCAGCGCCATCACGAAGGAGGAGGTGGCCGGTGCCACCGCCCGCCAGCTCTCCGACGACGAGGTGCTGAAGGTGATCGCCCGCGAGGCGAAGAAGCGCCGTGAGGCCGCGGAGGCGTTCGCGCAGGGCGGCCGTGCGGAGTCCGCGCAGCGGGAGAAGGAGGAGGGCGAGGTGCTGGCCGAGTACCTCCCCAAGCAGCTCGACGACGAGGCCCTCGCGGCCGTCGTACGGTCGGCGATCGAGGAGTCCGGCGCTTCCGGGCCCAAGGCGATGGGCGCCGTGATGAAGCTCGTGAACCCCAAGGTCGCCGGGCTCGCCGAGGGCGGCCGGGTGGCGGCCGAGGTCAAGCGCCAGCTCGCCGCGGGCTGACCTCGGCAGGTCCGTCCGCCTCGCCGGGAGGACCGGTGACGCGAGCACCGGACAAACGAAGCCGGATATACGTATGGCCGGATATACGTAAGGCCGGACATCCGTGAAGCCGGACATACGTAAGGGGCGCCCATCCAAGAGGGCGCCCCTTACGTATACGGCTGTTCCCTTACGGTTGTACCCCTGGCGTTACGGGAAGCCAGTGCCGCCGCCGGAGGGTTGGAGGATGACGCCGCCCGAGCCGTCGGTGGTGCCGCCGGTGGTCGTGGTGCCCCCGGTGGTGCCTCCGGTGGTGGTCGTACCGCCGTCGGTGGTGCCGCCCGTGGTCCCGCCGGCGGTACTGGTGCCGCCGTCGGTGATCGCCCCGGTCGTCGCACCCATCACCGTGAAGCCGCCGTGGCCGCCGCCGTGTTTGCCCTTGCCCTTGCCGTTGTCGGTGCCGCTGTTCCCGTTGGTGTCGCCGGTGTTGTCGCCGTTGGCCGGCTTGTCGGACGAGCTGGGGTCGGGCACGTCGAGCTTCACGGTGGTGAAGTTCTCCACCGGGGTGCCCTCCAGGGCGCCGGTCATCGCGTCCTTCCAGATCGGCGCGGGTCCGTCGGCACCCTGGACCTTGTCGTAGTAGCGCGGGCCGATGGTGACGTCGATCATCTGCTGCTTGTGCGACGGGTCGCCCATCCACACGGCCGAGGCCAGGTTCGGGGTGTAGCCGGCGAACCAGGCGGCGTACCGGTTGTCGGTGGTACCGGTCTTACCGGCGGTCTCCCGGCCGGTGAGGTTGGCCGCGGTACCCGTACCGTCGTCGACGACGCCCTTGAGCATGGTGTTCAGGGTGTCCGCGGTGTCCTGCGACATCGCCTGCGAGCACAGCGACTTCGGCACCGTGAGGTGCTTGCCCTGGGCGTTGGTCACCGAGTTGATGACGATCGGCGTGCAGTAGACACCGCGGTTGGCGAAGGCGGCGTACGCGGCGGCCACCGACAGCGGCGACACCTCGTTGGTGCCCAGGGTGAGCGACGCGCCCTGCACCAGCGGCTTGCCGTCGGCCCGGCCGAGCCCGAGCTTGCCGGCCATCTTCACGATCGGGCACAGGCCGACGTCGGCCTCGAGCGCCACGAAGTAGGTGTTGATCGACTGCTTCAGCGCGTCGGGCATCGAGTACGGCCCGACCTCCGACGTCATCTCGTTCTGCGTCGTCTTGTCGCTGTGCAGGACCGACCCGCTGCACGTGGTCACGTCGGGGTACTGGATCTTGTTCGGCGACGGGTAGGTCTGCGACGGCTTGTACCCCGCCTCCAGGGCGGCCGCCGCGGTGATCGGCTTGAACGTCGAACCGTTCTGGAAGCCGAGGCCGCCGTCCATGTCCTCGTCGACCGAGTAGTTTATCTGCGTCTCGTTCTTGCCGACGCCGTACTGCTTGCTCTGGCCCATCGCGACGACCTTGCCGGTGCCGGGCTGCACCATGGTCATCGCCGCGGCGACCGCGTCGCTCTTGTAGACGTGGTTGCTGATCCCGGAGATCAGCGACTTCTGCGCCTTCGGGTCGAGCGTGGTGTGGATGGTCAGGCCGCCGGTGTTCCAGACCTTCGCCCGTGCCTCCTTCGTCTTGCCGAAGGCGGCGTTCTGCAGGAAGGTCTCGCGGACGTAGTCGCAGAAGAAGCCGGCGCCGTTGACCGCGGTGATGCAGCCGTTCTTCGGGGTGCTGGTCTTCAGGCCCAGCGGGGCCTTCTCCGCGGCCGCGGCCTGCGCCGGGGTGATGTCCTTCAGCTGCGCCATCCGCGCCAGCACCGTGTTGCGGCGCTCGGTCGCGGCGTTCGGCGAGGTGATCGGGTCGTACCCGGTCGGGGACTGCACCAGCCCGGCCAGCATCGCGGCCTGCGGGAGGGTGAGGTCCTTGGCGTGGGTGCTGAAGTACCGCTCCGAGGCGGCCTCGATGCCGTACGCCTGCTCACCGAAGAAGGTGATGTTGAGGTAGTTCTCCAGGATCTTCTTCTTGCCGAGTTCCTTCTCGACCTGGATCGCGTACTTCATCTCCTTGATCTTGCGGCCCACGGTCTGCTGCGTGGCCTGGGCGACCTTGCTCTGGTCGTCGCCGGCCTCCTCCACGAACACGTTCTTCACGTACTGCTGGGTGAGCGTGGAGGCGCCCTGGGTGCCGCTGTCGGAGGCGTTGTGGCTCAGCGCGCGCAGGATGCCCTTGAGGTCGATCGCGCCGTGCTCGTAGAACCGCGAGTCCTCGATGTCGACCAGCGCGTTGAGGATGTTGGGGCTCATCTGCGTGATCGGCACCACGGTGCGGTCGCGCGAGTAGACGGTGGCGATGAGGCCGCCGTCGGCGTCGAGGATCTTGGACGCCTGGCTCAGCGGCGGTTGCTTCAACTCGCCGGGCAGGTCGTCGAAGCCCTTGACGGTGCCCTTCGCGGACAGCCCCAGGGCACCGGCGGCGGGCAACGCGATTCCCGCGAGCACCACCCCGGCCAACACGCTGACACCGAGGAATTTCGCGACCTGCTGGGCCGTCGACACTCCCCCACCGGAACGCTTGTGAGCCATGCAGAGCAGCCTAAACCCCCATCCTGAGTGTTCCCGAGGCCTTGGTGGCTTTCCGGGCGGACGCGTACGAGACCGTGACATTGCGATGCCGTGACCTTCGTGACGGAATCGGGTCACGGACGGCCGCCGCAGATGATCGCGGGCGGCGGGGCGCGCGCCGGCTCGCGGTGGGCCGGACCGTCCGGTTGTGCGCCGGCGTATGGCAGGGCGGGCGCCGCACGGGACCCCGTACGCGACCCCACGCCGTACGGGCCTCGCCGTTTCCCGGACGCGCGGCGGGGTGGTCGCCTACCCTGGAGCAAGTGGGGCGCGAGGGCATCGCTGCCCCTTACCTTCCATCGTCACTCTTGTGAGTGATGAGAACTGCCCGAATTCTGGTATATGCCGGGGGACTTGGCTCCCCCCGGGCGACGGGAGATCCCGAAACCTCCCGTTCGTCCGTTTTCTTCGCGGCTCACTCCGTTGGGTGATCTGCCGCGCACGCATAGTCCATTCGGGCCATGCAAGATTGGGCCTGAAAGGGCTGTTGCGTCGCGCCTACCTTCCGTAACGTCCTCAACTGGCAACGGTGAATATGCCGTTCGCCGCCGTGGGGGAGCCTCGATTCGGGAGAGGACGGCGCCAGCATGAGCAGCTGGGTAGCGGACTGGAGCACGCAGGCCGCGTGCAAGACGACTGATCCGGACGAGCTGTTCGTCCAGGGTGCGGCCCAGAACCGGGCGAAGGCGGTGTGCACCGGCTGCCCGGTGCGGACCGAGTGCCTGGCGGACGCGCTCGACAACCGGGTCGAGTTCGGTGTGTGGGGGGGTATGACCGAGCGTGAACGCCGCGCTCTGCTGCGCCGCCGTCCGACGGTGACGTCCTGGCGCAGACTGCTGGAGACGGCCCGTACCGAGTACGAGCGCAGCACCGGACTGCTGCCGATCGGCGACGAGGCGGACGAGGACTACGCCGCGGCCGGCTGACCGCCGCCCAGCAGCAGCCCGATCTCCCGCAGCCCCGCCAGGTCGTGCACGTCCCCGGGCAGCGCCCTGACGTCGACCACGGGGACGTCGGGGTGCACCGACACGAAGCGGTCCCGCGTGCGCCGCTCGCGGGCCACCACCTGCATCCGCTCGGCGTGCAACCGCAGCAGCCCGGCCGTGAGCAGCTCCGTACGGCCCTGGGCCCGATGCGCGCTGCGGTCCGTGCGGCTGTCCGCGGCGCCGTCCGCGCCCCCCTGCGCGGTGCTCTTCCCGGCGCCCTCCGCGGCGCCCTCAAGGCTGCCGGGCCCGCCGAAGTCAGCTTTCCCGGCGGGGAGATCGACAATGCCGCCGTCGGCCGCATTTTCCGCGGCCGCGTCCTCCAGCGCCTCGGCGGCGGCCAGCGCCCGCTCCGCGGTGAGCCGGTCGGCACCGCTGCCGTGCACGCGGTTGAGCACCAGCCCGGCCAGCGGCATGTCCTCCGCGGCCAGCCGCTCCACGAAGTAGGCCGCCTCGCGCAGCGCGTCCCGCTCGGGGGCGGCGACCACCAGGAACGCGGTCCCGGGCGCCTGGAGCAGCCGGTACGTGGCGTCCGCCCGGGTGCGGAACCCGCCGAACATGGTGTCCATGGCGGCCACGAACGTCTGCACGTCGCGCAGCAGCCCGGCGCCCATCACCTTGCTCAGGGTCCCGGTCATCATCGACATGCCCATGTTGAGGAACTTCACCCCGGCCCGGCCGCCCACCTTCGCCGGCGCCATCAGCAGCTTGATGAAGCGGCCGTCCAGGAACGAGCCGAGCCGCTTGGGGGCGTCGAGGAAGTCCAGCGCGCTCCGGCTCGGCGGGGTGTCCACGATGATCAGGTCCCAGGCGTCCTGGGCCCGCAGCTGGCCCAGCTTCTCCATCGCCATGTACTCCTGGGTGCCGGCGAATCCGGCCGACAACGACTGGTAGAACGGGTTCTCCAGAATGGCGCGGGCCCGCTCGGGGTCGGAGTGCTGCACCACGACCTCGTCGAACGTCCGTTTCATGTCCAGCATCATCGCGTGCAGGGACCCACCGGCCGACCGATCGATTCCAGCCACCTCGCGCGGGGTGTTGTCGAGTTCGGTCAGCCCCATCGACTGCGCGAGACGGCGCGCCGGGTCGATGGTGAGCACCACCGCCGTGCGCCCGCGCTCGGCGGCGCGCACCCCGAGCGCCGCCGCGGTGGTGGTCTTGCCGACACCGCCGGAACCGCAGCACACGATGATGCGGGCCTTGGGGTCGTCGAGCAGCGGGTCGATCTCCAGCAGGGGGCTTTCCAGGCTCATCCGTACGACCTCAGGACTCGGGTGCGCGGTACGCGGGGCGGGCGGGACACGCGGGGCGGCGGGGTTGACGGGGTGGTGCCGGTGGGACTGCCGGGGCTGGTGGTGCTGCCGGGTCGGGCGTCGCGCGCGGGGGTAGTGGTGTGACTGGTGCGGCTGTTGCGGCCAGGGGGCTCAGTCATCGTCCGCGGCCACCGCTTCCTCCGCTTCCTCCGCCAGGTCCGGCTCGTCCGGCGCCACGGGCGCGAAGGCGTCCTCGCGGGCGGGCGCCACCGCCTGGTGGCGCAGGCTCTCCGCGAGCCGGTAGAGCCCGCCGAGGTCCACCCCGTCGCCGAGCAGCTCCAACTCCCGCACCGGCAGGCCGAGCGCGGCGATCTCGGCGCGCTGCTCGCGCTCCAGCACCACCCGCTGGGCGTGCTCGTGGGCCTGGGCGAAGAGCGGGTCGACGAGGCGTTCGGCGACACCGCCGCGGCGCGCGCCGCCGAGCCCGGCCTGGGACAGCGCCTTGGCGACCGCGGCCCGGCGCTTGCCGTTGCCCGGCCCGGACACCGGCCCCGACGCCGTGCCCGACGCCGTCCCCTTGCCCTCGGCGCCGCCCTCGGTGGCGGCCAGCTCCGTGAGCTCGGCGTCCGCCAGCAGCACCGGCCGCACCATGTTGACGATCACCGCGCCCACCGGAAGCCCCGCCGAGCGCAGCTCCGCCACGCCGTCCATCGTCTCCTGGACGGGCATCTCCTCCAGCAGCGTCACCAGGTGGATCGCGGTCTGCGGGGACTTGAGCACCCTCATCACGGCCTGCGCCTGGTTGTGTATCGGGCCGACCCTGGCCAGGCCCGCGACCTCGTCGTTGACGTTCAGGAAGCGGGTGATGCGCCCGGTCGGCGGGGCGTCGAGCACCACCGAGTCGTACACCGGCCAGCCCGCCTTGTCCTTGCGGCGGACCGCCTCGCACGCCTTGCCGGTGAGCAGCACGTCCCGCAGGCCGGGGGCGACGGTGGTGGCGAAGTCGATCGCGCCGAGCTTCCTCAGCGCCCGGCCGGCCCGGCCGAGCTTGTAGAACATGTCGAGGTAGTCGAGCATCGCCAGCTCGGCGTCGATGGCCAGGGCGTGCACCTCGCCCCCGCCCGATGCGGAAGCGATCCTGCGCTCCTCGTACGGCAGGGCCTCGGTCTCGAAGAGCTGGGCGATGCCCTGCCGCTCCTCGACCTCGCACAGCAGCACCCGGCGGCCCTCGGCCGCGAGGGCGAGCGCCAGCGCGGCGGCGACCGTGGTCTTGCCCGTGCCGCCCTTGCCCGTCACGACGTGGAGCCTGACGGCTGATGACTGTTGAGGGCTCACCTTGCGAGCCTAACCATTCGGCGGCCCGGTCACCCCTCCGGCCGCCGGTTCACTCGGCGCAGCGGGGCCTCGGCAGGGCCTCAGCGCGGCC
The DNA here is from genome assembly GCF_057708125.1 of Actinacidiphila sp. bgisy145. Taxonomy (NCBI): domain Bacteria; kingdom Bacillati; phylum Actinomycetota; class Actinomycetes; order Kitasatosporales; family Streptomycetaceae; genus Actinacidiphila; species Actinacidiphila sp. bgisy145. The sequence goes on from NZ_JBYIRL010000023.1 coordinate 62,241, forward strand.
GCAGCGGGGCCTCAGCAGGGTGGCCGCAGGGCAGACGCAGGGCCCGAGCAGGACCGGCGGCGGACAGCGGCGCCGCCGCGGCCGGGTGGCGGGAGGGCCGGGCCCGGCGAGGCACTAAGGTCGCGGTATGGCGAAGAAGTGGGAGTACGCGACCGTACCGCTGCTGGTGCACGCGACGAAGCAGATCCTGGACAACTGGGGCGAGGACGGCTGGGAGCTGGTCCAGGTCGTCCCGGGCCCGAACACCGAGCAGCTCGTTGCCTACCTCAAGCGGGAGAAGGAGTGAGCGGGGCGGTCGCGTCGCGCCTGGCCGAGCTGGGGCTGACGCTGCCCGATGTGGTGCCGCCGCTGGCCTCCTACCAGCCCGCGGTCCGCTCCGGCGCGTACGTCTTCACCTCGGGGCAGCTTCCGATGGTCGAGGGCAAGCTGCCGGCGACCGGCAAGGTCGGCGCCGAGGTCAGCCCGGAGCGCGCCAAGGAGCTCGCCGCGACCTGCGCGCTGAACGCCCTGGCGGCGGTCCGCTCGGTCGCCGGTGACCTGGACCGGATCGCCCGCGTGGTCAAGGTGGTCGGCTTCGTCGCCTCGGCGCCCGACTTCACCGGGCAGCCCGCGGTCGTCAACGGCGCCAGCGAACTGCTCGGCGCGGTGCTGGGCGACAAGGGCGTGCACGCCCGCAGCGCGGTCGGCGTCGCGGTGCTGCCGCTGGACGCGCCGGTCGAGGTCGAGATCCAGGTCGAACTGGCCGACTGATCCCGGTTGGTGGAAGCTGGTCCCGGCCGGTTTCCGGCCCCTGGTGGCCGGTGCCGGCCCGGCGCACGGCGGGCGCACGCCCGGTGCGGGCGGCACGTACCGGACGCACACAGTGCACGTGACGCACGTGCCGTACGTGACGTACGGGAAACGACGTGAGGAGCGCACGATGGGCGACAGCACGGCGGACCGCACCGGCCCGGGCACCGGCACCGGCCCTGGCACCGAGGCCGACACCCACACCGGCCCCGAGGCCGCGCCCGTACGTCCGGAAGGCGCGCGGCCGGACCTGATCCTGCACCTGACCGAGCGCGCCCTGTGGGACGAGGCCCGCGCGGTGGGCAGCTACGAGATGTCCACCCGCGGCCGCACCCTCGGCGACGTCGGCTTCATTCACTGCTCGCTGCGCCACCAGCTCCCGGGGGTCGCCGCGCTGCTCTACGGCGCCGAGCCGGACCGCACCGACCTGGTCGTCCTCGTGATCGAGGTGGCGCGGCTCGACGTGCCGGTCCGCTACGAGCCGCCGGTCCCCGGGGGCGAGGAGTTCCCGCACGTCTACGGTCCGCTGCGGGTGGACGCGGTGGTCGGCGTCGAGCCGTGGCCGGTGGCGTAGCGCCGAGCCGGCCGGGGGTTTGTCCACAGCCGTTCGGGTGACCCTCGAACAAACCGCCGCGGGCGACGTAGGCTCCGGCCATGAGCAGCAACAACGGTGCAACCTTCGGCGCGGACTGGGCCGACCGCGTCCGCGCCCTGGCGCGCGGTGAGCTGGTCCCGGTCGCGGCCCGTCCTGCCGCGACCGTTCTGCTGCTGCGCGATGCCGAGGCGGGCGCCGCCCTCGCGGCGGGTGCCGATCCCGCGCGGGAGGGCGGCCCGGCCGTGCACATGCTGCGCCGCCGCGCGTCGATGGCGTTCGCCGCGGGGGCGTACGCGTATCCGGGCGGCGGAGTCGATCCGCGGGACGAGCGGCCGGTGCGCTGGGCCGGGCCGCCCCTGGAGTGGTGGGCGCGGGCGCTCGGCGTGCCCGAGCGGCAGGCGCAGGCGGTGGTCTGCGCGGCGGTCCGCGAGACCTTCGAGGAAGCCGGGGTGCTGCTCGCCGGGCCGGACGGCGCGAGCGTCGTCGCCGACACCACCGGGGAGCGGTGGGAGGCCGACCGCGCCGCCCTGGTCGCCCACGACCTCGCCTTCGCCGACTTCCTGGCCGCCCGCGACCTGGTGCTGCGCTCGGACCTGCTCGCCCCGTGGGCGCGCTGGATCACCCCCGAGTTCGAGCGGCGGCGGTACGACACCTGGTTCTTCCTGGCCCTCCTGCCACCGGGCCAGCGCACCCGGGACGTCTCGGGCGAGGCCGACCGCACCGTGTGGCTGCGCCCCGCCGAGGCGCTGGCCGGGCACACCCGCGGCGAGATGGCCCTGCTCCCGCCGACGCTGGCCACGCTCCGCTCACTGCTGCCGTACGGCCGCGCCGCCGACGCGCTGGCCGCCGCGGCCGACCGCGACCTGGCGCCGGTGATCGCACGCGCGCACCTGGACGACGAGGGCCGGGTCGTGCTGACCTGGCCGGGCCATGACGAGTTCACCCGGGAGCAGCCATGACCACCACCCAGCCGCCCGGCCGCCCGCAGCCCACCGTCGGCGGCCCCGCCACCGCCCGGGCGACGTGCGTCCTGGCGCCCAACCCGTCGCCGATGACGCTCGACGGCACCAACACCTGGATCGTCGCCGAGCCCGGCTCCCTGCTGGCCGTCGTCATCGACCCCGGGCCGCTGGACGAAGCGCACCTGGCGCGGGTCGCCGCCACCGTCGAGGAGCAGGGCCGCCGGGTGGCGCTGACCCTGCTCACCCACGGCCACCCCGACCACGCGGAGGGCGCGGCCCGCTTCGCCGAGCTGACCCGCACCCCGGTCCGCGCCCTCGACCCGGCGCTGCGGCTGGGCGACGAGGGGCTGGCGGCGGGGGACACCGTGACCACCGGGGGCCTGGAGCTGCGGGTGATCGCCACCCCCGGGCACACCGCCGACTCGCTCTCCTTCCACCTGCCCGCGGACCAGGCGGTGCTGACCGGCGACACCGTGCTGGGGCGCGGCACCACGGTCGTCGCGCACCCCGAGGGCCGCCTCGGCGACTACCTGGACTCCCTGCGCCGGCTCCAGGCCCTCACCCAGGACGCCGAGGTGGACACGGTCCTGCCCGGCCACGGCCCCGTGCTCGACGACGCGCGCGGCGCCGTCGAGTTCTACCTCGCCCACCGCGCGCACCGCCTGGCCCAGGTCGAGACCGCCGTCGAGTCCGGCCTGCGCACCGCCCCCGACGTGGTCGCCCACGTCTACGCCGACGTCGACCGGAGCCTGTGGCCCGCCGCCGAGCTGTCGGTCCTCGCCCAACTCGACTACCTGCGCGAACACGGACTCATCGAACTGCCATGACCTCGACCTCCCAGCCCACGCCCGCGGCCGCCCCGACCACACCCGCCCAGGCCCAGGACCACGCCCCGGCTCCGGACGACGCCACCGCCCTCTTCGCACCCTGGTCGCCGTCGTTCGTCAAGGACCCCTACCCCGCCTACGCGGCCCTGCGGGCGGCCGGCCGCGCCCACCGGTTCGACCCCACCGACCAGTGGCTCGTCCCGCACTACGACGACGTCAGCGCCCTGCTGCGGGACCGCCGCCTCGGCCGCACCTACCTGCACCGCTTCACCCACGAGGAGTTCGGCCGCCCGGCCCCGCCGCCGGAGCACGAACCGTTCACCACCCTCAACGGCAACGGGATACTCGACCTCGAAGCGCCCGTGCACACCCGTATCCGGCGCCTGGTCGCCAAGGCGTTCACCCCGCGCATGGTGGACGACCTCGCGCCCACGGTGCACCGGCTGGCGGCCGAGCTGATCGCCGGGCTGCGCGCGGACGGCGGCGGGGACCTGCTGGCCCGCGTCGCCGAGCCGCTGCCGGTCGCCGTCATCGCCGAGATGCTGGGCGTGCCGCCCGCCGACCGCGGCCTGCTGCGCCCCTGGTCCTCGGCGATCACCGGCATGTTCGAGCTGAACCCGAGCGAGGAGACCGCCCGGCGCGCGGTCCGGGCCAGCGAGGAGTTCTCCGCCTACCTGCGCGGCCTGATCGCCGCCCGCCGCAGCGACCCGGGCGAGGACCTGATCAGCGCGCTGATCGCCGCATACGACGACGGGGACGTGCTCAGCGAGCAGGAGATGGTCTCCACCTGCGTACTGCTGCTCAACGCCGGCCACGAGGCCACCGTCAACAGCACGACCCTCGGCTGGCTCCAGCTCTTCCGCCACCCCGACCAGCTCCGCCTGCTCGGCGAGGCCGTCCCGTCCGGCACCTACCCAGGCACCTACCCAGGCACCGGCACCAGCACGGCGGGCGGCGAACTGCTGCGCGGCGCCGTCGAGGAGATGCTGCGCTACGACACCCCGCTCCAGCTCTTCGAACGCTGGGTGCTGGACGACATCGAACTGGGCGGCACCACGATCCCGCGCGGCTCCGAGGTCGCCCTGCTCTTCGGCTCCGCCAACCGCGACCCGGCCCGCTTCCCCGACCCCGACCGCTTCGACATCACCCGCCCCGCGGCCGCCAACAAGCACGTCACCTTCGGCGCCGGCATCCACTTCTGCCTGGGCGCACCGCTGGCCCGGCTCGAACTGACCGCGTCCTTCGGCGCCTTCCTGCGCGACGCCCCCGGCATGCGGCTGGTCGAGGAGCCCGCCTGGCACCCCGGCTACGTCATACGCGGCCCGGAGGAACTGCTCGTCACCTGGTGACGCGCCCGACGCGTCCGACGCGCCCCGGGGCCGGACCGGCAGCGGCCCCTACCGAGGCCCCTACCGCGGCACCGTCAGCCGCCACGCCGACGGCTCCACTGTCCACGTCCGCGTCCGCACCGGCCCGGCGATCGCCGAGTCGGCCCGGTAGCGGAAGTCCCGGCCGGAGACGGTGATGCTGCGCGCCCGGGCGCACACCTGCGCCGCCCCCGGAGCGCGGCGCACGGACACCTCCGCGAGCCCGGTGGGCGCGGGCCGCACCGACACCTCGTGCACCGGCTCGTCGAGGTCGGCGAGCACCACCCCGTCGGCCTCCACCCGCAGCCGCTGCCGGTGCTGCGGCGCGTTGCCGTTGACCGGGATCGGCGAGGTCAGGGTGCGCACCAGCGAGCGCGCGGTCTTCTCCACCGGCGTCCACCAGTGCGCGGCGGTGTGCGCCAGCGGCATGCCGTACGGGAGGCTGAGCGTGCCCAGCACGATCCCGCCGCTCTCGTCGACCAGCAGGTCCAGCTCGCGCGCCACCCCGTCGAGCACCGCCCGGGCCGCCGCGGGGACCTGCGCGGGCAGCCCCAGCGCGTGCGCCAGCGTGGACCGCGGGCCGATCGGCACCATGGACAGCGGTGCGTCGCGCAGCGCCTGCTCGCGGCGCAGCGCCCGGACCGTGCGCAGCAGGGCCGCATCGTCGCCGAGCACCACCGGATGGCGCCGCCCGCGGTGCGCCAGCGCCCGCTCGGCCTCCTCCGCGGACTCGGGGAACACCACCTTCACCGAGGCCGCGCCGGCACACAGCACGTCCTTGGCGATCCGGACGGATTCGCCGTCGGTGGCGCGTGCGGCGGGGTCGATGACGACGAGCAGGGAATGCCCGGCCGGGACGTGAGCCGACACCTTCGTCCTTCCTCAGGTAAAGTCTTGGTGCAAGAGCCCCTTGCGCCGTTGCGTCAGGGGCTTCGTCTATTCCGGGGCAGGTTCGACGGCTCTCTGCACGTTGGACATGCCCCGCCCGGAAGGGGTGTACGCCTGTGCCCGCACTTGTGCTGCTCGGTGCTCAGTGGGGTGACGAGGGCAAGGGGAAGGCCACCGACCTGCTCGGCGGCTCAGTGGACTACGTGGTGCGCTACCAGGGCGGCAACAACGCCGGCCACACGGTCGTCGTCGGCGACCAGAAGTACGCACTGCACCTGCTCCCCTCCGGAATCCTGTCACCGGGCTGCGTCCCGGTGATCGGCAACGGCGTCGTCGTCGACCCGAAGGTCCTGCTCTCCGAGCTGAGCGGGCTGAACGAACGCGGCGTCGACACGTCCAAGCTGCTGATCAGCGGTAACGCCCATCTGATCACGCCCTACCACCAGACCATCGACAAGGTGACCGAGCGGTTCCTCGGCAACCGGAAGATCGGCACCACCGGGCGCGGCATCGGCCCGGCGTACGCGGACAAGATCAACCGCGTCGGCATCCGGGTCCAGGACCTCTTCGACGAATCGATCCTTCAGCAGAAGGTCGAGGCCGCCCTCCACGACAAGAACCAGATCCTGGTCAAGATCTTCAACCGGCGCGCCATCACCACCGAGCAGGTCGTCGAGGAGTACCTCGGCTACGCGGCGCAGATCAAGGACTTCGTCACCGACACCGCCCTGGTGCTGAACAACGCGCTGGACGCCGGCAAGGTGGTGCTCATGGAGGGCGGGCAGGGCACGCTCCTCGACGTCGACCACGGCACCTACCCCTTCGTCACCTCGTCGAACCCGACCTCCGGGGGCGCCTGCACCGGCAGCGGTGTCGGCCCCACCAAGATCACCCGGGTGATCGGTATCCTCAAGGCGTACACAACGCGCGTGGGCTCCGGACCGTTCCCCACCGAACTGCTGGACGAGGACGGCGAGAAGCTGCGCACCGTCGGCCACGAGTTCGGCGTCACCACCGGCCGCGACCGCCGCTGCGGCTGGTTCGACGCGGTGATCGCCCGCTACGCGACCCGGGTGAACGGCCTGACCGACTTCTTCCTCACCAAGCTGGACATCCTCACCGGCTGGGAGCGTATCCCGGTCTGCGTCGCCTACGAGGTCGACGGCCGCCGGGTGGACGAACTCCCTTACAGCCAGACCGACTTCCACCACGCCAAGCCGGTCTACGAGTACCTCCCCGGCTGGTCGGAGGACATCACCGAAGCCAAGACGCTCGCCGACCTGCCGAAGAACGCGCAGAACTACGTCAAGGCGCTGGAGGAGATGTCCGGTGCGCCGATCTCGGCGATCGGCGTCGGCCCCGGCCGGAACCAGACGATCGAGATCAACTCCTTCCTCTGAAGCCCGCCTCGAGGAGCACGCCCGCCGGTAAGCCCCGCCCACCCTGGTGCGCGGGGCTTACCCATGACCGCGGCGCACCAGCCGGCCACCTCCGTCAGCCGGCCCCCACCCTCAGCCGCTGACCTTCGTGTACGTCAGCGGCGCCTTGCCGTCGTCCACGTCGCTGCGCCGCAGGTGCGTGGCGTCCACCAGGCTCAGCGTGCTGGCGTCGCCGGGCGAGCAGGAGGACGCGGGCGAGCCGGTGACCACCTTCGACGCGCTGAGTTCCACCGGCGGCCCGGCCTCGGTCACCATCATGTTCCAGGTGCAGGAGTACGACGCGCCGGCGCCGTAGAGCTCCACGACGCCGTTGGCGTGCACGGTCAGGGTCCGCGTGTTGTCGCCGTTGTCGGCGCTGGTGAACGAGGTCTGCCAGGTGCCGATCATGGCCTTCAGCCCGTTGGCCGCCGCCGCGGTGTGCGTGCCCGTCCCGGTCGGGGACGGCGTGCTCGCGGTCGGGTTCGGCTTCGGTGCCGCGCCCGCGCTCCCGCCGTCGCGCAGCGCGACGTACGCGGTGACGCCGCCGGCCACGAGCACCAGCGCTGCCACCGACGCCAGGACCGGCACGATCCGCCGCCGCGGCTTGCCCGGCGGCGCGGCGGTCGCGGGCTCGGGCACAGGCAGCCGGGGCGGCGGGACGGCCGCGCCGGGCGGGACGGCCGCGCCGGGCGGGAGGGTGGCCCCGGGCGGGGTCGGCTGCTCCGGCCAGGACGTGTACGTCGGTGAGTAGGCCGTCGGCGGCGGGGTGGGGGTCGGCGTCGCCTCGTACTCCTGCGGGACCCGGACGCCGGAAGCGCCCGCGGGCACCTCGGTGACGGCCCTGCCCTCGGCCGGCGGTCCGCCCGGCCCGGCCACGGACTCGACCCGGGGCCCGGCCCCGGAATCCGCGCCGGAATCGGGCGCGGACGCCGGCACGGACGCCGGCGCGGGCGGCGGGACCTGGGCGAGCACCGCGGTCCGCACGTCTTCCTCCGCCGCCTCGGCCGGCTCGTCGGCCTCCGCCTCCAACTCCAGCAACTGCACCGCGTGCCGCCCCAGCCGCGCGACGATCGCCCCGGGCAGCCACGGCTCCCCGTCGCCATCGCCGTCGCGCCCCTCCGCCGTGCCGCCGGAGCCCTCGGAGCCCCCGGAGCCTTCGACGCCCTCGGTGCCCAGCATCCGCGTCACGTCCGCGAGCGACGGCCGCTCCTGCGGGTCCTTGGTCAGGCAGGCGGCCACCAGGCCGCGCAGCCCCTCCGGCACGGCCGTCAGGTCCGGCGGCTCCTGCACGATCCGGAACATCTGCGCGTGCACCCCGCTGGCGGCCGCGCCGAACGGCTGGAGCCCGGTGGCGGCGTAGGCGAGCACCGAGCCGAGGCAGAAGATGTCGCACGCCGGGGTGACCCGGTCGCCGCGCACCTGCTCGGGCGACATGAACGCGGGCGATCCGACCATCGCACCGGGCCCGGTCAGGGACGCGTCGGTGACGGTCTCCAGGGCGCGGGCGATGCCGAAGTCGATCACCCGGGGGCCGTCGATGGTGATCATCACGTTCGACGGTTTGAGGTCGCGGTGCACCAGGCCCGCGTCATGGATGTCCGCCAGCGCGTGCGCCAGCCCCGCCGCCAGCACCCGCACCGAGCGCTCCGGCAGCGGCCCGTACTCCTTGGCGACGACCTGCTGGAGCGACGGTCCGGGCACGTAGCCGGTGGCCACCCACGGGATGTCGGCCTCGGTGTCGGCGTCGAGCACCGGCGCCGTCCACCGCCCGCCGACCCGCCGCGCGGCCCGCACCTCGCGCCTGAACCGGGTGCGGAACTCGTCCTGTTCGGCCAGATGCGGCCGCACCAGCTTCACCGCGACCGTACGGCCCCGCTCGGACCTGGCCAGGTAGACCCGGCCCATACCGCCGACGCCGAGCCTCCCCAGCAGGCGGTACGCACCGATCCAGCGTGGATCGTCGGCCTTCAGCTCGTCCATCGCCCCGTCCGCTCCCGCTCCCCGCCCGGCCGCGGGCCGCCGCCGGTCATCGCGGCACACCCATTACGGCGAAGAATAAGCATACGAACGCCGGTCGCCTATGGTGTCCGAGGGTGCCGCGGGCGCGCCCGCGGAACAGGACGGTACGCCAAGGAGGCGACATGCGGGACGGCGACGGGCCGCAGGTGCGGCGCAGCAGCCTGCGCCAGCAGATCGCCGACGCGCTGCGCGACGAGATCCTCACCGGCCGCCTCCAGGCCGGGCGCCGCTTCACCGTCAAGGAGATCGCCGAGACCTACGGCGTCTCCGCCACCCCCGTCCGCGAAGCACTCGTCGACCTCGCTGCGCAGGGCCTGCTGGAGGTCGAGCAGCACCGCGGGTTCCAGGTGCGGCAGTTCACCGCGGCCGACTTCCGCTCCCTCGCCGAGGCCCGCGCCTTCGTCGTCGACGCGGCCTTCCGCTGGATGACCGAGTACGGCACCGCCGACCCCCCGCCTGACGCGATCGCCTCCGCACGGCGCCGCGCCGAGGCCGCCGCGCGCGCCGCACAGGCCGGCGTACTGGACGTACTGATCGGCTGCGACCTGCGGTTCTGGCGCGAGCTCGCGGCCATGGGCGGCAACCCGCACCTCAGCGAGTTCCTGGACCGGGTCCGCGCCCAGGCGTGGATCTACGCGGTGCCCCACCTGCGCGCCCTGGACGACCTCGCCGGCGTCTACTGGTCCGACCACGTCGCCCTCGCCGACGCCCTCGCCGGCCGCGACATCACCACCGCGCTGCACCTCACCCGCGCCTACGGCGAGCACACCCTCGCACTGGTCGAGCGGCTCGCCACGGCGCACTCCTGACGCGGCCGGTCCCCCCGCCTTAGGCTGTACGCTCCCGACCGGATGGAGTTGCTTCGTGGCCTGTGACCTGTGGCTCGTGCCGCTCGTGGATGTGCTGTGCCACAGCCCGGAAAACCCGTTCTCCGAGGAACTCGCCCGCTACGACAAGGCGCTGGCTGAGGCGGGCCAACCGCCGGTGCCGGTCTACAGCTACATGCCGGGGCTGTCCGGCGACGTGGCCCCCGTGGCCTGCTTCGACTACGACGCCCTGCACTTCCTGCGCCGCGCCTACCTGCTGGCCCTCCAGGGCCTCGCCGTCACCCCGGTCGACGCGCTCGGCGGCGACTATGAGGAACTGCTCGAGATGTTCGAGGGCACCGCGCAGTCCTCCCACCTGGTCTGGCACTACGACCACGCGGGCGCCTACGTGCCGCTCGACTTCCCGCACCCCGTCGTCAACGACGAACTCCTCGAAGGCGGCGGCCCGCTGGGCTCCTCCCACGGGCTGCTGCGCGAACTCGAGTTCGTGGCCCCCGCGATCGGTATCGACCCCGCCCGCCCCCCGGCCGCCCCCGAACCGCCCGCCCGCCACACCACCCTCGAAGAGCCCGCCCTCGCCCCCGCCGCCACGGGCCCCTTCGCCCGCGAACACCACGTCTGGCAGGGCCTCCACACCGCGGTGACCCGATCCCTGGCACAGGGTTCGATGATCGTGTTCAGCTGAGGGGGCGGACGGTTGGTGTAGGGGGGTGGGGGGTACGTGGGAGCCGTTCGGGCGTGAGGTGCGGGGTACGTGGGGGGCGTTCTTACGCGGCGGCACCGCTCAAGCCCCTTTTTTGCCGCCGGTTCACCTCCGGGGGCTTTAACCCGGTGTCGACGGTCGATCATGCTCGGTTCGCTCGTTCCTCGCGAACCTCCGCGTGTTCTCCCTTTCGACACCGGCGCCCCCTTCGGCTCACCGGCTACCACGGGTGGGCCGGGGGGAGGGTGGGTGCCCGGAGACATTAGAAGCGGGGGGGCTCCGGGGGGCGTTGGTGGGGCATGGTGATGCGGGTGGGGCGGGGGGAGCGGGGGCGGGGTTCGGGGCGGGAACGGGGCGCGGGGGTGGCCGTGGGGCAGGGGGAGCCGAAGGCGGACATCCAGTCGGAGGTCTCGACGCGGACGAGGTCGGCGATGTCGTCGCAGAAGCCGCGCAGGACCCCGAGGCAGCGTTCGACCGCTTCGGCGCCGGTCCCTTCGGCGGGCCCCAGGACCTCGCGGACCCCTTCGGCGGCCCAGTCGAAGCGGAAGGCGTCGACCCGGCGCTGGACGGCCTGCGCGGTGGCCATGTCCCGCATCCATCCGGTGGTGAGCCCGAGCAGGCGGTCGGCGGCGGCACAGGCGCCGGCGAGGAGGAGGGCGAGATAGCCCCAGCGGGCCAAGGCACCCTGACTGCTGGCGAGTTCGATGAGGGGGAGGGCGGCGGCGGCCGCACCGCAGACGGTGGTGCCCAGGCGCAGCGCGCGGGCGGCGCGCCGCTTGGGAAGGCGGCCGCGCAGGTACCAGTCGGCGGTGCGCAGGGCGCTCTCCTCGGCCCAGCGGTAGAGCGCTTCGAGGCGCGCGGCGGGCTCGGTCCAGTCGCCGGGCGGGAAGGGCTGCGCCCGCAGGTCCCCGGAGCGGGGCGCCCCCTCGGGAAACGTGTCAGGCTGGCTCACTGCGAGTGCTCCCTCGACCGCTGCGTACCGGGCAGACCGGCGGCCAGGCGTTCCGGGCGCACACGACTCCCCGGCACGCGCCGGTTGAAGCCCTCTTCTTACCGCCGAACGGCTGAGACGGAAGCACCGATATCCGGAATTCAACCTGAAAAGGGTCCGTGATCAGGTATGGGGCCCTTGTCGTGATCCCTCGAAAGAGTGACGGCGCCCGGGCCCGGCCGGGCCCACTACCCTGGTGCGCGTGAAGGTCCTTGTCATCGGCGGCGGTGCCCGCGAACACGCCCTGTGCCGCTCCCTGTCCCTCGACCCCGAGGTCACCTCGCTGCACTGCGCCCCCGGCAACGCCGGCATCGCCGAGGTCGCCGAGCTGCACCCGGTCGACGCCCTGGACGGTGCCGCCGTCGCCGACCTCGCTGTGCGGCTCGGCGCCGACCTGGTCGTGGTGGGCCCCGAGGCGCCGCTGGTCGCCGGGGTCGCCGATGCCGTACGCGAGCGGGGCGTCGACTGCTTCGGCCCGTCCCGCGAGGCCGCCGCGCTGGAGGGCTCCAAGGCGTTCGCCAAGGACGTGATGGCCGCCGCCGGGGTGCCCACCGCCCGGTCGTACGTCTGCACCACGCCCGAGGAGATCGACACGGCGCTGGACGCGTTCGGCGCCCCGTACGTCGTCAAGGACGACGGGCTCGCCGCGGGCAAGGGCGTCGTGGTCACCGGTGACCTGGCCGTCGCCCGCGCGCACGCGCTCGCCTGCGACCGGGTGGTGATCGAGGAGTACCTCGACGGCCCCGAGGTGTCGCTCTTCGCGGTGACCGACGGCGAGACGGTGCTCCCGCTCCAGCCCGCACAGGACTTCAAGCGCTCCCTGGACGGCGACGAGGGCCCCAACACCGGCGGCATGGGCGCCTACTCCCCGCTGCCCTGGGCCGACCCGAAGCTGGTCGACGAGGTGGCGCGGACCGTGCTCCAGCCGACCGTCGACGAACTGCGCCGCCGCGGCACCCCCTTCGCCGGGCTGCTCTACGCCGGCCTGGCGATCACCTCCCGCGGGGTGCGGGTCATCGAGTTCAACGCCCGCTTCGGCGACCCCGAGACCCAGGTCGTGCTGGCCCGCCTGCGCACCCCGCTCGCCGGGCTGCTCCGCGCGGCCGCCACCGGCCAGCTCGCCACCCTCCCCGAGCTGCGCTGGAGCGACGGCGCCGCCGTGACCGTCGTCATCGCCTCGCACAACTACCCCGACACCCCCCGCACCGGCGACCCCATCACCGGCCTCGCCGACGTCGCCGCCCACGACGACCACGCCTACGTCCTCCACGCCGGCACCCGTACGGCCCAGGACGGCCAAATCGTCTCCGCCGGCGGCCGGGTCCTGTCCGTCACCGCCACCGGCTCCACCCTCGCCAAGGCCCGCGAACGCGCCTACCGCGGCGTCGCCCGCATCACCCTCGACGGCAGCCACCACCGCACCGACATCGCCGCCAAGGCCGCCACCCCGCCCCACCAGTAGCCCTTCCTCCGTACTCGGGCACCCACCCTCCCCCCGGCCGGCCCGTGGTAGCCGGTGAGCCGAAGGGGGCGCCGGTGTCGAAAGGGAGAACACGCGGAGGTTCGCGAGGAACGAGCGAACCGAGCATGATCGACCGTCGACACCGGGTTAAAGCCCCCGGAGGTGAACCGGCGGCAAAAAAAGGGGCTTGAGCGGTGCCGCCGCGTAAGAACGGCTCGCACGTACCCCGAGCGCCGCGTAAGAACGGCCCCCACGTGACCCGAGCGGTACGTGCGAACGGCCCCCCGTACCCCGCCCCCACCCCACCCCCACCCCAAAAGCGCAAGGCCCCGCGCGAAAGCCACTCCAAGGAGTGATGCGTGGGCCATACGGCTGACTCCTCGGCGGCGCCCAACTATGGTGCCCGAAAGGCGCACCCCGGGGGCATTGCGGCAAACAGCCGCGCGGCATTGCGATGTCCGTGGGCGGTGCGACAGTGGGGAGAGGCCGTCACCGGGGCGGCCACCGCCAGCGCAGGGGGTGCCAGCCGATGGCCGGAGAAGCAGGTGAGGCCGCTGCGCGGGCACGCGCGGGCGCGGTCCTGCGGCTGCGCGGGTCGGCGCTCGCCGTGGCCCTGCTGCCCGCGGCGGCCGCGGTGGTGCTGCACGTCGGCGCGGCCACCGGCTGGATCGACGGGGCCGGGTGGAGCGGCGTGCGGTGGGGCGTCACCGCCGCCGCGGTGCTGATGCTCGCCGCGGCCGCGGCGGTCGGCGCCGTGATCGTGCGGGCCGAGCCCGCGGTCAGCCCCACCGTGCCGGTCGCGGAGTCGGCCGCGCCGGACCTGTATCTGATGGTGCGCGACCTGGCCGACCGCCTCCAGGTGCCGCCGCCCTCGGGGATAGAGCTGACCCCGGACTGCGACAGCTGGCTGGAGGACCGCCGGCGGGAAAAGCAGGAAAAGCGGGAGAAGCCGGAGAAGCGGCAGGATCGGCCCTCGGGCGGCGGCTGGGGCACCGAGCGGCGCCCCGGGCCGGTCCTCGTGGTGGGCTCGCCGTTCATGTGGTGGATGCGGGTCGGCGAGCTGCGCGCGCTGCTCGCTCCCGTCGTCGCCGGCACCGCCCCCTCGGCCGACCCCGAGATATCCGCGGCCCGTCGCTTCGTCCGCGGCCTGGACGCGGCGGCCGCCGTCGCCGCGCAGGGCCGGGCCCGTACCGGCGGGCGGGGCGTGCTGGGCCGCCCGCTGTACGCCGCCCTCGGCGGTGTCGTACGGCTGCTGCTGCGCGCCTGCCGGGGGCATGCGGCGGAGATGGAGCGCGGGGTGGCCGCCTCGGCGTCCGAGCGCGCCCAGGCCGTCGACTACGGGCTGCGGATCGTCGCCCAGGAGCAGGTCGGGCTCGCCTACGCGGGCTGGGACCGGCTGCTCACCCGGGTCGCGCTGCCCGCCTGGCGGACCGGCCGCTGGCCGTCGCGGCTGCACGCGGGTGTCGTCGCCGCGCTCACCGAGCTGTCCCGGCGGGACCGGCTCGCCGACGGCTTCGAGACCCGGCTGGGCGAACGCCCGGCCTGCGACCTGCTCGACGAGCCCGGCGCGGTGGACGAGGCGGTCTCCCTGCTCGCCGCGCGGATCTTCCACGGCGGCCCGGAGCGGTCCCGGCCCGGCTGGGAGCCGGTGAGCTGGGCCCGCTACCCGGCGGAGGTCGTCGAGCGGCTCTGGCGGGAGGAGGCCGGCCGCCTCATACGCGTCATCGACGAGATGCGGCCCTCCGTCGAGCCCGCCGCCGCGCGGTCGTTCCCGGCCGCCGCGGGGCGCGCCCTGCTGGTCGGCGGGGAGGACGAGGCGCCCTTCGGCGCGGTGACCCTGGAGCGGGTGATCGACCGGCTCGCCGTGCCCGGCGGCCACGAGGGCGAAGCCGTCGCCGCCCGGCTCGCCGCCGCACCGCCCCCCGGGCCGTACGCGGAGCCCGCCACCGCCTACCCGCTCGTGCCCGAGCGCACCGGGCGGGAACTCCTCGCCGACCACGTCGTCGCCGTGGTCTGCTGCGCCGCCGTCGACACCGCCGGCGCCGGCGCCGGGCTCGACTGGCTCGACGGCCCCGCGCTGCGCCTCGCCGGTGTGCGCCGCACCGAGCTCAGCTCGGCCGTCCTCCACCTCGTCGAGTCCGGCGACCCCAGCCCGCTGCACGAGTGGCTGACCTCCACCCCGATCCGCCCCACCAAGCCCTTGCGGCTGCCGTAGCGGCAGAGCCCTGGTGGGACCCCGGCGGAACCCCGGCGGAACCCCGGCGAGGCCGTACACCACACGAAAAAGGGAAACTCTACGAAACGTGACTGACGCGCTGCAATGTGTGATGTGCTGAGCGTGAGCACACCGCACGGTTGCACCGCGCGGAGCGCAGACGCGGGAGGCGATGTCGTGGGGGAAGTACGACGCTGGGAGTCGGGCGCGCTGGCGCACGGGGTCTCGGACCCGTTCGGCCAGGGCCCGCTTCCGTGGCTGACGGGAGAACCCCAGTACCCGGGCGACGACGGCCGCGTGGTGCCCTGGTACGTGGACCTCGCCGCGAGCAACGGGAAGGCGCCGCGCAAACCGCACCTGCCGGGCCCGCGCACCGCGGACGACGTGCGCCGGCAGATCAAGGGGTTCGCCGCCCAGTCGGCCGCGGCGCCCGGCGAGGCGATCGACTTCAGGATCACCGTGGACCCGCCGCAGGAGTTCACCGTCGACGTCTACCGGATCGGCCACTACGGAGGCGATGGCGCCGCCCAGGTCACCGCGAGCCCGCGGCTGTCCGGCATCGCGCAGCCCGCCCCGCTGGTGGCGGGCCGCACCGTCTCCTGCCACCACTGGTGGCAGTCGTGGCGGCTGCACATCCCGCCGTACTGGAAGACCGGCGCCTATGTCGCGGTGCTCACCACCGCCGACGGCTACCGCAGCCATGTGCCGTTCACCGTGCGGGATCTGGAGGCCCCGGCCGATCTGCTGCTCCTGCTGCCGGACATCACCTGGCAGGCGTACAACCTCTATCCGGAGGACGGCCGGACCGGCGCGAGCCTGTACCACGCGTGGGACGACGAGGGGCGGCTGCTCGGCGAGGAGGAGGCGGCGACCACCGTCTCCTTCGACCGCCCCTACGCGGGCGCGGGCCTGCCCCTGCACATCGGCCACGCCTACGACTTCGTCCGGTTCGCCGAGCGCTACGGCTACGACCTGGCGTACGCCGACGCCCGCGACCTGCACGCGGGCCGGATCGCCCCCGACCGCTACCGGGCGCTGGTCTTCCCCGGGCACGACGAGTACTGGTCCACCCCGATGCGCCGGGCGGCCGAGCAGGCCCGGGAGGGCGGCACCTCGCTGGTCTTCCTCTCGGCGAACACCATGTTCTGGCAGGTGGAGCTGGCCCCGGCCGCGGACGGCGGCCCGGACCGGCTGCTGACCTGCCGCAAGCGCCGCGGCGAGGGCGGCCAGGGCGAGGCGGCGAAGGGCCGGACCGCGCTGTGGCGCGACCAGGGCGAGCCGGAGCAGCTGCTGATCGGGGTGCAGTACGCCGGCCGGGTCCCGCAGCCCGCGCCGCTGGTGGTGCGCAACGCCGACCACTGGCTGTGGGAGGCCACCGGCGCGACCGAGGGCACCGAGATCCCCGGGCTCGTCGCGGGCGAGGCCGACCGCTACTTCCCGCGGGTCCCGCTGCCGGACTCCACCGAGCGCATCCTGCTCGCGCACTCCCCGTACGAGGCGACCGACGGCCGGATGTGCCACCAGGAGACGTCGCTGTACCGCGCGCCCAGCGGGGCGTACGTCTTCGCGTCCGGCACCTTCGCCTGGTCGCCCGCGCTGGACCGGCCCGGCCATGTGGACGCGCGGGTGCAGCGGGCGACCGCGAACCTGCTCGACCGGATCTGCAAGCGGGACTGACCCCGTTCCGCACGGGGGACCGGCCGCCCCCCTCGGACCGCCCCCGCCCCCGCCACCCGGACCTGCCACCCCGGACCTGCCCGGCCGGGCGGGCCCTCGCGCGCCGCGGCCGCCCCCGTAGGCGAGAATCGGAGCCGAGCCACCGACTGGGGAGGACCCGCACATGCCCGGATTCGTCGACAAGCCCGAGCCCGCACAGGTGCCCGGCCTGACCCACCTGCACACCGGGAAGGTCCGGGACCTGTACCGGAACGAGGCCGGCGACCTGGTGATGGTGGCCAGCGACCGCACCTCCGCCTACGACTGGGTGCTGCCCAGCCTCATCCCGGACAAGGGCCGGGTGCTGACCCGGCTGTCCCTGTGGTGGTTCGACCAGCTCGCCGACCTGGCGCCCAACCACGTGGTCTCCACCGAGGTGCCCGCGGGCGCCCCCGCCGACTGGGCCGGGCGCACCATGGTCTGCCGGTCGCTGCGGATGGTCCCGGTCGAGGCGGTGGCCCGCGGCTACCTGACCGGCTCCGGCCTGGCCGAGTACGAGCGCAGCCGCACCGTCTGCGGGGTCGCGCTGCCCGAGGGCCTGGTGGACGGCTCGCAGCTGCCCGCACCGATCTTCACCCCGGCGACCAAGGCCGCGGTCGGCGAGCACGACGAGAACGTGTCGTACGAGGAGGTGGCCCGGCAGGTCGGCGCGGAGACCGCGGCGCTGCTGCGGCAGAACACGCTCGCGGTGTACATCCGGGCCCGGGACATCGCCGCCGAGCGCGGACTGATCCTCGCGGACACGAAGTTCGAGTTCGGCTACGACGACGGCGCCGCGGCCCAGGACGGCAGCGCGCCCCTGGTGCTCGCCGACGAGGTGCTGACCCCGGACTCCTCCCGGTTCTGGCCCGCGGACGGCTGGGAGCCCGGCCACGCCCAGCCCTCGTACGACAAGCAGTTCATCCGGGACTGGCTCACCTCGGACGCGTCCGGGTGGGACCGGCACGGTCAGCTGCCCCCGCCGGAGCTGCCGCAGGACATCGTCGAGCAGTCCCGCGCCCGTTACCTCGAGGCGTACGAGCGGCTGACCGGCCTGCCCTGGTCGTAGCGGTGCGAGGCCGTGCGCCACCGCCCGCACCCGCGGCGGCGCACGGCGGCCCGCCGCGGGCGTTCGACTGCTCGTCGTGCTCCGTTTCACCCCGCGGCCCGCAAGGTCGTGCAGAATCGTGCGGCGTAATGACTCCTGCCACCGAACGTGGAGTGTCACCTGTGCGCACGAAGGCTCTTCTCGCCGCCCCGACCGTCCTGTTGACCGCGCTCGCCTGCCTCGGCGGCGCGGGCACCGCCCAGGCCCACGGCGGCGGACCGGCCGGCCGTCCCGGGCAGCCGGCGGCGGGCACCTGCTCGGCGAACGTCGGCATCGACGGCTACTCCGACGCCCTGGACAAGACGACCTTCGACGGCACCTTCGTCGGCAACTTCTCCGCGCTCGCGATGGACGCGCACGGCACCCTGGACGCGCTGTCCGACCGCTCCTCGCTGTTCACGCTGAGCGGCCACACGCTGGACGACCTCACCCCGCAGAAGGTGGTGCAGCTCGCCGACGAGAACGGCAAGGAGCTGGACTCCGAGGCCCTGGTCGTGGACCGGGACGGCACCCGGCTGATCACCTCCGAGACCGAGCCGTCGATCCGCCGCTACAGCCGGGACGGGGCGACGATACTCGGCAGCCTGCCGGTACCCGGCGCGCTCGAGGTCGCCCCCGCCGGGCGGGCCACCTCCAACCTGACCTTCGAGGGTCTGGCGCTCCAGCCCGGCGGCCGCACCCTGGTGGCGTCCATGGAGGGCGCGCTGTCCGGCGACAACTCCGACCTGGTGCGCTTCCAGACCTGGCAGCGCAAGGGCAACGGCCAGGACTTCGCGCTCGGCCGGCAGCTGGCGTACCAGGTCGACACCGACCCCAACGGCACCCTGCTCGGGGTCTCCGACATCGCGCCCACCGGTGACGGCCGGCTGCTGGTGCTGGAGCGCGGCTACACCTCGGGCTACGGCAACACCGTGCGGCTCTACCTGGCCGACCCGTCCCGCGCCACCGATGTCAGCCGCGTCACCGACCTGACCGGGCAGAAGAGCGTCAAGGTCATGCCGAAGACGCTGCTCGCCGACATCGGCTCCTGCCCGTCGCTGGGCGCCACCGCCAAGCAGGCCCAGCCGAACCCGCTGCTGGACAACATCGAGGGCGTGGCCGTCACCGGGCACACCGCGGGCGGCGGGCTGCGCCTGATGCTGGTCAGCGACGACAACGCGGGCGCCACGCAGGTCACCCGCTTCTACGCGCTGACCGCGCGGCTGCCGCGCCGCTGAGGCCCCCGCGCCGCCGAGTCGGCCGAGCGTACGACGAAGGCCCCGGTCAAACCGACCGGGGCCTTCCTCCTGCTGGAGCGGACGACGAGATTCGAACTCGCGACCCTCACCTTGGCAAGGTGATGCTCTACCAACTGAGCCACGTCCGCAGGGCGTGTCCACACTCTACCCGATCCGCCAGGGCAGCGGAAAAACGGTTTCCGACCGCACACCGGACCGTCGCACCCGGGGGCCCTGCACAGCAGAGAGCCCCGGACCGGTGATCGATCCGGGGCTCTCCCTTGGAGCGGACGACGAGATTCGAACTCGCGACCCTCACCTTGGCAAGGTGATGCTCTACCAACTGAGCCACGTCCGCAGGTGCTGCGACCACTGTACCCGATCGGCCCAGTGGGCCGAACGAGCCGGTGATCAGAGCGGGTGACAGGGATCGCACACTGCGCCTCCCCCCTGGAAGGGGGGCGCTCTACTACTGAGCTACACCCGCGTGACCTCCGCTGACCTGGGCTTTTCGGCCCCGTCCTGCGGTGTGCCCTTAGATTAGCGGACGACCCGGGGGGCCTGTCCAATCGACACCGCCCGCGCGGCGAACGGGCGTTGGGAAGCGGCGGCCTGGGCCGCCGCTCCGGGCCGGCGGACCGCCCGGCGGCTCAACTCGCCTTGTTGAACGCCTCGTAGACCTTCTTGGGGATACGGCCGCGGGCGGGCACCTCGAACCCGTTCGACTGCGCCCAGGCGCGGACGGTCGCCGGGGTGGGGGCGATCGGGGTGCGCTTGTAGGCGTGTCCGGAGAGGGTGCGGCGGCGGCCGGCCTCGACGTACGGAGCGAGTTCCCGGCGCAGTCTGTCCGCGTTCTGCGTCGAGAGGTCGATCTCGTACCACTGGCCGTCCACGCCGAAGGCGATGGTCTCCTCGGCGGTGCCGCCGTCGAGATCGTCGGCCAGGGTGACCAGTACGCGCTGCGCCATCGGGATCGGTCCTTTCTCGAGCCGGCTGCCTGCGGTCGCGTCGGGGGCGGACCCTGGCGGGGTCCGCGACCGGGGCGCCCGAGGGGGGAATGGGGCGGTGGGGTTACCCGTTACTGCTGTTAATTCCCGCTGCATCCACGCCGCAAGCCTCTTCGCTTCCGGGACCCTATGTTTTCCGCCGCCAGGTAACCCAGGTATTTCGTCAGCCGATATCCAAACGTGATCGGCGATCTGCGACCGATGTCACGTTGCGGTATATCTACTCGCGTAGATTTCCTCACCCGGTAGGCTGAGAGAACCTCACGCACCACACCATCGGGAGTGCCAGTGGCACGCGTCGTCGTCGACGTCATGCTCAAGCCGGAGATCCTCGACCCCCAGGGCCAGGCCGTACAGCGCGCGCTGCCCCGGCTCGGCTTCGACGGGATCTCCGACGTCCGTCAGGGAAAGCGCTTTGAACTGGAGGTCGACGGTCCCGTCGACGACGCAGCGCTCGCCCGTATTCGGCAGTTGGCGGAAACCTTTCTCGCCAACACCGTGATCGAGGACTTCACCGTAAAGGTGGAGTCGTGACTGCACGCATTGGTGTCGTCACATTTCCCGGGACCCTTGACGACCGCGACACCCAGCGCGCCGTGCGCGTGGCGGGCGCCGAGGCGGTCCCGCTGTGGCACCGCGAGAAGGACCTGAAGCAGGTCGACGCGGTGGTCCTGCCCGGCGGGTTCAGTTACGGCGACTATCTGCGGGCGGGGGCGATCTCCCGTTTCTCGCCGGTGATGGAGTCGGTCATCGAGCAGGCGCGGGCCGGAATGCCCGTCCTGGGGATCTGCAACGGTTTCCAGGTGCTCACCGAGGCCCACCTGCTGCCCGGCGCGATGCTGCGCAACACCGAGCTGCACTTCGTCTGCCGCGACCAGAAACTGCGGGTCGAGACCAGCGGCACCGCGTGGACTGCGGACTACGCGGCGGGCCAGGAGATCTCCATCCCGCTGAAGAACATCGACGGCCGCTACACCGCGGACGAGCGCGTGCTCGACGAGCTGGAGGCCGAGGGCCGGGTGGTCTTCCGCTACGCCACCGACGGCCCCGCCGCGGACGGCTACGGCAACCCGAACGGTTCGCAGCGCGACATCGCCGGGATCACCAACGCGGCCGGCAACGTGGTCGGCCTCATGCCGCACCCGGAGCACGCGGTCGAGTCGCTGATCGGCACCGGCCGCACCGACGGGCTGGGCTTCTTCACCTCGGTACTCAAGAAGTTGGTAGGCGCGTGAGTCTCGATACAGTCCAGCATGCCGAGCAGACGCCTGAGGTGGAGCTGCCGTGGAAGGCGCTCGGTCTCAAGGAGGACGAGTACCTGCGGGTCCGGGAGATCCTGGGGCGCCGTCCGACCGGGGCCGAGCTGGCGATGTACTCGGTGATGTGGTCGGAGCACTGCTCGTACAAGTCGAGCAAGGTGCACCTGAAGCAGTTCGGCGCCAAGGCCCCGCAGACCGACGCGCTGCTCGTCGGCATCGGCGAGAACGCCGGCGTGGTCGACGTCGGCGAGGGCTACGCGGTCACCTTCAAGGTCGAGTCGCACAACCACCCGTCGTACGTCGAGCCCTACCAGGGCGCGGCCACCGGGGTCGGCGGCATCGTGCGCGACATCATCGCGATGGGCGCGCGGCCGGTCGCCGTGGTGGACCCGCTGCGGATGGGCGCGGCCGACCACCCCGACACCAAGCGGGTGCTGCCCGGCGTGGTCGCGGGCATCGGCGGCTACGGCAACTGCCTGGGCCTGCCGAACATCGGCGGCGAGCTGGTCTTCGACGCCTGCTACCAGGGCAACCCGTTGGTGAACGCGGGCGCGATCGGCGTGATGCGGCATGAGGACATCCACCTCGCCAAGGCGTCCGGCGCCGGCAACAAGGTGATCCTGTACGGCGCCAGGACCGGCGGCGACGGCATCGGCGGCGCCTCGATCCTCGCCTCGGAGACGTTCGACGCCACCAAGCCGAGCAAGCGGCCGGCGGTGCAGGTCGGCGACCCGTTCCAGGAGAAGCTGCTGATCGAGTGCACCCTGGAGGCGTTCGCCGAGAAACTGGTGGTCGGCATCCAGGACCTGGGGGCGGCGGGCCTGTCCTGCGCCACCAGCGAGCTGGCCTCCAACGGCTCCGGCGGCATGCGCGTCGAGCTGGACGACGTACCGCTGCGCGACTCCACGCTCTCGCCCGAGGAGATCCTCATGAGCGAGTCGCAGGAGCGGATGTGCGCGGTGGTGGAGCCGGCGAAGGTCGAACGCTTCCTGGCGATCTGCGAGAAGTGGGACGTCATCGCCACCGTCGTCGGCGAGGTCACCGACGGGGACCGGCTGGAGATCTTCTGGCACGGCGAGAAGATCGTGGACGTGGACCCGCGTACGGTCGCGCACGAGGGTCCGACGTACGAGCGCCCGTACGCCCGGCCGTCCTGGCAGGACGCGCTCCAGGCGGACGACGCCGGTGCGCTGGCCCGCCCGGAAACCGGTGCGGAGCTGCGCGCGCAGGCGCTGCGGGTGCTCTCCTCGCCGAACGTCGCCTCGAAGGCGTGGGTCACCGACCAGTACGACCGGTTCGTGCAGGGCAACACGGTGCTGGCCCAGCCCGAGGACGCGGGCATGATCCGGGTCAACGAGGAGACCGGTCTCGGCGTCGCCATCGCCACCGACGGCAACGGCCGCTACACGAAGCTCGACCCGTACACCGGTGCGCAGCTCGCGCTCGCGGAGGCGTACCGCAACGTGGCGGCGACCGGCGCGAAGCCGCTGGCGATCTCGGACTGCCTGAACTTCGGGTCGCCCGAGGACCCGGACGTGATGTGGCAGTTCGTGGAGGCGATCCGCGGGCTGGCCGACGGCTGCCTCCAGCTCGGCACGCCGGTCACCGGCGGCAATGTCTCGCTCTACAACCAGACCGGTGAGGCGGCCATCCACCCCACCCCGGTCGTCGCGGTGCTCGGCGTGATCGACGACGTGGCGCGCCGCACTCCGATGGCGTTCGGCGACGAGGGCCACCTGCTCTACCTGCTCGGGGAGACCCGGGAGGAGTTCGGCGGCTCGGTCTGGTCGCAGGTCGTGCACGACCACCTCGGCGGGCTGCCGCCGGCGGTGGACCTGGAGCGGGAGCGGCTGCTCGGCGAGATCCTGATCTCCGCGTCGCGGGACGGCATGGTCGACGCCGCCCACGACCTGTCCGACGGCGGGCTGCTCGCCGCGGTCACCGAGTCCTGCCTGCGCGGCGGGCACGGGGCGCGCCTGGTCGTCCCCGACGGCCTGTCGGCGTTCACCTTCCTGCTCTCCGAGTCCGCCGGCCGTGCGCTGGTCGCGGTGCCGCGCTCCGAGGAGCTCCGGTTCACCGACATGTGCGGTGCGCGGGGCCTGCCGGCCACCCGCGTCGGTGTGGTCGACGGGCAGGCCCTGGAGGTCCAGGGCGAGTTCGAGATCCCCCTCGAAGAGCTCTCCGAGGCCCACCACACGGCCATCCCGCAGCTCCTCGCCTGAGGGTCCGTCGTATCCGCGGTAAAAGGGGCGCCCCGCCGGTCTTCCGGCGGGGCGCCCCTTTGCGCGGCGCGGACCGCTCAGGGCGTCAGATCCGCGATCCGTACCCCGGGCAGGTCGGCGAATGCCGCTTTGCGGTCGCGCGTCACCACGGCCCGGGCGGTGGCTGCCGCTGTGGCGGCGATGATCAGGTCATGCGCTCCGCGCGGCTTGCCCGCTCGCCGTACGTGCGCCAGCAGGCGGGCGTGGACCCGGGCGACATCGAGGCCGTATTCCTCGACCGGTACGACCGCGAGCACGGCCGTGACGAAGTCCTCGCGCGGCTGGCGGCGGACCTCGTCGGCGAGTTCGACACCGAGGAGCAACTCGGCCGCGCTCACCGCGGCGATGGCGACGTCATCGTCGTCGGCGAAGGTGACAGGGGTGCCGGTGCGCTCGATGCCGATCAGCACACCGGTGTCGAGGATCAGGCGTCGGGCCACGTTGCCGTCATCTCGTCGGTCAGCAGCTCTCGGGCCGCGGCCACGTCGGCGGCGAACGCGTCGTCCGTCGGGAGGGTCGTGAGGATTTCGTTGAGCGCGGCGCCGTTCCCCGCGCTGGCGGGCCCGATCTGGGCGAGGCGGCGTCCGGCCCTGGTGATCACGATGGTCTCGCCGTGCTCCGCGGCATCCAGGATTGAGGCGAAGTTCCGCGAGGCTTCGGTGGCGGTCATTAGCTTCATGGAATCAGACTATCTGATTCCGCCGTCGGACGCCGGGCCGGGCGAGGTGCGCGGACGGCCCGCACTGCGGCTCCCGGACTCGCCTGACCCCCGGCGCCGGGGAGGGAACCTTTGGGTGGGGGTGGGGCGTCAGCAGGGGGTGACGGGGCATGGCGTTCCGCACCACCGAGAGAGGCCGTACATGTACGAGTACAAGGTCGTCACCTTCCGCGAAGCGCTGATCGGGGACGCGCTCGACAGCGACAAGCTGGAGAAGACGCTCAACAAGCACGCCGAGGACGGCTGGGTGCTGAAGGACATCACGTCCGGCGACGTGAAGGGCCGGATCGGCCCCGGTGCTGTCGACGGCCTGCTCATCACCTTCGAGCGGCCCCGCCAGGGCTGACCCGGGGCCGACCGCCCCACGCTCCGCGACCCGCGCGGCTACGCTCGTTGTCCAGGTGAATGGACATACGTGAGCGTGGCCGCGTGGTCACGTTCGGCTGATGGACGTCTATACGATCAGAAGCCGAGCGTGAGAATCCGGGCACAGGGAGGTACAGGGTGACCGCCGTGGATGACCGGCCGCGAGCGCGGGTGCAAGGGGAACTCCGACCTGAGGAGTTCGAGATCATTGCTGCCGACGCGGCCCGTGACGTCGAGGGTCTCCGCCTTGAGTTCATCGGCGGAAAGTTGGGGTTCAAGACAGTGCCGGACGCGGTTCACACGGCGATCACGATGTGGCTGCTTCGGCAGTGCATGCAGCAGAAGCCGCAGTGGGATCTTCACATCGGACAAGGGCTGCGGATCGAGACGTACCGGGAAGGCAGGGCCATCCCTGACGGCGTACTCGCGCCGGTCGCGAACTTCGTGGGGCAGAGTGGAGAGTGGGTTGACCCCGATGGCGTGCTGATGGTCCTTGAGGTCACGTCCTACGACCGTGACACCGAGCAGCGCGATCGTATCGACAAGCCGCGTGCGTACGCCGAGTCCGGCATTCCTGTCTACCTGCTGATCGACCGAGATGCCCGTGCCACGAAGGTCTACAGCGAACCGGCGGCGGGGGAGTACCACGAGCAGTACCTCATCCCGTTCGGCAAGGTCGTGTTGTTGCCCGAGCCGGTCGGGATCAAGCTGGACACCCAGCAATTGCTGACCTGGGCCTCGGCGCCCGAAAGCTAAGCTCGGGGGTATGCCGAGCCCGAGTGAGAGCCGCCGCCGTGTTCGTACGTACGACCCCGCGCGGACGTGGCGGGCGTTGGGTGCGCAGGTGGGCCATGTGCGGGTGGCGGTGCGCGGGTTGACCGGGGAGCAGTGGAAGTGGCCGTCGGGGCTGCCGGGTTGGGACGTGCGGCTGCTGGTGGTGCACATGGTGCGGCAGGTGGAGGCCGTGGGGGTGCTGCTCGACGAGGAGCCGCCGCCGGCCGGGGCGAGGACGGTGGGCCTGGACACCTGGGCGCTGTCCACCGCCGGGATCGCGGCGGAGCTGGACGCGTCCACCCGGGCGGAGGAGGCGCGGACCGCCGATCCGCTCGCCGCGCTCGACACCGCGGCGGACCGGCTGGCGGCGCTGGCGGACGAGGCGACCGGGAGCGACCGGCTGGTGCCGAGCCCCTTTGGCGCCATGCGGGCGGCCGACTTCCTGGTGACGCGGCTGGTGGAGCTGGTCGTGCACAGTGACGACCTGGCGAGGGCCGCCGGGGTCGAGGTCGGGTTCGACCGGCACGCGGTCGCCGGGGCGGTGCGGGTGCTGGCGGACGCGCTGGCCGCGAAGGCGCCCGGGAACGCGGTGGAGGTGCGGGTGCCGCCGTATGCGGCCGTGCAGTGCGTGGAGGGGCCGCGGCACACCCGCGGGACACCGCCGAACGTCGTCGAGACCGACCCCATGACCTGGCTGCGGCTGGCGGCGGGGCGGGCGGGCTTCGCGGACGAGGTGGACGCCGCCCGCGTCTCCGCCTCCGGCGAACGGGCCGACCTCGCGCCGTACCTCCCCGTCCTGGGGTGACCCATGCGGGTGGCCGAGCCGGACCCCCCGGGGTGCCTGGTGCTGTCGGTTCCGGGACCACATGGCGGCGGGGGCTGGTCGCGCAGTTCCTCGCGCCCCTTTGCCCCCGGGGGTTGCCTGGTTCTGTGGGTTGGGGGGTCGCCTGCCGGTGGGGGGGGCTTGTCGCGCGGTTCCTCGCGCCCCTGGCGCGGGCTCCACGAGGGGGCGGGTGGCTGGAAAGAGACGTTGGGGCGCGGTCGCCGGGAGGGCGTACGGTGAACATCACATTGCTTGCGGCGTAAGGGATGACGCGCGTAGACCCGAGGAAATGAAGGTTCGTCCGTTCGGATGAGGGGCATTCCTGCCCTAGACTCGAGAACGTGCCTCGTGGTGACGGACGACTCAGCCACGACCTGCTCCCCGGTGAGAAGGGCCCCCAGGACGCCTGCGGCGTCTTCGGTGTCTGGGCCCCGGGAGAAGAGGTCGCCAAACTCACCTACTTCGGGCTGTACGCCCTGCAGCACCGCGGACAGGAGTCCGCGGGCATCGCAGTGAGCAACGGCTCCCAGATCCTGGTCTTCAAGGACATGGGCCTGGTCTCCCAGGTCTTCGACGAGACCTCCCTCGGCTCGCTGACCGGCCACATCGCCGTCGGCCACGCCCGCTACTCGACCACCGGCGCGTCCGTGTGGGAGAACGCGCAGCCCACCTTCCGCGCGACCGCGCACGGCTCGATCGCGCTCGGCCACAACGGCAACCTGGTGAACACCGCCGAGCTGGCCGAGATGGTGGCCGCGCTGCCGCAGGGGCCCGGACGGGCCACGAAGGTCGCGGCGACCAACGACACCGACCTGATCACCGCCCTGCTGGCGGGCCAGGTCGGCGAGGACGGCACCCCGCTGTCGGTCGAGGACGCGGCACCACAGGTGCTGCCGAAGATCAAGGGTGCTTTCAGCCTCGTCTACATGGACGAGCACACGCTGTACGCGGCCCGCGACCCGCAGGGCATCCGCCCGCTGGTGCTGGGCCGGCTGGAGCGCGGCTGGGTGGTGGCCTC
Organism: Actinacidiphila sp. bgisy145; assembly: GCF_057708125.1. Classification (NCBI taxonomy): domain Bacteria; kingdom Bacillati; phylum Actinomycetota; class Actinomycetes; order Kitasatosporales; family Streptomycetaceae; genus Actinacidiphila; species Actinacidiphila sp. bgisy145. Next base: position 89,550 of record NZ_JBYIRL010000023.1, read on the forward strand.
GGAGAGCGCCGCCCTGGACATCTGCGGCGCCACCTTCGTCCGGGAGATCGAGCCCGGCGAGCTGATCGCGGTCGACGAGCAGGGGCTGCGCTCCTCCCGCTTCGCCGCGGCCCGCCCCAAGGGCTGCGTCTTCGAGTACGTCTACCTCGCCCGCCCCGACACCGACATCGCCGGCCGCAACGTCTACCTGTCCCGGGTCGAGATGGGCCGCCGGCTGGCCGCCGAGGCCCCGGTCGAGGCCGACCTGGTGATACCGACCCCGGAGTCCGGCACGCCGGCCGCGGTCGGCTACGCGGAGGCCAGCGGCATCCCGTACGGCTCCGGCCTGGTGAAGAACTCCTACGTCGGCCGGACCTTCATCCAGCCGTCGCAGACGATCCGGCAGCTCGGCATCCGGCTGAAGCTCAATCCGCTCAAGGAGGTCATCCGCGGCAAGCGGCTGGTCGTGGTGGACGACTCGATCGTCCGCGGCAACACGCAGCGCGCGCTCGTCCGGATGCTCCGCGAGGCCGGCGCCGCCGAGGTGCACGTGCGGATCTCCTCGCCGCCGGTGAAGTGGCCCTGCTTCTTCGGCATCGACTTCGCCACCCGCGCCGAGCTGATCGCCAACGGCATGAGCGTCGAGGAGATCGGGCAGTCGCTGGGCGCGGACTCGCTGGCGTACATCTCGATCGACGCGATGGTCGAGGCGACCACGATCGCCAAGCCCAACCTGTGCCGGGCCTGCTTCGACGGCGAGTACCCGATGGAGCTGCCCGACCCCGAGCTGCTCGGCAAGCAGCTGCTGGAGGTCGAGCTGGCCGGTGGCGCCGACGCCGCCGACGCGCTCCGCCGGCCGTGAGCCCGCGCCGATCCGACCCGTACGACCGACACGAAGGTTCCCCCAGCCATGTCTGAGACAACCGGTGCCAGCTACGCAGCCGCGGGCGTCGACATCGAGGCGGGCGACCGCGCCGTCACCCTGATGAAGGAGTGGGTGCGCAAGGCGTCCCGCCCCGAGGTGGTCGGCGGGCTCGGCGGCTTCGCCGGGCTCTTCGACGCCTCGGCCCTGAAGCGCTACGAGCGCCCGCTGCTCGCGTCGGCGACCGACGGCGTGGGCACCAAGGTGGACATCGCCCGCCGAATGGGGGTCTACGACACGATCGGCCACGACCTGGTCGGCATGGTCGTGGACGACCTGGTGGTGTGCGGCGCCGAGCCGCTGTTCATGACCGACTACATCTGCGTCGGCAAGGTCCACCCGGAGCGGGTCGCGGCGATCGTCAAGGGCATCGCGGAGGGCTGCGTGCTGGCCGGCTGCGCGCTGGTCGGCGGCGAGACCGCCGAGCACCCCGGGCTGCTGGGCCCCGACGACTTCGACGTGGCGGGCGCGGGCACCGGCGTGGTCGAGGCAGACGGGCTGCTGGGCGCGGACCGGGTCCGGCCGGGCGACGCGGTGCTCGCGATCGGCTCCTCCGGACTTCACTCGAACGGGTACAGCCTGGTGCGCCACGTGCTCTTCGACCGGGCCGGCTGGGCGCTGGACCGCGAGGTGCCGGAGTTCGGCCGGACGCTCGGCGAGGAGCTGCTGGAGCCGACCCGGATCTACTCGCTGGACTGCCTGGCGCTGGCCCGCACCACCGAGGTGCACGCCTTCTCGCACATCACCGGCGGCGGTCTGGCCAACAACCTCGCCCGGGTGATCCCGGACCACCTCCAGGCGGTCGTCGAGCGGGCCACCTGGACGCCGGGGCCGGTCTTCGGGCTGGTCGGCGAGCTGGGCGGAGTGCCCCGCGCGGAGCTGGAGAAGACGCTGAACATGGGCGTGGGCATGATGGCGGTGCTGCCGCGCGCGTCGGTGGACGTGGCGCTGGCGGTGCTCGCCGACCGCGATGTGGACGCCTGGGTGGCCGGCGAGATCCGGGCACGCGAAAGCGGCGCGCCGGCCGTGGAGCTGACCGGCGACCATGGTGCCGCCGGCTGACCCGGCCGGGTCGCGCGTGAGGTGCCGACTACCCGCGGTACGCGGGCGCGCCCACGACGAAACCCGGCCCGGGGCGGACCCCGGGCCGGGCCTCAAGCGTTGACGGCGTCAAGCGCGACGGCGTTGAGACGACGGTGACGGCTCGGACTGTTCGTCCTGGTCGTCGTCCTCGTCATCGTCGTTGTAGAGATCCGCGTACTGAGCGTACGGGTCGTCGTCCAACTCGTCATCGTCCTCGACTGGCTCCGGATTAACCGGCCTCGACGGCGATGCGCCCAGCTCGTCGGCCAGACGTGAGAGATCCGTGCCGCCGCTGTTGTACTTCAGCTGGCGGGCGACCTTCGTCTGCTTGGCCTTGGCCCGGCCGCGCCCCATGGCTCGACCCCCTTAACGGCGGGGCTCGACGGCCCCGAGTCTTGACACGCGTTCATGATCCGGACGGCCTCCGCGGAGAGAGACCTGTCCGTAGGGCCTCAACGGTACCTGCTTCCGACGCCGCACGGTACGTCGCCCGCACGACGCGCGTCGGAACAGGGGATATTTGCGGCCCTGTCGTTCCTGGTCAGGCCCGATTTTACCTTCTTCTAGCGCGAACTTGCTATCGGGCCGTGCTGTCGGTCACGCCGACGGCACGGCCCGGGGCCCGCCGGGCTCAGCCCAGGCTCGGCCGCAGCCACTCGGCGGCGGGGGTGCGCTCGGCCATCCGCTGCTCCGCGAGGCGGTCGGCGGCCACCGCGGGCGGCACTCCGTCGGCCCTCGCCCGTTCGAATATGGCCAACGTGGTGTCGTGGATCTTCGCGGCCTTCGCCTTGGCCCGTTCGAAGTCGAAGCCGTGCAGCTCGTCGGCGACCTGGATGACGCCGCCGGCGTTCACCACGTAGTCGGGGGCGTAGAGGATGCCGCGGTCGGCGAGGTCCTTCGCGACGCCGGGGTGGGCGAGCTGGTTGTTGGCCGCGCCGCAGACCACGGTGGCGGTCAGCGCGGCCACGGTCGCGTCGTCGAGCGCGCCGCCCAGCGCGCAGGGGGCGTAGACGTCCAGCGGGGTGCGGACCAGGCGGTCGGCGTCGGCGACGGCGGTCACGCCCGGGTACCGGGCGGTGATCCGGGCGACGGCGTCGGCGCGTACGTCGGTGACCACCACCTGGGCGCCGTCGTCCACGAGGTGGCCCACCAGGTGGTGGCCGACCTTGCCGACGCCCGCGACGCCGACCCGGCGGCCGCGCAGCGTCGGCTCGCCCCACTGGGCCTCGGCGGCCGCGCGCATGCCCTGGAAGACGCCGAACGCGGTGAGCACCGAGGAGTCGCCGGCGCCGCCCTGCTCGGGGGAGCGGCCGGTGGTCCAGCGGTTCTCGCGGGCGACCACGTCCATGTCGGCGACGTAGGTGCCGACGTCGCACGCGGTGACGTAGCGGCCGCCCAGCGAGGCGACGAACCGGCCGTAGGCGAGCAGCAGTTCCTCGGTCTTGAGGGTGCCGGGGTCGCCGATCAGGACGGCCTTGCCGCCGCCGTGGTCGAGGCCGGCCAGGGCGTTCTTGTACGACATGCCGCGGGAGAGGTTGAGGGCGTCGTCCACGGCCTCCTCGTCGGAGGCGTAGGCGTGGAAACGCGTACCGCCCAGGGCCGGGCCCAGGGCGGTGGAGTGCAGTGCGATCACGGCCCGCAGGCCGGTCGGGCGGTCCTGGCACAGGACGACCTGTTCGTGTCCGCCCTGGTCCGATCGGAACAGTTTGGCGATGACGGCGGCGCCGTTGCCGCCGTCGGTCTGACGTACGTCGGTCACGGTGGTGACTCCCATAGTCCGGTGGTGCGTGCGGTCCCATTGGGTTCGGGTCGTCTCGCCCCCCGTAGGGGTGGCGGAGGGTTCGATGGGCACAGCGTAGCCCTGGGCGCAGTGGCCGGGATCACCTCCGGCGGTGGCGGACCCGTGGGACGATCGGAGGCGTCGGCAGGCGGCACGGCGGTGAGGAGCGGGCGTGGGCGATTCGGCGGTTCAGGTCCCGTACACGTCGTATCTGCGGGTGTACGAGCCGCTGGCGGCCTTTCCCGAGCCCGAACGGACCCACTGGCACCGCTACGCGGTCGCGGGCCGGGCCCGTGGCGCCCAGGACGAGCTGCGGCAGTCGCTGGCCGGGCTGGTGCCGGTGCCGCCGATCGCGGTGCCGGTGCACGAGAGCCCGGACGCGTTCGTCGCCGAGGTGGGCGGGATCATCCACGTCTGCCCGTGGCGGACCCGGCTGCGCGGCTGGATGGCGCTGGAGCAGTTGGAGGGCCAGCTGCCGGGGCCGGTGCTGGACGCGATGGTGCCGCCGGTGGTCCGGCGGCAGGCCGCGGCCGACCACGAGGCGTGGCGGGAGCGCCACCCGGACGCGCGGCCCTGGATTCGCTCGGCGACCTGGCACGTGCCGGTGCGCTGGTTCATCCTCGTCGGCGACGACGAGCGGGAGTACGAGCCGGTCGGCGCGGCGGACTCCGCGGGCGGCTCGAAGCAGCCGGTGATGCGCTACCGCACCCCGATGGTGCAGGCGCGGCGCCGGGTGGCGCGGGGCCTGCGGGTGCTCAGGGAGGCGCTGGACGAGAGCCCGTTGGTGGACGGGCTGGTCGACGTGGGGCGCTGGCTGGAGGAGTTCCACCCCCGCTCCCTGGTCGAGCTGGACTACGGCGGCCTGGTGCACGTGATCGGCCCGGAGGCGCTGGCGGCCGACCGTTCGGCGGCGGACGCGGCCGAGGGGCTGGCGGCGCTGCGCGAGGGCGACTCGGCGGCGGCCGGTACGGCGTACGAGCGGCTGACCGACCGGTGGCGGGCGGTGCGGGAGTTGCAGTTCGCCAACTGAGGCGCGCGGCGGGGCCGTCGTGGATCTGACGGGCTGTTGTCTCCGGGTGGGCCGGGTGTTGTCTCCGGTCCGGCCGGTGCGGTGCTTCTGCCCCTGGTGATGGTGCTATTGGCCCAAGCGTGACGCAGAGCACGTAAGCGGACTCTTGCCTGCATCACCATCTGTCATGCCAAAATGGGACATCGGGTCCGTCTCGGGCTCGCACCGACGGTGGGGATGGGGCGGATGATCGCGCTGTGACTGATCGTCACGTTGGTGTGACTGTCCGCTATGGCCCGGTCCATCGGCTTCCGTCGAGCTTGAACACCTGAGAGGGCAAATCCATCGGTTTGGCCGACGCGGCTGGACGGATGGTGTAGTTGTAGTGCCGAGGACAAGCCGTTCGTCCTATTACCGACTCGGCCCGCGTTCGCCCATATCGGGCAACGCGGGTCAAGGTGCAGAATTTAAGAGGAAAGAACCGCGTTGGTTCGGTTCTCTCGAGGAGGCCGCTCATGACCGCTCGCACCCCTGATGCCGAGCCGTTGCTTACCCCTGCTGAGGTCGCCACCATGTTCCGCGTCGACCCGAAGACGGTCACGCGCTGGGCCAAGGCTGGCAAACTCACGTCGATCCGCACGCTCGGCGGGCACCGCCGCTACCGCGAGGCGGAGGTCCGCGCGCTGCTTGCGGGGATCCCGCAGCAGCGCAGCGAGGCCTGACAGCCCTTTTGGGCGGCTTGTGGGGCCCCTACCCCATACGTCGCCGTCCGACGGTCGTCCGCCCCCATCGGGTGGCCGGCGGGGAGGGTGGAACAGCAGGACGTATGACCGTATGACCGTAAGAAGATCGCATCGGGCTCCGCCGGGCTCGGTGCGATCTTCTTTTTTGTGCGCCCGATCACATGGGTGAGCGGGACGTACCATTGCACATATTAAATTGAGCCCCTCGTGAGGGGTCCCGAGCTCCTTATGCTGCGCACAACTTGGCGTGACTACCGTCACATGTGCGGCACTTGAGGGTCTTCCCTGCGATGCGGTAGAGAAACGATCCTGTGCGTCGGGGACTTGACGGAGCGGCTTCTCCCGCGGGCCGTCCCGCCGTCGCCCGAGTGCGGTACGGCGGCTCCCAACTCCCCTGTGACGGGCGGGACTTGCTTCGGACGGTAACGGCCCACCCCGCCCCCGGAACGGCCCGCACACGGCCTCCTGGACCCCGTACGGAGAGTGGCGGCCGTTGCCCGTGCGGACGGGCCACGCGCCTGCGGACGGCCCCTGAACAGCAAGAAGCCCGCCACCGGTCTCCCGGGAGCGGGCTTCAAAGATGCTTCATCTGCTGCGGTCCTGACGGGATTTGAACCCGCGGCCTCCACCTTGACAGGGTGGCGAGCACTCCAAACTGCTCCACAGGACCTCGTTGCGAGACAGACTGTACAGCAGGTCAGGGGGTGCGGTCGAACTCGGGACCGGGGTCAGGACCAGGCGGCGTCGAGGGCCTTGAAGACGCGCTTGTCCGAGACCGGGAACGCGGTGCCCAGGGCGTGGGCGAAGTAGCTGACCCGCAGCTCCTCGATCATCCAGCGGATGTCGCGGACCGCGGCGGGCACCGGGCGCCCGGCGGGCTGGGAAGCCAGCAGTTCGGCGTACTCCGCCTGGATCTCGCGGACCTTCTCCATGCGGGTGGTGTCGCGCTGGACGCCCGTCGGCATCTGCTGGAGGCGGCGGTCCGCGGCCACCAGGTAGCGCATCAGGTCCGGGAGGCGCTTCAGGCCCGCCGCGGTGACGAACCCGGGGTACACCAGGCCGCTCAGCTGCTCCCTGACGTCCCGCACGTTCGCCAGCAGGACCGGGCTCGCGGTGTCCTTCAGCCGGCTCTCGCAGGAGTGCCAGGCGGCGAGCACCTGCTGGACCTGCCGGACCGCCCGGCCGGTCAGCTCGACCAGGTCGGCACGCACCGCGTCGAAGAGCTTGCGGTAGCTCTCCTCGTCCCAGGCCGGCCCGCCGTGGTCGGCGATCAGCCGGTCCGCGGCCGCGGTGGCGCAGTCCTCGAAGAGGCCCTGCACGCTGCCGTGCGGGTTGCGGGACAGCGCCAGCTTCTGCTGGTTGGAGAGCTGGTCGGCGGCGAACTTCGCCGGGTTGACCGGGACGTTCAGCAGGATCAGCCGGCGGGTGCCGCGCCACATCGCCTCGGTCTGCTCCGGCTCGGTGTCGAACAGCCGCACCGCGACCGTGGCGCCCTCGTCGACCAGCGCGGGGTACGCCTTGACCGGCTGGCCGGCCCGCCGGGTCTCGAAGGTGCGCGGCAGGGCGCCCAGCGTCCAGTCGGTCAGGCCCGTGCGCTGCTCCAGGGTGGCCAGCGCCGGGTCGGAGGCCCGTTCGAACGCCTTGGTGATCGCCGCCCGCGTCTTCGGCCGCAGCCGCTGCTTGAGCGCCTCCAGGTCCTTGTCCTCCGCGGGGCCGGCGACCTTGCGGCGCCGCTCGTCCACCACCCGGAAGGTGATCCGCAGGTGGTCGGGCACCTTCGACAGGTCGAAGTCCTCCGGGTCGACCCGCACCCCCACCATCTTCTGCAACTCGCGGGCCAGCACCGCCGGCAGCGGGTCCGGGCCGGCCGCGACCCTCTCCAGGAACGCCTTCGCGTAGTTCGGCGCGGGGACGTAGTGGCGGCGGATCGGCTTGGGCAGCGAGCGGATCAGCTCGGTGACGACCTGCTCGCGCAGGCCGGGGATCTGCCAGTCGAAGCCGTCGGGCACCACCTGGTTGAGCACCTGGAGCGGGATGTGGACGGTCACGCCGTCCGCGTCGCCGCCCGGCTCGAACTGGTAGGTCACCCGGAACTTCAGCGCGCCCTGCCGCCAGGAGTCGGGGTAGTCGGCCTTGGTGACCGCCTCCGCGTTCTCGTTGATCAGCATGGAGTGCTCGAAGTTGAGCAACTCCGGTTCCTCGCGCCGCTTGTGCTTCCACCAGGAGTCGAAGTGGGCGCCGGACACCACGTGTTCGGGCAGCTTGCCGTCGTAGAAGTCGAAGAGCGTCTCGTCGTCCACGAGGATGTCGCGGCGGCGGGCGCGGTGCTCCAACTCCTCGACTTCGCCGAGGAGTTTGCGGTTGTCGTGGAAGAACTGGTGGTGGGTTCGCCAGTCGCCCTCGACCAGGGCGTTGCGGATGAACAGCTCGCGGGAGGTCTCCGGGTCGATCCGGCCGTAGTTCACCTTGCGCTGGGCGACCAGCGGGACGCCGTAGAGCGTCACCTTCTCGTACGCCATCACCGCGGCCTGGTCCTTCTCCCAGTGCGGCTCGCTGTAGCTGCGCTTGACCAGGTGCTGGGCCAGCGGCTCGACCCACTCCGGCTCGATCTTCGCGTTGACCCGCGCCCACAGCCGGGAGGTCTCCACCAGCTCGGCCGACATGATCCAGCGCGGCGGCTTCTTGAACAGCGCCGAGCCGGGGAAGACCGCGAACTTCGCGCTGCGGGCGCCCAGGTACTCGTTCTTCTCGGTGTCCTTCAGGCCCAGGTGCGACAGCAGCCCCGCCAGCAGCGACACGTGCACGCGCTGCGGGTCGGCCGCGTCCTGGTCGCCGGCCGGTTCCGGGCCGACGGTGATGCCGAGCGACCGGGCGACCTGGCGGAGCTGGCTGTAGATGTCCTGCCACTCGCGGATGCGCAGGTAGTTGAGGAACTCCGCCCGGCAGGTGCGGCGGAAGGCGGAGGAGGACAGCTCCTTCTGCTTCTCCCGCAGATACGCCCACAGGTGCAGGAAGGACAGGAAGTCACTGCTCTCGTCCTTGAACCGGGCGTGCTGCTGGTCGGCCTGGGCCTGCTTGTCGGCGGGGCGCTCGCGGGGGTCCTGGATGGACAGGGCGGCCGCGATCACCATCACCTCGCGTACGCAGCCGTTGCGGTCGGCCTCCAGCACCATGCGGGCCAGCCGCGGGTCGACCGGGAGCTGGGCGAGCTTGCGGCCGGTCTGGGTGAGCCGCTTGCGGGGGTCCTTCTGCTGCGGGTCGAGCGCGCCGAGTTCCTCCAGGAGCTGGACGCCGTCCTTGATGTTGCGGCTGTCCGGCGGGTCGATGAAGGGGAACTTCGCGATGTCGCCGAGCCCGGCCGCGGTCATCTGGAGGATCACCGAGGCGAGGTTGGTGCGCAGGATCTCCGCGTCGGTGAACTCCGGGCGGGCCAGGAAGTCGTCCTCGTCGTACAGCCGGATGCAGATGCCGTCGGAGGTACGGCCGCAGCGGCCCTTGCGCTGGTTGGCGCTGGCCTGGCTGATCGGCTCGATCGGCAGCCGCTGCACCTTGGTGCGGTGGCTGTAGCGGGAGATGCGGGCGGTGCCCGGGTCGATCACGTAGCGGATGCCCGGGACGGTCAGCGAGGTCTCCGCGACATTGGTGGCCAGCACGATCCGCCGGCCGCTGTGCGCCTGGAAGACCCGGTGCTGCTCGGCGGAGGACAGCCGCGCGTACAGCGGCAGCACCTCGGTGCCGCGCAACTGCCGCTTGGTGAGGGCGTCGGCGGTGTCGCGGATCTCCCGCTCGCCGGAGAGGAAGACCAGGATGTCGCCGGGCCCCTCGGCCTGGAGTTCGTCGACCGCGTCGGCGATCGCGGTGATCTGGTCCCGGTCGGCCTCGGTGGAGCCCTCCTCCAGCAGCGGCCGGTAGCGCACCTCGACCGGGTAGGTGCGGCCGCTCACCTCCACGATCGGGGCGTCGCCGAAGTGCCGGGAGAAGCGCTCCGGGTCGATCGTGGCGGAGGTGATGATCACCTTGAGGTCGGGGCGGCGCGGCAGCAGCTGGGCGAGGTAGCCGAGGATGAAGTCGATGTTGAGGCTGCGCTCGTGGGCCTCGTCGATGATGATCGTGTCGTAGGCGCGCAGCTCGCGGTCGGTCTGGATCTCGGCGAGCATGATGCCGTCGGTCATCAGCTTGACCAGGGTGGAGTCGCCCACCTGGTCGGTGAAGCGGACCTTCCAGCCGACCGCCTCGCCCAGCGGGGTGCGCAGTTCCTCCGCGACGCGCTCGGCGACGGTCCTGGCCGCGATCCGGCGCGGCTGGGTGTGGCCGATCAGGCCGCGCACGCCCCGGCCCAGCTCCAGGCAGATCTTGGGGATCTGGGTGGTCTTGCCGGAGCCGGTCTCGCCCGCGACGATCACCACCTGGTGGTCGCGGACGGCCGCCAGGATCTCATCCTTCTTCTGGCTGACCGGCAGCGCCTCGGGGTAAGTGATCCGCGGCACGGCGGCCTGGCGGGCGGCTATCCGGGCCTCCGCCCGGCCGATCTCCGTGTCGAGCTCGGCGAGCACCGCGGCGCGCGCCTCCGGCTTGCGGATGCGGCGGGCGCCGTCGAGCCGCCGGCCGAGGCGCTGCTCGTCGCGCGAGGAGAGCGCGGGCAGCCGCGCGGCGAGTCCGGCGAACTCGGCGGGGGAGGAGGGTTGCGTAGACATACGCGATCCAGCATCGCACCTGCCGGGGAGGACGGGCGAACCCATTTTTCCGCGGGTTCGCGGGGGTGCGCGGCCGGTGCGGGTGCGGCGCGGGAGCGGGCCCGGCGGGTAGCGCGGCCGGGGTGACGCGGATCACGACGAAGGGCCCCTCTCCGAGGAGAAGGGCCCTTCGTCGTGCGGTGGCTGGGGCCGGGGTCGAACCGGCGACCTACCGCTTTTCAGGCGGTCGCTCGTACCAACTGAGCTACCCAGCCGCAGCGGTCCTGACGGGATTTGAACCCGCGGCCTCCACCTTGACAGGGTGGCGAGCACTCCAAACTGCTCCACAGGACCTTGCTTGGTGCGGCACAAGTGTGACACATGATGTGCCCCGCTCCCGCACCGGTTTTTCGCGACGCCCGGACCATGCCGTCCCGGTCACCGGAAATCCCGGGGGACTTCCTGTTTCCGTTCGGACATTTCGGCGGGCTGATGTCGCTGGATCAGCGTAGCAGAATCGGGGCGGTGCCCCGTACGCACGAGGTCCGGGCGGGTGCCGTGGCCGGATCGGCGGCGGTTGGGGTGCGGTGCGGCGGGTCTAGGACGCGTCGTCGCCGGCGGCCTCGCTGCGACGCGGCTCCAGGCGGTCGACCGCCCGCTCGCTCCACTCCCGGATGGCTGATGCCTGCTCAGGGGGCAGCGGGTCGAGGAAGTGGCGGCGGATGTTGCGACCGTGCACGAGGACGGCGCTCTGGGCGGCGCGGCGCCCCTCGGCGGTCAGCCCGACCCCCGCGCGGCGGCCGTCGGCCCCGTAGCGGGTGCGCTCGACGAAGCCGCGCTTCTCCATGCGCGTCAGCTGGTGCGAGACGCGGCTCTTGTCCCAGTCGAGCGACTCGGCGAGCTCGCCGACGCGCACCTCGCGGCCGGTGGCCTGCCACAGCGTCACCAGCACGCTGAACTCGGCCTTCGAGATGTCGCAGTCGCTTTGCAGGCCGCGCTCCAGCTCCCGGGTGAGCAGGCGCTGCGCGCGCATCCAGACGTTCCAGAACTCCCAGTCCTCGGGTTCCAGCGACCGCGTCTCCGTCATGCCGTCGAGGATACCGCGACCAGCGGAGTTGTCGTTTCAACTCATCTCGACCTAGAGTTGACGTGACAACTCACTCGGAAGGAAGCCATGCCGCTCCGCATCGCACTCATCCTCGGAAGCACCCGCCCCGGACGCCGCGGCGACCAGATCGCCGCCTGGGCACTTCAGGCCGCCCGGGCCCACGGGGGAGCCGACTACGAACTCGTCGACCTCGCCGACCAGGGCCTCGGCAACCTCGACGAGCCCGGCAACCCGAACTTCCAGCAGTACCAGCACGACCACACCCGCGCCTGGGGCTCACTCGTCGACAGCTTCGACGGCTACGTGTTCGTCGTCCCCGAGTACAACCACTCCTACCCCGGAGCCCTGAAGAACGCCCTGGACCACGTCTACCGGGAGTGGAACGACAAGGCCGCCGGGATCATCAGCTACGGGGGCTGGGTCGCCGGGGCCCGGGCCGCCGAGGCGCTGCGACTCGTGCTCGCCGAACTCCAGGTGGCCACGGTCCGCGCCCAGCCCACCATCTCGACCCATCCCTCGTTCCACACCGGCGCCTTCGTCCCCCAGGAGGGCCTCGACACCGCCGTCGGCGGCATGCTCGACCAGGTGATCGCCTGGTCCGGCGCTCTGCGCGGGGTGCGCCAGGCCAAGGCGTCGGCGTCCGCGGCTGCTTGAGGCCCGACTCCTGGACGGGCGCCGGGGAGGCGCTAGCGTGCGGGCATGGACGTGCTGAGGTATGTGGCCTTCGCCACCGACGCCGCCGGGGGGAACCCCGCGGGGGTGGTGCTCGACGCGGGCGGGGCGGGGGCGGCGGAGATGCTGGCCGTGGCCGCCGAAGTCGGTTACTCCGAGACGGCGTTCGCGGTGCCGCGCCCGGACGGCGGCCTGGACGTCCGCTACTTCAGCCCGCTGGCCGAGGTGCCCTTCTGCGGGCACGCGACCATCGCGACCGCCGTCGCCCACGCGTACGAACACGGCCCGGGCGAGCGGGACTTCCACACCGCGGCCGGGCCGGTCCGGGTGGCGGCCGCGCTCGGGCCCGACGGCGTCATGACCGCCGAGCTGGTGAGCGTGCCGCCCCGCTCCCGGGAGCTGCCCGCGGCGGACCTGGCCGAGCTGCTCGCGGCGCTGCGCTGGTCCGCGGCCGACCTGGACCCGGCGCTGCCGCCCCGGGTCGCCTACGCGGGTGCCTGGCACCCGGTGATCGCCGCGGCAACCCGGGAGCGGCTGGCCGCGCTGGACTACGACATGGCCGCGCTCGGCGACCTCATGCGCCGCCGGGACTGGACCACGGTCGACCTGGTGTGGCGGGAGTCGGCGGCGGTCTTCCACGCCCGCAACCCCTTCCCGCCCGGCGGGGTGGTCGAGGACCCGGCCACCGGCGCCGCGGCGGCCGCGTTCGGCGGCTACCTCGGCGAACTCGGCCTGGTCGACCGGCCGGCCGTGCTCACCGTCCACCAGGGCGAGGACATGGGCCGGCCGAGCGTGCTGACCGTCGGCGTCCCCGCGGACCCGGCCGCCGGCGTCAGCGTGCGCGGCGCGGCCGTGCCGATCCCGCACTGACCGATCCCGCCGGACCCGGTGGCGCACCGGCCCGCGCGCCTTCACCCGTACGCGGGGCGGTACGGGACCGGTCCCGCGCCGGAACGGGTAGACCTGGGGAGAGCCGCCGGACCGGTGGCGCGAAAGGGGTCGAGCTGATGGCCGGACACACGCGGTGGGGATACGGCGTGGCCGGGGTGCTGGCCGCCTTGGCGCTGGCGGGGTGCGGGTCGGACGGGGCCGGGGCCGGTCAGGGGGCCGCCCCGGCCTCCTCGGACCCGGCGGGCGGCGGGCTCCCCGTGGCCACCAGCACGGCGGCCGCACCGGTGCTGTCGCCGGTCCGTACGACGGCGCCGGTCCGAACGACAGCGCCGGTCCGTACGAAAGCTCCGGTCCGTACGGCGGCGCCCGCGCGGACCAGCGGCGCCGCCGACCTGCGGTCCTGCTACGACGGCAGCTGCGAGATCACCGTCGCCGGGCCGGTGACGGTCCCGGTGGACAGCCGGTTCGGCTTCTCCTCGTTCAAGGTCACGCACGTCGGCGCCGACGGGGTGACCGTCACGGCCGACGGGGGCGGCACCCACCTGGAGTCGGGCGTCAGCCCCGGGGGCACGGCGGCGCTGAACAGCATCTCGGTCCGCGTGGTGTCGGTGCGCGGGCACACCGCCGTGCTGGCGGTCACGCACCACTGAGCCGCCCCCGTCGGGCGCGGGGTCAGGCGCCCGGTTTGGCCAGCAGAAGCTCGGTGTTGTGGTCGGCGGAGGTGCCGAGCTTGGCGGCGGGGGTGGCGTAGGGGTCGTTGAACGACAGCTCGCGGTAGAGGGCTGCGAGGTCGGCCTCGCCGGTGCTGGTGAAGTCGGTCGCGTACGGAGCGGCCGACTCCACCAGCGTGGTGAACAGCGAGAGGGTGCCGTCCTGGTTGTCGGCGATCTCGATGAGCCGCGCGTGCTGCGGGAAGTCCACGTGGGAGGCGGTGTTGATCTCCCAGAACGCGCGCTCGGGCACGGCGTGGCCGTGCGGGGTGATGAGGTTGGCGTGGGTGTGGCCGTTCACCCAGGCCACCACGTTCGGGTAGCGCTGGAGCAGCGTGACCAGCTCGGTGCCGGTGTGGCGGCCGTCGAACAGGTTGTACGGGTCGGGCAGCGTGTTGCCCATGGTGGTGCTGGTGTGGTGGCTGAACAGGACGACCAGCTGGTCCTGGGAGCCGCGCCGCACCACGTTGCCGTCGGTGTCGTACCAGTGGGTGCTGTACGACTGGAGGACCGCCTCCAGCCACTTCAGCTGCGCGGAGCCGATGGAGCCGTCCGCCCACCCGGCGCGGTTGGTGGTGTCCAGGCTGATGCCGAGGACGCCGTCGGCGATCGGGAAGGTGTAGTAGAGCTTGCCGCTGTCGGCGGCCGCCTGGGTGAAGCCGTGGCCGTACGGGCCGGGGCCGGTGACGGCGGTGGCGAGGTGCGCCTGCGCGAACTGCTTCGGGGTGAAGGGGGCGCGGCGGGCGTCGGGGGTGACCGAGCGGACCGGGCCGCCGCCGCCGATCAGGCCGAGCAGGATGGTGACCGCGGTCGCCGGGTCGTGCTGGACGGCGTCGGCGAGCTTGGCCGCGGTCGCGTCGTCGACGCCCTCGATCTTGCTGCCGCCGGTGTAGAGCGAGCCGAGCAGGCCCAGGTCGGGCAGGGTGCCCTCGATGCTGTCGTCGTGGTTGCCGACCGTGGTGTACCAGGGGGTGCGCAGCCCGCTCGCGGTGAACGGCCGTCCGGCGGCGGCCAGGAAGCCCGGCACCTGCGGGAAGCCAGCCTTCTTGTAGGTGTCCTGGAAGGCGGACTCGGGGTTCCAGTACTGCGCGGAGCCGGAGTTCTGCACGCCCTCGTAGCGGGAGGTGTCGCCGGTGTTCGGGGTGATCGCGCCGCCGCTCATCACCGTGAGGTACCAGTCGAGTTCGACCTGCTCGTGGTTGTCGGTGTTGTCGCCGGTCGCCATCACCAGGGAGAAGGGCAGGCCCGTGTAGGGGCCGCCGGCAAGGGAGTTGACCCGGTCGACCAGGGAGGCGGCGCCGCGCACGGTCAGCGCCTCGTGCGGGCGGTAGGCGGAGTCGATGTACTGCGCGAGGTACTCGAAGCGCACCGGCGACTCGGTGTCGGCCAGGTGCAGGTCGGTGAACTGCACGAACGAGGCGAGCCCGGTGCGGGTGGTGTCCCGGCCCGCGCCGCCCGCGGCCAGTTCGGTGCGCACCACCAGCGGCCAACCGGGCCCGCCCGCGAGGCGCTTGTAGGTGCCGCTGCCGGTGGCCGTCGCGGCCTGGGCGAGGGTGGTGCCCTCGACCGCGACGGCACGCGCGGCCGTGGCGGCGACCGCGCGATCGTGGGCCGCCGCCGATGCGAACGGGCTGTCCGCCAGGGTCAGGGCGGCCGCCGCCGCGGCGGCGGAGGCACCGGAGAGGAACTGGCGTCTGCTGGCTGCGCGCATGGACAAGTCTCCTGACGGTGGTCCTGGCGGGTGGTCGGGGCGGGCCCCGGGTGTGCCCGGTGCGCGCCCCGCTCCGTATTACCAGTGGGTAACGGCCAACCGCCAGAGTGCCGTCGCGTCCTCACGCCCGCTTGGCCGCCGCGTGAACCGGCCGTGAAGCGCCGACGGCTGCCAGGACTAGGCGATGCCGCCGCCGCTCCCGGTACGCGGGTCGAGGTCCGCCGGGCCCGGGTCCATCAGGTCCGGGTCCATCAGGTCCAGGTCCGGGGGGACGAGGGTGGTGGACTCGACCAGGCCGCGCAGCAGGTTGTGCAGGAGGTTGTTGTCCCAGGGGGTGCCCTCGTCGCCGTCGTGCATCAGCGGGTAGGGGAAGCCGCCGTCGTGCAACCGGCGCCGCAGGGCGGCGAGTTTGTACTCGATCCGGCGCACGCTCCAGTTGCCGTCCGGGCGCAGGCAGGCGAGCTGCTCGGCGGTGCGGCGGTAGGCCAGCGGGCGCGGGCCGTCCTCGTAGAGCAGGTAGTGCTGGCCCATCACGACCAGGAGCAGCCGCTCGTCGTCGTCCAGCGGCCAGACCTTGGGCGGCAGGGTCTCGGCGCGGCGGCGCGGTACGGCGCCGCGCTCGTCGTGGCCGGTGACGTAGAGCTCGACCAGGTGCTCGCGGAAGCCGGAGCCGCGGACGAAGACCGGGGTGTAGCCGGGGGCGAGGGGGATGGGTTCGGTGCTGCTGTGCATGAGGCGGCCGTGCGGCAGCCGGACCAGCTGGCGGCCGGTGTTGCGCAGCCACCACTGGCGCTTGCGGTAGGTGAGTTCGCCGTGGCGGCGGCTGACCCGCAGGTCGTCCTCGCCGACCGGCAGGTCCACGTCGTCCGGCCGCTCGCCGCGGCCGAACCTGATCACCAGACCGGTGCGCGGTGCCACCTTCAGGCCGCCGGTCACGGTGCGGGCGTGGAGCGTGCCGGGGCTGGCGGGCGCGGCGCCCCGCGCGAGGCTGTCCGGGCTGGTCACTGTCTCCTCCTCGAGCCGGGTCGGGGGTGGGCCGCGCGCTCCCCTCCGGTGCGCGGCCCCGGGGCCCCCGCGCGCCTTGCCTGCCGTGGCGCACCTCTTTGTCCGAGTGTGCCCGGGTGGTCCGGGACCCCTCCGCAAGCGGGTCGGGGAGGGGTCAGCCGGCGGGTAGGCGGGCGGCGGCCGCGGTGGCGAGGCGGGTGGCCATGGTGCGCAGCCGCGCGCCGCCGCCCGAGCC
This sequence comes from Actinacidiphila sp. bgisy145, assembly GCF_057708125.1. Classification (NCBI taxonomy): domain Bacteria; kingdom Bacillati; phylum Actinomycetota; class Actinomycetes; order Kitasatosporales; family Streptomycetaceae; genus Actinacidiphila; species Actinacidiphila sp. bgisy145. Next base: position 106,071 of record NZ_JBYIRL010000023.1, read on the forward strand.
GCTGACCGCGAGTTCGAAGGTCTCGGCGAGGTGGTCGCCCTGGCTGCCGGTGTAGGTGCGGTGGACCACGTCGACCACCACGCTGCCGTCGTCCGGCGGTTCGACGAAGGCGCGGTGGCCGCCGAGGCGGGTGGCGGTGCCGTCCTCGGCGGTGGGCGGCTCGCCCCGGTCGAAGGTGAGGTCGACGTCGAGGTCGCTGGTGGTGCTCCGCCAGGAGCAGCCCCAGTTGCCGTAGGAGACGTCCGGGTGGTCGGCGTCGATGCCGGGGACGACTTCGAGGGCGGTCGCGGGCAGCAGGGTGCAGGCGTCCGTGGCGGCGAGCGAGCTGTCGGGCAGCGGCGGTTGGCGGCGCGGGAGCCGGCCGCCGGGCGGCACGGCGTTGAGGGCGGCGACCGCGGCGGTGGTGGCGGTGTCGGCCATGCCGCACAGGACCGCGGCGGAGGGGGTGGAGTCGTCGGCGGGCTTCGCGGTCACGACGGCGTGGGCGCTGCCGGTGCGGTGCCGTGCGCCCTGCCCGGAGCCGCTGGTGCCGCTCCCGCTCCCGGTGCCGGTGCCGGTGCCGTCTGGGCCGTCGCCGCCGCTGCCGTTGGACGTGGCGCCGTCGAGCAGGAGCGTACGGTCGCACTCGCCGCCGTCGGCGGGTTCGGCCACGACGCGCACCCGGCCGTCGGTGCGGACGGTGCCGGGCGGCTGGGCGGAGCCGTCGGCGAACTCCACCTCGATGTCGATCCGTGGCCCGGCGCCGGTGTCCACGATGACGTCGCACCGGTCGAAGTTGCCGTAGGCAGGGTCGAGTTCGGCGTCGCCGTAGCGGGCCAGCGCGGCGGGCTTCGCGAGCGCGCAGGGGTCGGCGGTGCGCTGGTCGCCGAAGAGGGCGGCGGACGCGGACCCGGTGGCGGTGCCCGTACCGGGCGCGGGGTCCGGCGCGGCCGAGGCTCCGCCCGAGCCGCCGGTGGCCGCCCACACGCCGGCGGCCACGGCCAGCAGGGCGACCGCCGCCGCCACGGCGGTCACCGGCCGCAGGTGGGCCCGCAGGAAGCGGCCCGCCCCCTGCGGCAGCAGGCCGCGGTCGAGGCGGCGCACCGAGCGGAACGGCACGGGCGCCCAACTGCTCTCGGCCGCCACTGAGTCCTGCGATGCCGACGGCAACGGGTCAGGCAGCTCCGGCAGTTCGGCGACCGGGCCCGCCACCGTACGCAGCAGCTCCCGCGCCTCGGCCGCGGTCGGCCGCGCGCCCGGGTCGCGGCGCAGCATCGCCGTCAGGGGCGCACGCAACTCACCGACATCGGCGGCGACTTCGACGGCTCCCCGGGCGTGCGGGCCCGCCCGGTAGGCGCTCGCGCCGTCGCCGGGCACGCCCGGGGGCCGCGGCGCGTCGCCGGTGACCAGGGCGTGGACCGCCGCGGCGAGCGAGAACACGTCGGAGGCCGGCTCGGGCCGGCCGCGGACCACTTCGGGGGCCGCGTAGTGCGGGGTGTAGCCGATGGCGCTGTTCGGGGTGATCGTCTCCTTGCCGCCGACCCGGTAGGCGGCGCCGAAGTCGGCGAGCTTCACGGTGCGGGGGCCGGTGGCCACGACGTTGCCGGGTTTGATGTCGCCGTGCACGATGCCCTCCGCGTGCAGGGCGATCAGCGCGTCCGCGACCTGTGCGCCGAGGTGGGCGGCGAGGCGGGGCGGCAGCGGCGGGCGGCGGTCGAGGCTGCCGCCGGGGGCGTACTCCATCACCAGGTAGGTGGTGGCGCGGGTGCGGCGCCCCACGCGGACGGCGTCGTGGAGCGTCACGACGTGGGGGTGGGAGAAGCGGGCGAGCACGCGGGCCTCGGCGCGCAGCCGGTCGAAGGCGGTGGGGCTGTCGTCGCCCAGGACTCTCTTCAGGACGACGTCCCGGCCCAGTTCCTCGTCGTGGGCGAGCCAGACCTCGCCCGAGCCGCCCCGGATCGGACCGTCCGTCAGGCGGTAGCGTTCGCCGACCTTCGTACCCAGGCGCACCGCGTCTCCCTCACCCGTCACGCGTGACCCAGCCAGTATGGCCCCCGGGGCCGCCCGGGTCGGGGGTTGCGCGGGTTCACCACCCGGCCGCGCGCCTTCGCGCGTACGGCCGCCCCCCGGCAGGCCGGCCGTCAGGGCTGGAGGGAGGCGTAGCGGCCGTTCAGGGCGAGGAGTTGGGCGTGGGTGCCCGACTCGGCGATCTCGCCGCCGGACAGCACGAGCACGCGGTCGGCGAGGGCGGCGAGGGACATGTCGTGGCTGACGACGAGGGTGGTGCGGCCGGCCGACAGGCGGCGCAGCGCGGGCAGCAGGTGGTGGACGGCTTGGGCGTCGAGCCCGGTGGTCGGTTCGTCGAGGACGAGGACGGGGGTGTCGCGCAGCAGGGCGCGGGCGATCGCGATGCGCTGGAGCTGGCCGCCGGACAGCCGGGTGGTGCGGGGGGAGAGCGCGGTGAAGTAGCCGTCGTCGAGAGCGGCGACGAAGGAGTGGGCGCCGGCCGCGCGGGCCGCGTGCTCGATCTCCTCGTCGGTGGCGCCGGGGCGGCCGCAGGCGATGTTCTCGCGGACGCTGCCGCTGAGGATGTGGGTGCGCTGCGGCAGCAGCGTGACCTCCTGCCGCAGCCGGTCCAGCGGCAGGTCCCGCAGGTCGGTGCCGTCCAGCCGGATCGTGCCCGCGTCCGGGTCGTAGAAGCGGGTGAGCAGGGCGAGCAGCGTGGACTTGCCCGCGCCGCTCGGGCCGGTGACGACCACGAACTCGCCGGGGGTGACGGTGCAGGAGACGTTGCGCAGCACCGGCGCGGCGGCGCCGGGGTGGCCGAAGCGCACACCGCGCAGGTCCAGCCGCCCGGCGCCGCGGGCCGCCGCGGGTACGGCCGCGGGCGCCGGGAGTGCGGGATCGCCCACCGCCGGGCGTGCGTCGAGGATGTCGGCCAGCCGCTCGGCCCCGGCGGAGGCGGCCGTGGCGGTCAGCGTCAGGCCGCCCAGGGAGCGGATCGGCGGGTAGAGGTAGCCGATGAACGCGGCGAACGCCAGCAGTTGCCCCAGCGACATCCGGCCCGCGGAGATCTCCCAGGCGCCCAGGCCGATGATGCCCAGCACGCACAGCGTCTCGATGACCTCGATCGACTGCTGGTAGCACTCGTCGAGCCGGGCGCCCCGGACGGCGGCGCGCAGCCACGCGCGGGCCGCACCCTCCAGCCGCCGCTCCTCGGCGCGTTCGCGGTTGTACGCCTGCGTGAACATCATGTTGTCCAGCGACTCGTCGACCACGGAGGTGAGGGCGCCGTCGGCCTGCCGCTCCTGCCGGGAGACCGAACTCATCCGCCCGGACAGGCCCTTGGCGGCGTACAGGAACAGCGGCGCGGTCAGGAAGGTGGCCAGCGCCAGGTCCCAGCGCAGCCACAGCGCGGCGGCGGCGTAGAGCAGGGCGCTGAGGGCGGCGGAGGCGCCTTGCAGCACGCCGGAGACCGCCATCTGCTCCACGGCTTCCACGTCTCCGGTGAGGCGTTCGACCAGGTCGCCCTGGCGGTGGCGCTGGAAGTAGTGCGGGGGGAGGGTCTGGAGGTGCCGGAAGACGGTGGCGCGCAGCCGCAGCACGAAGCGCTCGGCCAGCAGCGCGGACAGGGTGTTGCCGAGGTAGCCGCACAGGGCGGTCGCGACGGCCACGGCGAGCCACTGGGCGGCGGGCGTCCAGAAGCCGCCGAGGTCGCCGTCGCGCAGCGCGCCGTCGGTCAGTTCGCCGAAGAGCAGGATGGCGGCGGTCTCGCCGAGCGCGGTGCACAGGGAGAGGGCGCCGACCAGCACCATCCAGCGGCGGTCGCCGGCCGTCAGCGGCCAGAAGCGGCGGGCCGCGGCCCGTACGGAGGTGCCGGGGCCGGTCGGCTCCGGCGCTTCGGGCGGGGCCGGCGCCTCGGCGGATTCCCCTGCGGGTGCCGGGTCCGTGCCGTGGTCCGTGCCGCCCGCCGCGTCCACGGTGTGTGCGGGGTACGACGCGTCCGCAGGGTACAGCCCGTGCGGCGCGTCCGCGGGGCCCCGCCGGTCCGAGGCGCCCGGCACCCGGCCGTCCAGCAGCGTGTCCATCCGTCCCCTCCTCTTCTTCCTCTGCTTCCTCGTCCGGTTTTCCGGCCCCGCACACGCCGAGGCGGGTTCCGAGGGCCCTGAGCCCTGGAACCCGCCTCGCCGGCGCCGGTGGGGGCGCCGGCGTCGACGTCAGTTGCGCGCGTGCTTCGGACGCGGCGCCGGCGCGGGCTTGCGGGTCTTGCGCTTGGCCGGCTTCGGCGCGGGAGTGGACTTGTGCTTGGCGGGAACGATCTTGCGGAAGCTCATGATTTCTCCTCAGTGGATCTTCGTCCGGTGTTTTCTGTTGCCCCGTTCGGTGGCGACACCAGAAATCTACGATGGATTCGAGCGTGAAATCCACCAGATCCGCTGAGATCTGCCTTAATTGGCCGGCGGGGAGTTTTAATCGAAGGAAAGGAACCATCGGTGCAGGTGGCGGCGCTCACACCTGCCTATTGCTCACCTCGATTTTATTTACTTACGCCGCCCACACCTGTTTCCCCGCGCCAGGAATTGGCGGTGGGCCCGGCGGCTATTCCGGTGCGGGTCCTGTGACTTCTTCGGGCAGGTGCATCCGCAGCATCACCCGGTCCACGGCGGCGGCCGAGACGCGGCCGCGGGTGAGCAGTGAGCCCGCGACCATGACCGCGAAGGCGATCGGCACCGTCCAGGCGGCGGGTTCCTCCAGGAGCGCGGCGGCCCAACCGTGGCCCGGCCCGCGCACGGTGGTGACGACGACGGCCGCCGCGGCGAGCCCGCCGCCGGCCACCAGCCCGGCCAGCGCGCCGCGATCGGTGAGCCCGCGCCACCAGATCCCCAGCACCAGCAGCGGGCAGAAGGAGGACGCGGCGACCGCGAAGGCGAGCCCGATGGCGTCGGCGACCGGCAGCCCGGACGTCATCGTGGCCATCACCAGCGGCGGCACCCCCGCGACCAGCGAGGCCCACCGGAATCCGCGCGCCGACCCGCGCAGCAGGTCCTGCGAGACCACCGCGGCCACCGACACGGTCAGCCCCGACGCGGTGGAGACGAACGCCGCGAACGCGCCCGCCGTCGCCAGCGCCGCCAGCAGCCGCCCCGCCTCGCCGCCCTGCACGATCTGCGGCAGCACCAGCACCGCGGTGTCCGTCCTGCCGGTGAGCAGGAGTTGGGGCGCGAACACCCGGCCGAGCGCCCCGTACACCGGCGGCAGCAGGTAGAAGACGCTGAGCAGCACCAGTACGAGCAGCGTCGTACGGCGCGCGGCCCGTCCGTCGGGGTTGGTGTAGAAGCGGACGAGGACGTGCGGCAGCCCCATCGTGCCGAGGAAGGTGGCGAGCAGGATCGAGTAGACCGCGTACAGCGGATGGGCGCGGCCGCCCGCGCCGGACAGCGGCCGGGCCCACGCCGCGCCGGTCGCGGGCGCCAGGCCCGCCTGGTGCGGCACCGGCACCCCGGCGGGGAAGGTGAGCCGTACGCCGGCCCCGGCGGAGTGCTCGCCCGCCGCCAGCCGTACGGCCTGCGGCGCCGACTCCCGCCCGCCGGACCGCTGTTCGCGCCCTGGGCCGTACCTGCGCCCGTCCAGGGAACCGTCGACCGCGACCGTCACCGGGGCGCGGACGTCGAAGCGCACCGGGTCCTGGACGCGGACCACCGTACGGTGCGCGAAGCGCGGCACGTCGCCGCCGGTGAGCGCCGGCGACCCCGCGCTGTGCCAGGCCAGCACCAGGAACAGCGCGGGCACCGCGATCGCGACCAGCTTCAGCCAGAAGTGCAGGCCCTGCACGAGGGTGACGCTGCGCATGCCGCCCGCCGCGGACACCACGACCACCGCGCCCGCGACCACCACCGCCCCCGCCCACCGCGGAGCCCCGGTCACCGTCTGCAACGTCAGCCCCGCGCCCTGGAGTTGGGGCACCAGGTACAGCCAGGCGATCACCGCGACGAGCAGCCCGGCCACCCGGCGCACCGCGGTGGAGCCGAGCCGCTCCTCGGCGAAGTCCGGCAGCGTGTAGGCGCCGGAGCGGCGCAGCGGGGCGGCGATCAGCAGCAGCAGGACCAGGTAGCCGGCCGCGTACCCGACCGGGTACGCCAGCATGTCCACGCCGTAGGCCATCACCAGTCCGGCGACGCCCAGGAAGGACGCCGCCGACAGGTACTCGCCGCTGATCGCGGAGGCGTTCCACAGCGGGGAGACCTCGCGGGAGGCCACGTAGAAGTCGGAGGTGGCGCGGGACAGCCGCAGCCCGTAGACGCCGACGGCGACGGTCGCCACCAGGACGGCGCCGAGCGCGACCAGCCCGAGCACGGGGTTCACCCGGCACCGCTGTTCTCGGCCCCGCCCGCGGGCGCCGCGCCGGCGGAACCTTCCTGCGCGGTAGGCGGGTTCGCGGTTCCTCGCGCGGTGCCGGGTGCCGCCGCCGGGTCGGGGCCGTTGAGCAGGTCGGTGAAGTCGCGTTCCACCCGCTCGGCGTGCCGGATGTGGAACCAGGCCATGCCGACCAGCACCGGGTAGGCGACCACGCCGAGCAGCAGCCAGGCCAGGCGGAAGCCGAAGACCTCGGCGGTGCGCAGCCCGGGCAGCAGGGCGAACGCCGCGGGCAGGCCGCCGAGCACCACCACCAGCACCGCGAACACGCCGAGTGCGAGCCGTAGTTGGTCGCGGACGAGGGAGCGTACGTAGACCTGCCCGAGCCGGGGCTGCGTGTGCAGGTCGGCGGCGCGGGTACGGGCGGACCAGCCGCCGGGGCGGTGCCTGCGCGGCCCGGACACCGCGGTCCTGCGGGGCGGCGGCGCGGGAGGCTGGTGGCCGCCGGTCACCTGCGGCCGCCGGGACCGGAGCCGGACCCCGGGCCGAGACCCGAGCCGTGACCCTGGCCGGACGCCGGGCCGTGCCCCGAGCCGTGACCCTGGCCGGACTCCGAAGTCCCGGGGCCGGCCGCGGGGTTGCCGTACCCCGGGCCGGGGCGCGGCGCCCACCGCGTCAGCAGTTCGCGCAGCTCGCGTGAGTGCCGCCGGCTGACCGGGAGTTCGCCGCCGGCGACCCGTACCGTCCAGTGCCCGGCGTCCGAGCGCAGTTCCTCGACATGGCCCAGCGCCACCAGGAACCGCCGGTGGATGCGCAGGAAGCCGTGCGGCGCCCAGCGCTCCTCCAGTACGGACAGCGGGACGCGGACCAGGGGCGCGCCGCCGCGGGTGTGCAGGCGGACGTAGTCGCCCTGGGCCTCCACATAGGACACCTCGTCGCGGGAGACGAAGCGGGTGACCCCGCCCGCCTCCACGGGTATCCGGTCCTCGGGCGGGGCCGGCGGCGCGGGCCGCTCCGGCGCCGGACGGGCGTACCCGGCGCCGTCGGGCACCGCGCCGCCCGGCGCGCCGCCGCTCCCGATCAGCGCGGCCACCCGGCGCACCGCCTCCGCCAGGCGCTGCGGGCCGACCGGTTTGAGCAGGTAGTCGCAGGCGTTGAGGGCGAACGCGGAGACCGCGAAGTCGTCGTAGGCGGTGACGAACACCACCGCGGGCGGGTGCGCGAACCGGCCCAGTACCCGCATCAGTTCCAGGCCGGAAAGGCCCGGCATGCGGATGTCGAGGAAGACGGCGTCGGTGCTGCCGTCCTCCAGCAGCCGCAGCGCCTCCTCGCTGCCGCCGGCCGCCAGCACCCGGCCCACCCGGTGGTCGCCGCGCAGCAGATAGGTCAGCTCCTCCAGCGCGGGCGGCTCGTCGTCCACCGCGAGGACCTGTAGCGGTCTCACGAAGCGTGCACCCCGTTCCGGTACTTGGGCACCCTGACGTTGATCCTCGTCCCCGCACCCGGTGCGGTCTCCACCACCAGCCCGTACTCGTCGCCGTAGACCGTGCGCAGCCGTTCGTCCACATTGGCCAGGCCCAGCGAGTCCCCGCCGGCCTTTCCGGCGAGCTGCGCGCGCACCTGCTCAGGGTCCATGCCCACGCCGTCGTCCTCCACACTGATCCGGCACTCCGTACCGGCGTCCTCGGCCCGGATCGTGATCCGGCCCGAACTGGCCTTCGGGCCGAGGCCGTGCCGGACCGCGTTCTCCACCAGCGGCTGGAGGCACAGGAACGGCACGGCGACGGGCAGGACTTCGGGGGCGATCAGCAGATCCACCCGCAGCCGGGCGCCGAACCGGGCGCGCTCCAGGCGCAGATAGCTGTCCACGGAGTGCAACTCCTCCGCGAGCGTGCTGAACTGGCCGTGCCTGCGCAGGCTGTATCGGGTCAACTCGGCGAACTCCAGCAGCAGTTCGCGCGCCTGGTCGGGGTCGGTGCGGACGAAGGACGCGATCGCGGTGAGCGAGTTGTAGACGAAGTGCGGGGATATCTGGGCGCGCAGCGCCTTGAGTTCGGCCTCGATCACCCGGGTCCGGGAGCGGTCCAGCTCGGCGAGTTCGAGCTGCGAGATCACCCAGTGCGCGACCTCGCCCGCGGCGCGGACCAGTCCGGCCGACACCTGCCGCGCGTACACCGACAGCGCGCCCACCACCAGGCCGTCCACCACCAGCGGCACCACGACGGCGCTGCGCACCGGGCAGTCCAGGTCCGCGCAGGCGATCGCCTCGGCCGGCACCACCCAGGGGCGGCCGGCGTCCATCGCGTCCCTGGCGTGCGCGACCGCGTCCGCGGCGTGCTTGCGGCCCGGGCCCTCCCAGGCGAGCAGCGTCTCCGCGCCGACCACCGCCAGGGCGGGCGTGCCCAGCAGCGCGCGCAGATGGCGGGCGGCGCGCCGGGCGGAGTCCGCGTTCAGGCCGTCGCGCAGCGGCGGCGCCGCCAGCGACGCCTGGTGGAGCGTGGCGAACGCGGCCCGGTCCGCGGGGGTGCCGAACCCGCGCCGCCCCCGGACCAGCCAGAAGAGGGCAGCCGCTGCGCCCGCGACCACCAGGGCGACCGACACCACGGTGATCACCGAGCTCATACGTCGCATTATGGCCATCGCACCGCACCCGGGACAGGGGCGCGCACCGCCTTCCGCCCGGCGCCGAGGGACCGTTCACCGTGGGTGGAGGACCGTTCACCGAGCGGCGGGGACCGCTGGGCGACCCGCGCGGTGTGAGGGACGTCACGTCCCCGGGGTGCGACCTAGCGTGGACCGGGGGCCGGGCACGGCCCCGGCGGCAGCCCGCTGCCGTCCCCCCGGCATTCCTCGACGAGGAGGAAACCCGCAGATGAGCACCGCCGCACCGGCTCCAGCCCCTTCCGCCGCGGACACCATCGCCGACCCCGGACCGCTCGGCCTGGCCGGGTTCGCGTCCACCACGTTCGTGCTCAGCTCCTTCAACGCCCACCTGATAGACCAGAACCTGCTCACCGTGGTGCTGCCGCTCGCGCTGTTCTACGGCGGGCTGATCCAACTCCTCGCCGGCATGTGGGAGTTCCGCAAGGGCAACACCTTCGGGGCGACCGCGTTCGCCTCCTACGGCGCGTTCTGGCTGTCGTACGCGGCCTACGTGAAGTTCGTCGTCGGCACGCTCCCGCCGGACACCGCACACCAGGCCACCGGCCTCTACCTGCTGGTCTGGGCGGTCTTCACGGTCTACATGACCGCCGCCGCGCTGCGCACCAACACCGCCCTGCTGTCGGTCTTCGCCGCCCTGTCCGCCACCTTCATCGTGCTGGCCATCGGCGAGTTCGCGACCTCGGTCGGCGTCACCAAGGTCGGCGGCTGGCTCGGCCTGGTCACCGCGGTGCTCGCCTGGTACACCTCCTTCGCCGTGGTCACCAACGCCACCTGGAAGCGCCCGGTGATCCCGCTCGGCTCCCTCGCCCTGCGCGGCGGCCCGGTCGAGGAACCCCACGTCTGAGACCCCCCGCGTCCCGCCCCGTCCCCACGCCCCCACCTGGCCGCCATCCCCGCCCCCGCCTCCCGGGCAGCGGGTACGGTGGCCGGATGGGGGACTTCCAACGACCGCGGCCGGCAGCCGACTTCCTTGACGGCATCGCGTACGACGCGGTGCTCTGCGACTTCGACGGCGTCGTCCACCTGTGGCCGCCCGACTCGATGACCTCGCTCGACCTCGCCCGCGGCCTGCCCGAAGGGACCCTGGCCGCGGCGGCGTTCCGGCCCGCGCTCCTCCAACTCGCCGTCACCGGCGCGATCACCGACGAGGAGTGGCGGGCCCGAGTCGCCGCGGACCTGGCAGGCGTCTGCGGCTCGCGGCCGGCGGCCACCGCCATGGTCGCCGAGTGGACCGCCCGCACCGGCAGCGTCGACCCCGAGATGCTGGCGCTGCTCGCGGCCGTCCGCGCCCGCGGGGTGCCGGTGGTGCTGGTCTCCAACGCCACCACCCGGCTGGAGTCCTACCTCGCCGCCGCCGGTGTCGCCGACGCCTTCGACGCGGTGCTCAACACCGCTCGGCTGGGCGCCGCCAAGCCCGACCCCCGGGTCTTCGCCGCCGCGGCCGATCTGGCCGGCGCCGACCCGCGGCGGTGCCTGTTCGTGGACGACACCGCCGGCCATGTCGCCGCCGCCGAGGCGGCCGGGATGCGCGGGGTGCGGTACGACGGCGTGGCCGGGCTGCGGGCGGCGCTGGGCGGCCGGTGATTGCCCGGGAGAACCGGCAACGGCGGCGCGAGGGGCGCGAACTGGGGTTGTGCGGTGCACGGCCGCCGGGGCGGCTGTGAGTTCCGGGGGAAGGCTGGCAAGGATGCACCCTGTGTGAGCACAATGCCCGTATGAGTAGCGAGGAGCAGTGGCCCTGCCCGGACGGGCTGGTGATGCGGGTGCAGCCCCCCGAGCACCCGGTGGCGGCCGCGGAGGAGGCCGACGCGGCGGACGCCGCCCGCCGTTACGCGCACTACATCATCCGGGGCCCGCTGTTCGGGGTGGCCGCGCGCGGCCCGGGCGAGGTCGGCTGGCGGGTGGTCGCACCGGTGATGGAGGGCTTCCCGCAGGAGTCCCGCGACGTGCTCAACTCCTACCTGTGGCTGAAGGCCAAGGACGACACCGACGACCCGGCCGTACGCCGCGAACTGCTCGCCGCTGTGCACCGGTTGGAGAACGAGGCGGTCGACGAGCTGACGGTGTGCGGGGTGCGGTACCGGGTGGTGCGCGCCGAGGAGTACGTCTACACCAACGCGGACGGCCTGGAGCCGCCCCGCCCGTCCGACCGGGACGTCCTGGTGCCGGACTGGTTCGGGATGCCGGACGAGCCGGACCTCGACGAGGGGTTCGTGATCGACCACGCCGCGATCACCGGGATCGCCGCCGGCTCCGAGCGGCTGGCGCTGCGCGAACTGCGCTACCGCAGCGAGCGCTACCCCGAGGACGTGCGCGCCGACTCCCTCGCGGCGCTCGGGACCCACCCGGGCACCGTGGTGCTGCCGGCCGCCTTCCGCGTCGTCGAGCGCACCGACGACGGCTGGGAGCCCTTCTCCGCGGTCGTGGCCACCCCGCACGCGGCCCGCCGCACCCTGGTGACGGCCCTCACCGAGATGTGGCCGCGGATGTACGCCCTCGACGCCGACGAGACGGCCGAGTACGAGCGGATCGCCGACCGCTTCCGCGCGGCCGGGCGGGCCAACGAACTCGCCGTCGGCGACCGGATGTTCCACATCGTCCGGATCGGCCGCATGGTCCGGATCGGCCTGGACGGCCCCGAGCCGCCCCGCCCCTCCGACACCGACGCGTACGGCCCCTCGAAGATCCGCCCGACGATGGACGAGAACGGCGTCATCACCCACAGCTCCGAGGAGTGACCGCCGCGGCGCCGGGCCGCCCGGAGCCGCGGGTTGGCCGCCGGTTCGCCGCCGGGGCGCCGCCGCCGCGGCGGCGGGCGTAGCCTGGGCTCATTGCCGAGGTGGACGGAGGGCCGCGATGTTCGACTTCTTCGACGAACTGTTCGCGCCGGGCCGCAGGCACACCGAGGAGGAGCGCAACCGGCTGGAGCTGACCCGGGAGGACGAGGGCAGCAGCGATCCGGCGCGCGGGCCGATAGACCTCACCTCGGGGACGGTCACCGTACGGCTGCCGGACAAGCGGGGTGAACAGGACAAGTCGTCCGCCGGCGGCGGACAAGCCCCCGGGGCCGGCCCTGCCCCCGCCCCCGACACCCCCGCCCCCGACACCCCGGCCGCCGAGGACCACGACAGCCCCGACGCGCCCGCCGCCTGAACCGCGCCCCCTCCGCCTGCGCGTGACCCGCCCCGTCCTCGGACGCCCGTTCGGTAGGGTGCGGGGTCAGCGGGCCGACGACAGGGGGCAGGGGCAGATGCAGCCGGACTTCGCCGAGGCGTACGCGCGCGCCGCGGAACAGCTGACCGGCCCGGACCCCGACGCCCGGCCCGCGGCGCTGCGGGAGCTGGCGGCGCTCGCCGAGGCGGACCCCGAGCTCCGCCTGGACGTGGTGGCCGCCGTCTGCGGCTTCCTGTGCGACCCGGCCGGGGCGGACACCGGTCCGGCCGCCGAACTGCTCGCGGCCCTGGCCCGCCGCCACCCCGCCGGGGACTGCGCACCCGGCTGCGCGGACTGCCTCGACGTCGACCTCACCGGCGCCGTCCTGACCGCGGACACCGACTTCGGCGGCTGCCGCTTCGGCACGGCCGCCTTCGCCGACGCCCACTTCCGCGGCGCCTGCTCCTTCGCGGGCGCCCGCTTCAGCGGGGAGGCGCTCTTCCAGCGGGCGGTCTTCGAGCGGGGCGCCCGCTTCACGGACGTCCGGTTCGGCGCCGCGGCCGTCTTCGGGCGCACCCGCTTCCGGGCGGACGCCGACTTCTCCGGCGCCCGCTTCGAGGGCCTGGCCTGGTTCGGCCGCGGCGAGGAGACGCTGTCGGAGGACGAGGAGGTCTGGGAGCAGGCCGAGACCTGGCGGCCGGTGGCCTGGGACGAGCCGGGCGAGCACGACCCGTGCTGGCCGCTGGCCGTCCTGGACATGGACTACCAGGAGTGGGCGGAAGGCGGCGACGGGGCGCGGTTCGGCGGCCGGGCGTCGTTCGCCGGGGCCCGCTTCGCCGACGCCGCCTGGTTCTGGAAGGCGCGCTTCGGCGGCGCCGCGGACTTCGGCCGGGCCGTCTTCGGCGGGCGGGTGCACCTCGTCCAGCCGGCGGTCGACCTCACCGGCGCCCGCCACACAGGGCGCGCCGCCGGCGCCGTCCAAGCCGCCGGCACTGCCGAAGCCGCCACCGCCGCCACCGAAGAGCGCGAGTGGCCGCTCGGCTGGACCGCGGCCCCGCCGCCCACCGGTGCCGGCCTGCTCCTGGCGGAGGACCCCGCCGTCGCGCCGTACGCCCGCCAACTCGCCCACCCCGACGCCGAAGTGCGCCGCACCAGTCTGCGCCTGCTCGGCGAACTCGGCGACGCCCGGCCCGACATGCGGCAGCGCGCGGCCGACACCGTCTGCGCGTACCTGCGTTCCCCGCTGCCGTCCGAACCGGGCGCCCGGCAGGCCGAGTCGGCCGTCCGCGACGCCGCCCAGCGGCTGCTCGCCGACCGAACCCGCCCGGCCGCGGGCGACCGCTTCTGGTCCGGCCTGCGCCTCCACTTGTCCGGCGCCACGCTCACCGACTTCGACCTCAGCGGCTGCCGACTGGCGTACGGGGACTTCACCGGCACCCTCTTCCAGGGCGCCACCTCTTTCGCGGGCGCCGCCTTCGGCACCCGCCCGTACGACCCGGGCGCCGACTTCTGCCTCCCGGGCAGCACGCGCGGCCGGGCCGCCTTCCGCGGCCGCGCCGACTTCACCGCCGCCGCCCTCGCCCGCGCCTGGGGCCTCCAGCGCTGCCTCACCGGATGTGTTGTGACGGGTATCGAGGTTCCGGAAGAGGGCGCAATACCGTAATCTCCCCAGCGCAACAGCACGTTCGCCATACGAAACGGGGATCGCATGGGTGACGGGGGAGCGGGGGCGGAGACGCCCGCGCAGAAGAAGGCACGTGCCGCGGAGCTGCGCACCTGCGCACAGAAAGCGCGCACCATGGCCGGGACGCTCGGCACGTTCCTGGACACGACGGTCAACCAGGCCACGGCGAACCCGCCGATCTGGGCCGGGCCGTACGCGGAGACGACCACGAGCACGCTGGCCGAACGCCGCAACCGGCTGCGGGTGATGGCCGACGACCTGATCAGGGACTCGGTGCGCTGGACCAGCGAGGCGAGCCGGCTGGAGGACGAGGCGGCCAAGGACGGCGCCAAGAAGCCCGCGGGGAGCCACTGATGGCCTTCCACGGGTTCGACACCGGGCAGATCCGCACCATGTCCGGGCACATGAAGAACATCAGCCCCTCCGCCCGGACGCTCCACGGCGACCTGGCGGGCCTGCTCCAGAAGGTGCAGGGGCTGATGGACGGCAAACCGGCCACCACCAGCGAGGCGCTGGAGCCGCTGCTCGTCCAGGTGTTCCCGCTCTTCTACTCCGGGCTGCCCGCCTCGCTGCACTCGGAGTTGGACAGCACCTCGGCGTCGATCGACCGGCGCTGCACCCAGCTCGACGCGTTGCAGACGCTGGAGAAGCAGGGCTACACGGTCGACCCGAGCCTGTACTTCGACGACGAACCGCCGCCGGACGAGCAGAAGGTCAAGGACGCGCTGGCGTACTTCGACGACCACATCGGCGACTCCGGCGGCTTCCTGTGGTCGAACTCCGCGCAGGGCGCCAAGGAAGTCCTCGACGACTTCAAGAAGCTGACCCCCGCCGAGCTGGACATGGTGATGTCGCGGATGTCGCCGAGCCAGCTGAAGAAGCTCAACGGCCAGCTGGGCGAGGGCTCTTCGTGGTGGGGCGCGGGCGACTCCGACGGCGCGGTCAAGGCGGCGTGGACGAACATGATCCAGTCGGAGTGCGGGCCGACCACGCTGGAGAAGATCGAGCCGGTGCTGACCAACCTGAAGTGGCAGCCCGACACCACCGTGGACGGCGCGACGTACAAGACGGTGGACGGGCCGCTGTTCGGCCCGGACGGGCCCGACCTGATGAACGACCTGCGCCAGGGCCAGGACGGCGACTGCTGGTTCCTGTCCTCGCTGGCCGCGATCACCGAACGCGACCCGAGCTGGCCCCAGCAGCACATCCGGCAGAACCCCAACGGCACCTACACGGTGACCTTCTACCGCAAGGGCGTCCTGCCGGGGATGCCGCCGACCCCGGTCGAGGTCACCGTCGACAACAAGCTGCCGGTCGACTCCCACGGCAACCCGGTCTACGCCGACACCCGCAGCGGCGCCACCTGGGTGGCGATCTACGAGAAGGCGTTCGCGCAGTACTCCGGCGGGTACAAAAAGATCGACGGCGGCTGGGGCGACGTCGGCATGTCCGACCTGACCGGCCAGGACGCCACCCGCAGCAGCCCCGGCGACGTCTCCTTCGCCGACATCAACACCAAGATCAGCAACGGCGAGGCGGTCACCATCGGCACCAAGGGCGACGACGACATCCACGACGACCGGCTGGTGTCCGGCCACGAGTACTCCGTGGAGCGCGTCGACATGAACGCCCACCCGCCGACGATCACCCTGCTGAACCCCTGGGGCTCGGGCCAGTACGAAGGCACGAAGCAGATGCCCCAGGAGGTCACGCTGACCGAGGACGAGTACCGACGCAACCTGAACGAAGTGTCGTTCACACGGACAGGAGTGTGAGCCGATGTCCACGGTCTACCGTCTCGGGCGCCGCGCCCAGTTCCGCCGCGGCGACCTCGTCGTCGGCATCGTGCGCACCAGCGCCGACCCCGCCGACCCGTGGGCCCGGCTCAACCTGGTGGACGACGGCGCCCTGACCGGCGACGTGGTGCAGGTGCGGGCCGGCGACGTGGTGCCGGTCGGCCGGCACGAGCTGACCCTGGTGGAGGTGGTCCCCGGCTCGCGGGACGGCTACGTGACCTTCACCGTCCGCTGGCCGGAGGGGGCGCCGGATGAACCGGCCGAGTAGGGGGCGGCTGTTCGCGGCGGGCGGCGGGTTGGTGGTGGTGTGCGCGGCGGCCGTGGCCGTGGTGATGCACTCCGGGCACCACTCCGGCGACGCCGACCGCACCCCGCCGCCGCTGGGCGCCCACCCGGCGGACGTGCAGCGGCTCCAGGTCGTCGCGTCGGGCAACCCGTCCCGCCCGACCGGCTACGCCAAGCGCTCCGACGGCGGCACCGTGGGTCTCGGCGTCCAGAACGACGGCAGGAAGCCGGCCGCGGGCCGGGCGATCCTGATGATCCGCGACGGCGGCGGCACCTCGGGCCCGGCGAAGGTCGAGGTGGTGCGGGCCGGCCAGACCGTCACCGCCTACGGCGTCGAGGTGAAGGTGCTGAAGATCTGGCAGATGCCCGACCCGGCGCACAACGCGATCGACATCCAGGTCGACCCGGCCGCCGGCTGACCAGGGGCGCTGCGGCAGCGGGCACGGGGAGCCGACGGCGCTACGGCAGCAGGCCCTGCGCATCGGGGCCGTGCGCGTCGTAGTGCCAGAACGGCCGCACCGCGAGCGCCGCGGCCACCACGAGGACCACGCACAGCAGGGCACTGCCCGACCAGGCGGCGGTCAGCGTGGTGGTCGCGGCCATCGCCCCGGCCCGCAGGTCCCCGAGCCGGGGGCCGCCGGAGACCACGACGGTGAAGACGCCCTGCATCCGGCCGCGCATCTCGTCGGGCGCGTAGGTCTGCAGGATCGTCTGCCGGTAGACGGCGCTGACCAGGTCGGCGGCCCCGGCCAGCACCAGCAGCAGCACGGCGAGCCACAGCGCGCGGGCGAAGCCGGCCAGCGCGATCGCGGTCGCCCAGCCGACCACGGCGAAGGTGAGCGCGACGCCCTGGCGCCGGACCCGGCCGATCCAGCCGCTGCACAGCCCGGCCAGCAGCGAGCCGACCGCGACCGCGGAGTACAGCAGGCCGACACCGCCGTGGAAGCGGGACGCGGCGGCCTGCGGGAAGAGCGCGCTCGGCATGGCCAGCGCCATCGCCGCGATGTCCGCCCCGAACGACATCAGCAGCACCGGGTTGCCGCCGATGAAGCGCAGCCCGTCGAGCACCGCGCGCAGCCCCGACCCGGCACGCGCGGCGACCGGCCTGATCGACGGCAGCAGGAACGTCGCGTACAGCGACATGGTGAACAGCACGGCGTCCGCGGCGTAGGCGTAGGCGAAGCCGTGCGGGAGCGAGATCAGCACCCCGGCCACGAGCGGCCCGGCGACCTGGCCGACGTTGCCGACGGTGAAGCTGAGCGTGTTCGCCGCGGGGACCAGGTCCGGCGGCACGATGCGCGGGATGATCGCGCCGCGGGTCGAGGAGGAGACCGCGAACCCGGCGCCCTGCACGGCGACCAGCGCGAGGACCAGGCCCACCGAGCGGGCGCCCAGCAGCGTCTGCGCGAGCAGTGCGAGCGTCACCGCCCAGGTGGCCAGCGAGGACCACAGGCACAGCAGGCGGCGGTCCACCGCGTCCGCGACGGCCCCGCCGTACAGGCCGAAGACGACGATCGGCACGAAGCCGGCCAGCCCGGCCAGGCCGACGTAGAACGACGAGTGCGAGACCGCGTAGATCTGCACCGGGATGGCGACCTCGGTGACCATCGTGCCGACCAGTGACGCGCCCTGCCCGATCAGCACCCGCCGGAAGGCCGGTACGGCCAGCGGCCGGGTGTCGACGGCGGCGGCGCGCAGCCGCCGGGAGAGGCCGCCGGTGCGGGGCGCGGGCTCCGGCGGTCGCGCGGCGCGCACGGCCGTGTCCGGGGCGCCGGGCGCGTCGTCCCCGGCGGCGGACGGACCACCCACCGGTAGGCCGTCGGCCGGCCCGCCGTGCCCCGGTATGCCGTCGGCCGGAATGACGCGCGCGGGCACGGGGCTTGCCGGGGCGTCCTCCTGGTCGGGATCGCCGCCGCGGGCCGCGCCCGCCCGTGGGGTGTCCATGGCGTCCACGCTGTCATGCGCGCGGCTGGCAAACTTCCCATAATCTGCCTACTTGTGTCGCACAACCGCCGCCCGCCCGGGGCGGACCTGCCCCCGACCCACGCCCATGACCACGCGCCCGGCGAGGTCATCGGGCGGCACCGGCACGACTACCACCAGCTCATCTACGTCAGCACCGGGGTGCTCGCGGTGCGGACCGAGGCCGGCGCGTGGGTGGCCTCCGGCGACCGGGCGGTGTGGAGCCCGGCACACATCTGGCACGAGCACCGCGTTTACGGCCGCACCTCGGTGCACACCGTCGGCTTCCCCGCTGACGACCCGCCGCTGCGCGTCGACGGGCCGACGATCCTGGCCGTGGACCGGCTGTTGCGCGAACTCCTCATCGCCTGCACCGAACCGGGCCTGCCCGAGCCCGAGGCGCGGCGGCTGCGGGCGGTCCTCGGCGACCGGCTGCGCCGCGCCCACGTCCGGCCGCTCGCCCTGCCGGCCGCCCGGGACCCGCGGCTGGCCCACGCCTGCCGGCTGGTGGTCGCCGACCTGGGCACGCCGTGCACCCTGGGCGCGTTGGCCCGCCGGGTCGGGGTCGGCGAGCGCACCCTGACCCGGCTGTTCCGCACCGAGTTCGGCATGACCTACCCGCAGTGGCGGACCAACACCCGGGTCTTCCACGCCATGGTCCAACTCGCCGAGGGGGCGTCGGTGACGGCCACCGCGCGCCGCTGCGGCTGGGCCACGACCAGCGCGTTCATCGACACGTTCGCCCGCACGATGGGCCAGACCCCCGGTGCGTACCGGTCCGCCGCGCACCTGACCGCCCCGCCGCTGTGACCGCCCCCGCCGGCGTGCCGGATCACAGCCGCCGCAGCGGCATGTTCAGCGCCTCCGCGGTGAAGCGCGGCTCGCCCGAGGGCAGCGCCCGGGACGGCCAGGACACGGTGACCTCGCGGCTCTCACCGGGGAGCAGCCACAGGTAGTTGTCGCTGTAGCGGGCCGGCAGCACCCGGGTGTCGCGGTGGGCGTCGCGCACACCGAGGCGCAGCAGCGCGGCGACCCCGGCCCCGTCGTTGCGGACGGTCAGCGCCGCCTCGTCGCGGCCCCGGCGGCGGACCGCGGTGTGCAGCTTCGCGGGTGCGAGGCCGCCCAGCGCCTTGACGTCGCCGGGCGCGCGGTAGCGCAGGTAGGTGTTGTCGGAGACGCGGGTGCCGTGCCGGTCGGTGAGGGTCAGGCGCAGCAGGTGCGCGGCGGGCAGGGCGGCGCCGAAGGGCACGGTGAACGCGGGCGCCGCCGAGGACGCGGGCACGTCCAGCACCTGCTGCCGCGGCGCGGCCAGCGCGGTGCCGTGCAGGTCCACCAGCCGCGCCTCGACCCTCGCGCCGGTCAGGTCCGCGGCGGTCTGGTTGACCGCGTGCACCTGCCAGTCGGCCAGGCTCGCCTGGACGTGCAGCGGCTCGCACCCCTTGCGGGCGCCGTAGTAGCTGCCGTTGACGTCGAGGTCGTAGTCGTAGGTCTGCCAGACGGTGCTGTGGTGCGCCGGATGGGACATCCACAGCAGCACCCCGGAGGCGTCGTCCCACATGTGCGCGTTGTACGCCTCGAAGATCGCGCGCATGCTCTCGTAGTTGACGAACTGGGCGCGGGCGCAGAAGTCGTCGAGGGTGTCGGAGGCGCCGAACCGGTCGTCGATCGCGGCGCGGTAGGTGTCGGGGTTCTGGCCGCCGCGGGTGCACCAGTCGTGGTGGTACCAGACGTCGCCGATCGGCCAGGACGGCTGGTCGGCGGCCAGGCGGCGCATGCTCTCGGCGACCGGCACCGTGGGGATGCCGATCTCGGAGTGGAAGCCGTAGCTGCCGATGGAGTAGGTGTCGCCGGAGAAGTACGCCGCCGGGTCGATCCAGGAGTAGGGGCCGTGGCCGGTGACGATGCCGCCGGCGGAGTTGCCCTGGTAGAGGATGCCGGGATGCAGCGAGGCGACCGCGTCGCGCAGTCCGGTGTCGACCGCGGCGGGCGGGTCGCTCTCGTTGGTGGCGCACCAGACCGCCAGGCACGGGTGGTGGCGGTAGCGCAGCACCGTGTCGGCGGCGATGTCGAGGAACACCGGCACCGAGCCGTCCGGCGGGAAGATCGCGTCGCCCTCCCAGAAGTCGTTCCAGACCAGGATGCCGTTGCGGTCGCAGGCGGCGAAGAACTCCTCGCGGTTGCTGGAGCCGATCCAGTTGCGGATCATCGTGAAGTTCATGTCGCGGTGCATGCCGACCGCGTCGTCGATCCGGTGCGGCAGGGCCCGGCGCAGCAGTTCGTCGAAGCCCCAGTTGCCGCCGCGGCACAGCACGCGCACGCCGTTGGCGGAGATCTGCAACTGGGTGCCGGTGTTGCGGACGGACTGCACGTCGGTCCAGGTGGCGCCGTCGTCGGAGACCTGCACGGTGAAGGTGAGCGCGTAGGCGGTCTCCCAGGTGACGACCACCTGGTCGAAGGCGGTGGCCGCGCCGAGGTCGACCTGTATCCACTGGTCGTCGGAGTAACCGGAGGACCAGCGGGTGGAGTTGTCGCCGTCGACGGCGTTGCCGGGCAGGTCGTTGGCATTGTCGCTGGAGGAGGCCGTGGCGGTCTTGCGCAGGGCGAGGTCGGTGTCCGGGTCGGAGCTGTCGCGCACCGACAGCGTCCACATGGAGGCGCCGAAGCCGGTGGCGCGCTTGCCGCACTGGATGCGTACGTAACGGGCGTGCTGTGCCGGCAGGTCGACGGTCTGCGGCGCCGAGTGGCCGTCGGAGCCGATCACGATGGGCTGTTCGCTGTGGTAGCCGAACTGGCGCAGGCCCACCTGGACGGTGCGGCGGTCGGAGGTGCGGCCGGCGGTGGCGGCGGTCAGCACCAGGTCGTGCAGGGTTGCCTCGCCGTAGCCGTTCGGCCACCACAACCGCGGCTGGTCGATGACGAGTTGGGGGTGGTCGGCGGGGGAGAAGGTGATCTCGCGGCTTTCGCCGGCCGCGAGCTCGACGCTGCCGCTGACCCGCGCGCCGTGCAGGGTCGCGGTCACGGTGGCGGTCCGGGCGGTGCTGCCCGCGTTGCGGACCGGGACGACCACGGTCACCTCGGCGGTGTCGGTCGCGGGCAGCGCCGGCAGCACCGTGTCCACCCGCGGGTCGCCGAGCACCACGTCGCCGGTGGTGCGCAGCCGCACGTGGTTCCAGATGCCCGCCGCCCGGTCGCGTACCGCGGGCATCCAGTCCCAGCCGCTGATCGACAGGTACGTCGGCGAGTCCGCCTGCGGGGCGACGGAGTTGAGGGTCGAGACGCCGGAGGGGCCCTTGTCGCCGGGGTTGCCCGGGTGCGGCATCGGCGCGACGCGCACCGCGAGCACCTGCTCGCCGCCGCCGAGCAGACCGGTCACGTCGAGGGCGGCGCGCGCCACCGGGTACGTCACCTCGCCCGCTTTGCGGCCGTTCAGCCACACCTCGCCGGCGTGGTTGACGCCCTCGAACTCCAGCCACACCCGGCGGCCGTGGCCCGTCGCCAGTCCCGCGGGCAGCCGGAACGCCCTGCGGTACCACCAGTCGTGCCGGGACAGCGCCTCCGGGGCCCGCATGTTGTTGAAGCCGACCGTCGGCTCCGGCAGGTGGCCGGCCGCGACCAGCGACGCGTGCACGGTGCCGGGCACCACGGCGGGCAGCCACCGGCTCACGTCCACCCCGTGGGCGGACAGCACCGCGCCGTCCGCCGAGCCCGCCCAGTCGTCCATGGTCAGGGTCCACCCGGACGCCAGCGGCACCGTGCCGTCGGCGGCGACCTCCAGCGGCGGGGCCGGCGCGGTGTGCCGGCCCCAGTCGGTCCAGCCGGTCGCGGCGGGGCGCGGGACGTCGCACCGCCCGTACACCTCGAAGCCGTTGAGGCCGACCGGGTTGCCGTTCGCCTGCTCGGTCGAGGTCATCCGGACCCAGCGGGCCGTCACCGGCTTCGGCAGCGTCACCTCACTGCGCCCGCCGGTGCCGTTCGACGTGCGGTACACGGTGCGCCAGGAGGCGCCGTCGTCGGACACGTCGAGCGTGAAGGCGACCGCGCAGCTCGACAGCGCCTCGAAGCCGGTGGTGTGCAGGAAGGGGTTGATGCCCGGGTCCGGGGTGAAGCCGGGGTCGTCGCGGTCCGCCTCGAACACGAGCACCACGGAGTCGATCGCGCACGGCGCCTGGAGGTCCACGCTGATCCACTGCGGGGTGCCCGCGGCGGCGTCGGCGGAGGCGCGCCAGCCCGAGCCGCGGACCCCGGTCTCGGCGAGGCCGTCCACGGCGAACGAGGCGGGGGTGGGGGCCCAGTCGGTGGAGGACGCCGCCACCGGGCGGTAGCGCGCGAGGTCGGTGCCGGTGCTGCCGCCGGTGCCGGCGTGGCCGGTCGCTCCGGTATCGGCGCCGGCCGCGTGGGCCGCTTCCGGCAGGGCCGCGGCCAGGGCGAACCCGGCGAGCAGTGTCGCGTTCGTACGGAGGAAGGCGCGGCGGGACGGTCTCGGGCTGTGCTCGGGTGCTGCGGGCATGGACGGCTCCAGGCGGTGCGGTGCGGTGAAGTGCGGTGCGGCGGGCTGGGCGGGGGAGTACGGGCGCGGACCCGCGGCGTCAACTCCCCAGGAACTCGGCCTCGGAGAGGGTCGTCGCATCGAGGGCGGTGAACGCCCGGTCGCTGCGGTGGTGGACGACGCTGGGGTGGGTGCCGTCGTCGGTGCCGGCGGTCGAGCCGCTGATCAGCGTGTATCCGGCGGGCGTGTGCGGGTCGGCGGCGCCGCTGCGGACGTACGGACCCCGGCGTGCGGCGAGCCTGCCGAGAGCAGTACGCCGGCGGGTTCGGGAACGGGCTGCGGGCACCGCCATGGTCGGGCTCCTCACGTTCGCGGAACTGCTTCCGGCACGGGCGCCCGACCCGCCGCGGGCGGAGCGGGTCCAAGCTGATGACAACGTTGACATCGCGGGTAGTCTCAGTGGCTGTGGCAACGTTGTCAACACCCTGTGCACGGGCCCGACGGAGCGCGGAGCGGTCCGCGGACCGGGGCGCCGACCCGGGCGCCGACCGGGACTTCGGCCGGGAGGCGGTCCAAGTGCCGCCGGTCGCCCGGCGGTTGGCGAAGGGCGCGGTGCGGGAGGGACGGGCGGGGTGGTCCGGAGCGGGCGGGGCCCGGGCGCTACGGCCGCGCGTCGGCGGGGCGGGCGCCGTCCGAACGCAGCCTGGCCGCCCGGGACTTGGTGGCGAGCAGCACCGCCGCGTACACGGCGAGGATCGCGCTGAGCAGCAGGTAGTAGGCCGGCGGGAGGGTGGTCAGGCCGAGCGCGCCCGCGAGCGGGGGCAGGGGGAGCAGCAGGCCGATCATCGCGAGTGCGGCCGCGGCGGTGCGGATCGGCGCCGGGGCCCGGTTGCCGCCGCGCAGCAGCACCATCACCAGCGCCTGGGTGATGAGGTTCTCGGTGAACCAGCCGGAGTGGAAGGCGGCTTGGCCGGAAGCGTGGACCGAGTCGGGCACGAGCAGCGCCAGCGCGGCGAAGGTGGCCAGGTCCGCGGCGGCGTTGACCAGGCCGAAGGCGGTGATGAAGCGCAGGAAGTCGCGGGTGCGCAGCGGGGTGGGGCGGCGCAGCGCGGCCGGCCCGGGCTGGTCGTGGGCGAGGGCGAGTTGGGCCGCGTCGAAGCAGAGGTTCTGCAGCAGCACCTGGGCCGGGAGCATCGGCAGGAAGGGCAGCAGCACTCCGGCGGCGAGCATCGCGATTACGTTGCCGAGGTTGGAGGACAGCGCGATGCGCAGGTAGGTGGCGATGGTGCCGGTGGCGTGCCGGCCGGCGGTGACGGCGTGGTCGATCGCGGTGAGGTCCTTCGCGGCCAGCACCACATCGGCCGCCTCGCGGGTGACGTCCACCGCGTCGCGCGGGCAGATCCCGACGTCGGCGGCGTGCAGTGCGGGCAGGTCGTTGACGCCGTCGCCGAGGAACCCCGTGGTGTGGCCGGCCGCGCGCAGCGCGCGGACCACCCGCACCTTGTGCTGCGGGGTGCAGCGGGCGAAGACCGCGGTGTGTTCGGCGCGCCGGGCCAGGGCGGTGTCGTCCATGGCGTCGATACGGTCGCCGGTGAGCACCCGGCCGGGCGCCAGCCCCAGGTCGCGGCAGACGCGGGCGGCGGTGCCGGGGTGGTCGCCGGTGAGCACCTTGACCGCGACGCCGCGCCCGGCGAGCGCCGTGAGCGCGTCGGCGGCGGTGTCGGCGGGGGCGTCGCGCAGCACCACGAACCCGGCGAAGGCCAGGCCCTGTTCGTCGGCGGGGCCGTAGGCGCCGGTACGGGCCGGGCGTTCGGCGAGGGCGACCGCGAGCAGCCGCAGCCCCTGGGCGGACAGCGCGGCGGCGAGCGCGAGCAGGCGTTCCCGCCCGGCGGCGTCGAGGTCGAGCTCGGCGCCGGGCGCGGGCAGCGCCGCGGGTAGGGCGCCGGGTACGGCGGCCAGGCGCGGGGTGCCGGGCGCGGGCGGTTCGGGCGGGGGCGGCTCGGGCGGGGCCGGATGCGCCGACGGAGCGTCGGGCAGCGGCAGTTCGGGCGCGGACGGCTCCACCTCCGCGGCGCCCCCGGCCCGCAGCCGCGTACAGCGCGCCAGCACCTCTTCCACCGAGCCCTTGACGACCAGCGTGTGCCGGTCGCGGTGGCCGGCGCGCCGTACGACCGCGGTGGCGAGCCGGCGCACCGGGTCGAAGGGCAGCGCGGCCACCCCGTCGCAGGCGTGGTGGGCGGCGGACGGGGCGGCGGCGTCGAGGACGGCCTCGTCGAGCGCGTCCGGGGCCGGCAGGTCGGCGAGTTGGAGCGTCCACAGGCTGTTGACGGCCGCCCAGTGCAGGACGTCCGGGTCCGGGCGGCCGTACGCGTCCAGGGCGGTGTCGTACACCGGCCGGTCGCAGGTGAGGGTGCCGGTCTTGTCGGTGCACAGCACGTCGATCGCCCCGATGTTGTGCAGTGCGGGCAGCCAGCGCACGATGACGCCGTGTTCGCGGGCGAGCGCGGCGGCCTTGCGGGCGAGCACCGTGGTGACCACCACGGGCAGCATCTCCGGGGTCAGCCCGACCGCGACCGCCACCGCGAACGGCAGGGTCTCCAGGCCCCGTCCGCGCACCGCGGCGTCGGCCAGCAGCACCAGCGGCGGGATGAGCAGCATGAACCGGACGAGCATCCAGGAGATGCCGTTGACCGCGCGGTCGAACGCGGACTCCCGGCGCCGGCCGGGCGCGGGGTAGGCGCGGGCGAACCGGGTGTGCGCGCCGGTCGCGGTGACCAGCGCGGTGCCGCTGCCCGAGGCCACGCTGCTGCCCTGGAAGCACAGGTGCGCGCGCTGGTACGGCCCGGCGGTCTGCGGCGGGCTGTCGTCGGGCCGCTTGGGCACGGGCACCGACTCGCCGGTGAGCGGGGCCTGGTGCAGCGCCAGGTTCTGGGCGCGCAGCAGCCGCACGTCGGCCGGGACCACGTCGCCGGGCCCCAGCCGGATGACGTCGCCGGGCACCAGTAGTTCGACCGGGATCTCGCGGAAGCGCGGCGCAGCGGCCGGGCCGGCCCGGCGCCGTACGGTCGCGGTCGCGGCGACCAGGTGCCGCAGCCCGTCCGCGGACCGGTCGGCCTGGTACTCCGTGCGGGACCGCAACGCGCTGCTGACCAGCACCAGTACGGTGATCACGCAGGCGGTGCCCCAGGCCGAGACCAGCGCGGAGACCAGGCCGAGGACCAGCAGCACCGCGGTGAAGGGGTCGCGCAGGGCGCGGGCGTAGCGGCGGGGCCAGGAGGCGGGGCGGCGGCCGGGGATGGTGTTCTCGCCGTGGCGGGCGAGGCGTTCCTCGGCCTCGGCCTCGGTCAGTCCGCGCGGGCCGCTCGCCAGGTCGCGCAGCGCCTCCAGCGCGGTGGGGTCCGCGCGGCCGTCCGGCCGCCGGGCGGTGGGGACGCGGGCGGTCGGCGGGCGGGCGTGGCCGGTGGGCCGGTCAGGCGCCCAGGCCACGGATGCCGCCCCGCGCCGGGGTGGTGCGGTCGGCGAGCTGGCCGAGCATCAGCCGCACCACCGTCACCACGTCCGGGTCGTCCACCAGGTAGACCTGGCGGCGTCCTTCGCGGCGGGCGTGCACCAGTCCGGCGAGCTTCAGCTTGGCCAGGTGCTGGCTGACGGCGGGGAGCGTGGCGCCGACCTTCTCGGCCAGGCCCGTGACGTCGCAGTCGCCCTGGGCCAGAATCCAGACGATGTGCAGCCGCATCGGGGAGGCGAGCAGACCGAAGGAGGCGGCCACGCTCTGCAGCACCTCGGCCGAGGGCTCGCCCAGCTGTCCGCCAGACCTTGTCACGTGAACCTCCCAGACCGCGGCGATGTGCAGCAACCAGGGTACGCAGGTGCCCTGCCCCGGCCGCCGGAGCGAACGGGCGCCCGCCGCCCGCCGGTCCTGCTCATGGCGTGGGCGCCGCGGCGGTCGCCGCCGGGGCCGGGGCGCCGGACGGGCCGCCGTAGGACAGGTCGGAGCAGGGGTTGTCGCTCGCGGCGCGCGGCGGGCTGGTGTCCTCCGGCGGCGCCGACGCCGCGGTGGCGGCGGCGTAGTCCGGGCCGAGGACGACGCGCACCCCGGACAGGCCGGCGGCGGGGGCGGGTTGCACCTGGGCGCCGGGGAAGAGCCGGGCGACGGTGGCGGCTTGCGCCTGCTCCCCGGCGCCGTACTCGATGACGGTGGTGGTCGGCGCCTGGCCGGGCGCGTTGCCGGTGCGGGTGACGGTGAAGCCGTCGGCGGTCAGCGCGCCGGCCGCGCGGGCGGCGAGCCCGGCGACGGTGGTGGCGTTGTCCACGGCGACGTCGATGCCGGCGCCCGGGCGGCCGGTGGCGGTGGCGGACGGGGCGGCGGACGCGGTGGGCGTGGCGCCGGGTGCCGGAGTGGCGGCCGGCAGCGGGCGGTTGGCGCGCAGCGCCGTCCACAGCCGGTCGGCCGCGGGCTGGACCAGGGCGACGCGCGGGCCGTCGTACCGCCAGGGGGCGGTGACGAAGCGGACGTTGCGCAGGTCGATGTTCTTCAGCGACATCGCGAACTTCAGCAGCGCGGGCGCGGAGCCGAGGCCGGGGTCGACGGTCAGCGAGCGCACGGCGGCGTTCGCCAGCGGCAGCAGGACGGTCGGGTCGAAGCCCTCGGCCTTGATCTTCTTGAACAGGCTCGCCAGGAACGCCTGCTGGCGCTTCATCCGGCCGATGTCGGAGCCGTCGCCGATGCCGTGCCGGATGCGGACGTAGTCCAGGGCCTGCTGTCCCGACACGGTCTGGAGGCCCTGGTGGAAGACGAGTGCGCCGCGGGTGGCCCGGCCGGGGCTGAGGTCCTGCTGGTAGACGTCCTGCGGCAGGCAGACCTGGACGCCGCCGACCGCGGCGGTCATGGCGGCGAAGCCGGCGAAGTCCACCACGACGGTGTGGTCCACCCGCAGCCCGGTCAGCTGCTCGACGGTGTTCTGCGTGCACGCGGGGTTGCCGGTCGCGGTCAGCCCGGTGGCGAAGGCCGAGTTGAACATGACGTCCTGCTGCGGCTTGGACCAGGTGCCGTCGGGCAGCAGGCAGGGCGGGACGTCGACCAGCGCGTCGCGCGGGATCGAGACGCCCACCGCGTGCCGCTGGTCGGAGTAGACGTGCAGCAGCAAGGTGGTGTCGGAGCGGCCGACGCCGCCGCTGCCGCCGCCCAGCGCGCGGTTGCCGCCCGCCCGCGAGTCCGAGCCGATCAGCAGGATGTTCTGGCCGTCGCCCGAGGCGGGCCGCTTGCCGCTGATGCCGTCGGCGGTGAAGGTGCGCGGCCGGCTCGTGTGCAGGGCGATCCAGCCGCATCCGGAGGCGAGCAGCACCAGCGCGGAGGCGATGCTCGCGGCGACCAGCCCCCGGCGGCTGCGGCGGCGCCGCGGCCCGTCCGTCGCGGCCGGGCCCGCGCCGCGGCCGCCGCCGACCCGGCCGGCGGCTCTGCCGGTGCCCCGGCCGGTGGGCCTGCCGGGACGGCCTTCGGTGCGGCCTTCCGGAACTCCGCTGTGACGACCCGGCATGTACTCCCTCTCCGACCCTGCGCCGCCGGGTACCCCGGATCTGGCGATACGCCGGTTTCCCCAGGGGTTGCCCCGCTTTCGATTGCGCAACCTAGCAATCCTTGTGGCGCGGGAGGGGCGTCTTCGCCCGCTGTCACCCGGTGGTGTCGGGCCGGGCTCCGGTCGTAGCAGGTCGCCACCGCCGGGCGGGGTACGCGCGTCGCGGGTTCGACCGTTTGTACGGGCCGGTACGGGGGCCGGTGCGGGCTGGTGCGGGCCGGCCTCAGGGGCTCGCGCTGTCCCAGCCGTAGCGCAGCGGCTCCGGGCCGTTCCTGCGGCGGTAGACCGACACGGCGGCCACGTTCACCCCGGTCGCGCCCTCCTCCACCGGGCAGGCCACAGACACCTGGAGCACCCTGGGGCGTCCGGCCACCCGTACCCGTGTGCCGTCCGCGGGTCCGCCTTCCAGTTCGGCCGTCTCCCAGGCCACCGGCGCCCTCCTGCTTCGCGTCACCGTCGCTCGCATGGCGAACACTTTAGAGCTTGCGTAACCCGGGAACCATGGTGATCGCGCACACCGTCGGGAAAATGGACGGAGAACGTGCAGATGACGTGGCGGAACGGGGGACGGAAGGACCGCCGGGACGCCGGTACCGCAGGTCGCCCGCATCGTGATCCCGCCCGCATTCCTCCGGTCCGCACAGCGGCATGGCCTATTCTTGCCGCATTGCGCAAGTGCGAAACGGAGTGAAACCGTCGCTTCACCCAACGTAACCGGCCGCGGGCCTCAAGAGGGCTGCTCGGACAAGGGAGTGGGAGATGAGTGACCCCTGGGGCAGGCCGGCCGGAGGCCCGCCGGAGGGCCGGGTCAGGCACGGCCGCGGGCCGGAGCCGCCGGGGCCGCGCAGCGGGGCCCACGACAGCCGTGACGCCGGCCGCGCCCAGGACGCGGTGCCCGGCGGCCGCCGGGCCCGCGCCCGCGGCGACAGCGTCGAGGCGGGCGACGGCCGGATATCCGGCGGCCACGCCGCCGGTGCCGCCCCGGACGGCAACGCCCCGCCGACCGGCGGGCGGGCCGCGGCCCGGGCCGCCGCGCGCGGCAAGGGCGGCGGGTCCCGGCGCAAGGGCGGCAGCCGAGCCAGGCGCCCCACCCGCAAGCGGCGCGTGCTGCGCGGTATCGCGATCGGCGCGGCGCTGCTGGTGGTCCTCACCGCGGGCGGCGGCTGGTGGCTCTACCAGCACCTCAACGGCAACATCACCAGCGTCTCGCTCACCGACGGGGTCGGGAAGGACGCCGCCGGCACCGAGAAGGCGGACGCCTTCGGCCGCACCCCGATCAACATCCTGGTGATGGGCAGCGACGGCCGCACCTCCACCGAGGACTGCAAGCTGGGCGGCGGCTGCGCCACCACCGGCGTGCAGTCCGGGGAGAACGCCGACGTCGAGATGGTGCTGCACATCTCCGCCGACCGCTCCAACGCCACCGTGATGAGCATCCCCCGCGACACCATGGTCAACGTGCCGGCCTGCACCAACCCGAAGACCGGGACGAAGACCAGCGGCTACTACGGCATGATCAACAGCGCCCTGGCGTACGGGCAGGCGTGCCAGGTGGCCACGGTGCACAAGCTCACGAACATCCCGATCGACCACTTCATCCAGGTCGACTTCTCCGGCGTGGTCAGCATGTCCGACGCGGTCGGCGGGGTGCAGGTCTGCGTGAGCGGCGACGTCTACGACACCTACTCCCACCTGAAGCTCTCCAAGGGCAGCCACACCCTCAAGGGCGTCGGCGCGCTGGAGTTCCTGCGCTCCCGGCACGGCTTCGGCGACGGCAGCGACCTCGGGCGCACCTACGCCCAGCACACCTTCCTCAGCTCGCTGATCCGCAAGTTCAAGAGCGCCGGCACCCTGACCAACCCGGCGTCCGTCTACAAGCTGGCCAACGCCGCCACCAAGGCGCTGACCGTGGACGACGGGCTCGGCACCATCAAGAAGCTGATCGGCCTGGCCGACGACATCAACAAGGTGCCCACCAAGCGGATCACCTTCACCACGATGCAGACCGCGGCCGACCCGACCAACGCCAACCGGGTCGTGGTGGGCGACGGCGCCCAGACGCTCTTCTCCACCATCGCCAACGACACGTCGCTGACCACGTCGAGCGGCAAGAAGTCCAAGGCCGCCTCGGCGACCGCGAGCCCGACCGCCACCGTGCCGGCCGCCCAGGTCACGGTCTCGGTGGAGAACGGCACGACCGTCGGCGGGCGGGCCGGCGATATCGCCGACGCGCTGATCAACCAGGGCTTCAACCCGGCCACCAGCACCGGCAACGCCGACGCCACCGCCACCACGACGCTGACCTACGGCCCCGGCGCGAAGGACGAGGCACAGACCGTGGCCAAGGCCCTGTCGCTGCCGTCCTCGCACGTCAAGCAGGGCACAGCCGCCGGGCTGACGCTGGTGATCGGCTCCGACTGGCCCAGCGGCACCAGCTTCCCCGGCGGCACCGCCTCGTCCAGCGACACCAAGCAGGCACTGAGCAACGCGCACGCGGAGACCGCGGACAAGTCCAACTCCTGCGCCCAGGTCAGCACCTACAAGACCGTCGAGATCAACGGGGTCGCGATGACGCCGGGGCAGGCCTACGCGGCCTCCCCGTCGAAGAAGGACTCCGACGAGTGAGGCCGGTCACCTGGCGGGCGTGGGGCTTTTGGCCCGCACGCCCGCCGGGAACCGTGCCGCACCCCCGCGGCGTCGGGAACGGCAGGTGACCGAACGCTGAAGCCACGAGGACAACCGGAGGTAGTTCGTGGGCGTGACTCTTTCCAAGGGCGGCAACGTCTCGCTGAGCAAGGAGGCGCCCGGGCTGACCGCGGTCACGGTCGGGCTGGGCTGGGACGTGCGCACCACCACCGGTGCCGACTACGACCTGGACGCCTCGGCGCTGCTGTGCGACGGCGCCGGGAAGGTGCTGTCGGACCAGCACTTCGTCTTCTTCAACAACCTGGCCAGCCCGGACCGCTCGGTGGAGCACAGCGGTGACAACCTCACCGGCGGCGGTGACGGCGACGACGAGCAGATCAAGGTGAACCTCGCCGGCGTGGCGCCCCAGGTGGAGAAGATCGTCTTCCCGGTCTCCATCTACGAGGCCGAGGGCCGCGGCCAGAGCTTCGGCCAGGTCCGCAACGCCTTCATCCGGATCGTCAACCAGGCCGACGGCCGCGAGCTGGCCCGCTACGACCTGACCGAGGACGCCTCCACCGAGACCGCGATGGTCTTCGGCGAACTGTACCGGCACGGCACCGAGTGGAAGTTCCGCGCCATCGGCCAGGGCTACGCGTCCGGTCTGGCCGGTATCGCCTCGGACTTCGGCGTCAACGTCTGAGCCGTACCGGGGCGCCCGATCCCGGCGTCCCACCCGACGAGCCCCGTGGCCCGGTCGCCCTTCCAGGCGGCCGGGCCACGATCTTCTCCATACGTTCACAAACGTGTGAGCGGGCGGGGCACTTGGGCCCTCGCGCACCTTTCGTCACGCCCGTCCGCCGCGCCCCACGGGGCACGCATCCGGGCAAAGCGGCGGACCCGCCGGGCCATTGGCCGCAATCGCGGCGGCGCATTGTACTGACGTGACGTCAGAATTTCACGTACCAGCGGCACTTGCCGTCCCCGTGTCTGATCATGGTGGTACGATCGCCCCGCTTGCCAGGCTAGCCAATGAGCGTGCAGGACAGACGGCGATCGGTTCGAGAGGGTCCACCACACCGAGGAGCACCATGCCGCAGTCGGGCATAAGGGCGATCCTCGTGGTGCCGACGCATCTGCGCTGCCGCCGGCAAGGCGCGTGCGACGCCCCGGGTCGCGCGGGTACCGACCGGGCGCCCGCGCACATCAGTACTCCCGGACGCCAAGACGCAGCCCCTTTCCGTCCCTGGTGGTCGTCTAGTCGCTTGAAGAGAGTCTCATGACGCATTACATACAGGATCCAGCGCTCTGGGCTCTGATCGTCGGCGCCCCGTCCGCCGCGACCGTCATCATCCGCGGCCGCCGGGCCCGAGCCAGACTGCGGGCCGAGAAGGCCGAGTTGGAGAACCGCTACGCGGAACTCGAGGGCGGCTACTCCGAGTCGGTGCGGGAGGCCCGGGTCCGCGCCGAGGAGGCCACCAAGAGCGCGCTGAAGTCCTCCATGCGGACGCTCCAGGGCCTGGCCAACGAGCAGCAGGTCAGCATCTCCAAGGCCCAGGAGAAGTTCGGCGAGCACCACGTCCTCCAGGACCTCCTGGAGATCGACCACATGAACTCGCAGTTCGGCCGGCGCGCCCAGTCCATCGCCGTGCTCTGCGACGGATGGCTCGGCCGGCAGCGGGTCGCCGCCTCGGTCTACGACGTGGTGCGCAGCGCCAAGGGCCGCATCCGGCACTACACCCGGGTGGAGATCCGGTCGCAGACCAACTTCGCCCTGACCGGCCGTGCGGTCGAGCCGGTGGCGCTGGCCCTGGCCGAACTGCTGGACAACGCGACCAGTTACTCGGCCCCCGACACCCCGATCGACATCACCACGCGCACTGTGCCCAAGGGTGTCTGCATCATCATCGACGATGCCGGTGTCGGTATGAACGAGGAGGAGAAGGCGCGCGCCGACCAGCTGCTGTCGGGCCAGGGCCAGACCGGTATCGCCGGTCTGGGCAACCCGCCGCAGTTCGGCTTCGCGGTGATCGGCGTGCTCGCCCAGCGGTACGGCTTCAACGTGTCCGTCGACTCCTCCTCCCCCTATGGCGGCGTACGTGCGGTGGTGCTTCTTCCCGAGGAGCTTCTGACGAACATGCCCGAGCCGAAAGAGCCCCCCGCCTCCCGCACCTCAGTGCCCGCACAAGCACCTGTATCTGCACCCGCACCCAACGGGGTGGTTGCCGGACCCGGCGCACCGGTGGAGCGTTCCGCCACGTCGACGCCCGGCGGCCTGCCGAGAAGGAGCCGCAAGGGCTCCATCTCCATCGTGCCGAGTGTGGACGCCCCCGCCGCGCCTCCCACCCGGACCAACGAGGAAGCCGCTTCGATCATGGGCGCCTTCCAGCTCGGTACTCAGTCCGGGCGCTCCGCAAACAGGGAAGGGCATGAATCGCAGTGAACAACGACCTGTCATGGATGCTTGAGAGTGCCCTGGAGGTCCCCGGGGCACGCCACGCCGTCCTGATCTCCGCGGACGGGCTGCTGATGGCCCGCTCGCAGCACGTCCGCAAGGACGAGGCTGACACCGTTGCCGCGGCGATGAGCGGCATCCAGTCGCTGAGCCGGACGATGGGCGCCTTCGCCGGCGACGGGCAGATGACCTGGCGGCAGACGCTGGTGGAGTTCGACGGCGGCTGGGTCTTCCTCATCTCCGCCGGCGCGGGTGCCTACCTCGCCGTCTCCTCCGCGCCGGACGTCGACATGGCGTCGATCACCTTCCGGATGCAGCAGCTCGTCGGCCAACTCGGCAAGGTCCTGACCGCGCCGCCTCGCGAAAACACGAGTACCCAGGTATGAACCATGCGGAAGAGCCGTTGGCGCAGTCCACGGATTTAGTGCGTCCGTATGTCATCACCAACGGGCGCGGGCTGCCGGCCGACGACAAGTTCAACCTGATCACGCTCGTCACCGCGTCCGACCAGCCGCGCCCCGTCCATCTCGACCCGGAGAAGCACAGCGTCCTCGACCTGTGCGGCGGCGGAATGCTCTCGGTGGCCGAGATAGCCGGGCACATGAAGCTCCCGATCGGCATCGTCAAGGTGCTGCTGTCCGACCTCGCGTCGGAGGGCTACCTCGTCGTACGGCCGCCGGTGCCTCGGGCCCAACTCGCCGACGTATCGCTCCTGCAGGAGGTGCTGAATGGGCTCCAGGCCCGATTCGGCTGATGGCGTCTATCTCGACGGAGCAGTGAAGACCGCGGCCAAGATCCTGGTCGTGGGGCACTTCGCGGTCGGAAAGACGACGTTCATCGGCACCATGTCCGAGATTCCCCCGCTGCGCACCGAGGAGCGGATGACCCAGGCGGGGGCCTTGGTCGACGACCTCAAGGGGGTGCGGGGGAAGACCACGACCACGGTGGCGATGGACTTCGGCCGTATCACGCTGAGCGAGCACCTGGTGCTCTACCTCTTCGGCACCCCGGGGCAGGAACGCTTCGTCCAGGTGTGGGAGGACATGACCCGCGGCGCGCTCGGCGCGCTGATCCTGGTCGACCCGGAACGCCTGAAGGAGTCTTTCCCTGTTATCGACCTGGTGGAACAGTACGGACTGCCCTACGCGATTTCCGTCAACCACTTCGACGACACGCCGATGCGTCCCGACGACGAACTGCGCGACGCGCTCGACCTCCTGCCAGAAACCCCCATCGTCACCTGTGATGCCCGCGACCAGAAGTCATCCGCCGACGCATTGATCGCCCTGGTCCGGTATCTCCAGACGCGTACCACTAGGAGCACGACGTGAGTACCGACCAAGGCTTCCCCTCTCCGCCGCCCGGCTGCCCCGCCCACGGCCGAGTGCCCCTGTACGGACCCGAGTTCCAGGCGGACCCGGACTCGTACTACGCCTGGATGCGGAACTTCGGTCCGACCGCGCCGGTCGAGCTGGCGCCGGGTGTGGACGCCACGCTCGTCACCGACTACTCGGCCGCGCTGCAACTCCTCCAGGACCCCGACACCTTCCGCAAGGACTCGCGCCGCTGGCGGGCCTTCAACGAGGGCAAGGTCCCCCCGAACAGCCCCGTGGTGCCGCTGCTCGCCTACCGGCCGAACTGCATGTTCACCGACGGCGCCGACCACCTGCGGCTGCGCCAGGCGGTCACCGACACGATAGCCAGGGTCGACAGCCACCAGCTGAAGCGGAACGTGGACCGCGTCTCCCGCTACCTGGTCGGCCAGTTCAGCACCCGCGGCGCGGTCGACCTGCTCAACGACTACGCCAAGATGGTCCCGATCCTCTTCTTCAGCGAGCTGTTCGGCTGCCCCGCGGACATCGGCGACCGGGTCATCTTCGGCATCACCGGCATCTTCGACGGCGTCAACGCCGAGAAGGCCAACGAGGTGCTGGTCCAGTCCGTCTCCGAGTTGGTCGCCCTGCGGCGGGCGCAGCCGGGCGAGGACATCACCTCCTGGCTGATGCAGCACCCGGCGAAGCTCAGCGACGAGGAGATGGTCCACCAGCTCATCCTGCTGCTGGGCTCGGGCGTGGAGCCGCTGCGCAACCTCATCGGCAACAGCCTGTGCCTGATCCTCTCCGACGACCGCTACTCCGACGGCGGGCTGCTGGTCGAGGACGCGATCGACGAGGTGCTGTGGAACAACCCGCCGATGTCCAACTACGCGCCCCACTACCCGGTGGCCGACATCGAGTTCGCCGGGCGCCGGATCGACGCGGGTGAACTGGTGCTGGTGAGCTTCGCGGCGGCCAACACCGACCCGGCGCTGTCCGGTTCGCGCCAGCTGCTGAGCAAGCGCGCCCACCTGGCGTGGAGCACCGGCCCGCACGGCTGCCCGGCCAAGGACCCGGCGCAGCTGATCACGATCGCGGCCATCGAGAACCTGCTCAACGAGCTGCCGGACATCGAGCTGGCGGTGCCGGTGGACAGCCTGACCTGGCGTCCCGGTCCGTTCAACCGCGCGCTGGCCACGCTGCCGGCCCGGTTCGACCCGGTCACGCCGAGGGAGTCGCGGTCCGCGGCGCAGGCCAGGCCGGCGGCCGCGGCCGCGGGTCAGGCGCAGCAGGGCAAGCAGCAGAAGGGGCTGTGGAGCTCCTTCCTGGCGTGGTGGAAGGTGTGAACCCGCCAAATTGCTGGCCGAAAGGCATGCGTGATTCAGGTCACGGTGTGCATATGCCCGCAACCCACATGATCGCCGGAGCGGAGGGGTAGTCACCTGGGCGAAAATCGTTGGCCAGGACTAAAGGAGTTGTTACCGTGCCTGCTGCCGCCGATCCGCCCGCCCCGTCGCGACCTGCTGGCTTAGTGGTACCCCGCTCGCTCGGCGGTTATTCGGATCTGTCGAACGTTTATTCCCCTCTCGATCGACTGCCCGACCGCCTGTCCGACCCGCCCTGCCCACCGGGTGCCGCTCCGCCCGCCGAACCCGCCCCTCGGGGCGGGTATCTTTTCGCCCGCCGAGAAGTGCGCCCGGCGCACACGGGCACGGGAGGCGGCGCATGGTGACCCCTGGGCGCGCCCCGATGTGCGACCTCGTTGGGGTCCA